>NZ_JAYEEY010000020.1:0-87014 GCF_035156415.1 Algoriphagus persicinus
AAACAGGTCTTGAAAATCTCTTTACCAGTCAAAAAAAGACCCTGGATGGATGGCATCTTCTCCCAAATTCAGAATCTAAGCCCCCCTTTTAATTATTCTAATGCATAATCCGGGTTTAATCGTTTGGTCCGCTTCGCATGAATCCGCACTTTTCCAGAAAGTAATAGTTGTCGTGTCTTTAAAGAAAATGGTTGTAGCACATCGGCTCTTTCTCTCGTCTTGGCTAAACTACTTTTATCATTAATTTCGGTATTATGAGAAATGCCATTTTATTTTGCTTTATCCTGCTAGTAAATTTTTCAGTCACAGCTCAATCATCTTTGGAAGTGAAAGGATATTTCGGGCTTTCCGGAACTAGAGCCGACAGGAAAGTTGCTCTGGATGGGGCGAGTTCTGTTGATATGAAAAACTTTAAAGAGTTTGGGCTTTTGCTATCTAAAAGTGTAGGAAGCAATTTTAGATTGAATACGGGGTTAAATTATGCATTTGGTGATTTGAGTTTTAGACCAGGTCCATGCGGCGACCCCATTTGTATGCAGGATTCTTCAATACTGTATGTTCATGAACCTAAGTTTAAAATGCTTTCTGTTCCCTTGTATGCAGAATATGGGTTTTGGAAATTTCTGTATGCGGCAGCTGGTTCAATAGTAGACTTTCAACTATCGGACGGAAATAATTTCTCAGATCAAAGTGGGATTGGCTATTTAATCGGTCTTGGAGGAAGGGTTGAAACTGAAAAAATGTCATTTTCCATCTTTCCCAATTACAAAAGGCATAGTGTAATACCTTTTGACGATTCGGCTATGTATAAACATTTACTTCAAGAGCTAGGGCTTCAGTTTGGCGTAGGCTATAAATTCTAGTTTGTGACGAGGGATGGCTTGTAAGGTTAGACTTTACTCCAATCTATCTTTTCTGGTTTAATGGGCAAGTCCCTGACCCGACTTCCGGTAGCATCAAAAACCGCATTGGCGATAGCCGCTGCAACCGGCCCCATCGCTGCCTCTCCAGCTCCCATTGGCTTTGTCTCGGGTCTATCTATAATGTGAACTTCCAATTCTGGCACATCCAGCATTCGGAAAATAGGATAGGTGGCCCAATCCACACTTGTAATTCCATTTTGGTCATAATTGACTTCCTCCATCATCGTCCAACTGGCCGATTGGATCATGCCACCTTCTGTTTGATTTTTTAGGCCGTCGGGATTGATTGTCAGTCCAGAGTCTATCACTCCTGTAAGTTTTTTGAGTTTAAAGTTCTTCGCTGCTTTATCGATTTCTACCTCTGCCAATACTGCAAAATAGGAGGTGGAATTCTTGTATCTCGCATAGGCAACCCCAAGCCCTGTATTCGCAGGTTTGCTTCTCGATCTCCAGTTGGTCTTTTTAGCGAGTTCTTCCAGAACAGCTTTTGCTCGGGGATCTTCCAGGTTTTTTATGCGAAAATCGAATGGATCGTAACCTGATTTATGGATCAATTCATCCATAAATGATTCCATTGCAAAGGTATTTGCATAGGCTCCCAAACCTCTGAGTGAGGATGTTCGAAGTGGGCCGTTATAGTTGAAGAGATGAAGTTGCTTTGCTTGGAAGCTATATTCTGGAATTCCGTTTCTGTAGGAACCGGCGGAAAATCCTCCTTTTCGAAATACAACCGGAGGATCTAAATGTCTTGCAGACACGAAACTTCCCGCTCTGCCATTTGGGCGTGTGCTATGTGAGTCCGACCAGACAATACTATCCCAAGCTAGAAGCTTTCCTTCTGAATCAATTCCCGCAGAAAGTTGAAATGCCATCGTAGTGCCGTATGGTTCCCATTTGTGTTCATCTTGTCGCATCCATTGCAGGCGAACATGCTTTCCGGGTATTTCCTTCGCGATCAAAGCTACCTCGCCAGACACATCATCGGCACCATTATGCCCATAGCAACCAGAACCTGGCACGCCGATGCAACGGATTTTTTCCTCATCCATAGCGAAAAGATCGGATAAGGTGCTTCGCACAGGGTAAACTCCCTGAGTCGCAGTCCAAACTGTCAGCTCATCACCTTCCCAAATGGCCAATGCGCAGGAAGGCCCCATGGAGGCATGCATGTGATAGGGTCGGAAATACGCTGCGTGATGGTTTACGGCTGCATTTGAGATAGTGACCCCTATTCCAGGAGAGACCTTCACTTGTTCGGGGTTACCAGGCGTGCGTTTAATTGAATCAAGAAGTTGATCAGGCAGGATTTTGATAGCAGCCTTGTCCCATATCGCTAAGGAACTTAATTTTTCTTGTGCTTTTATAGCTTGATATTCTCGCTCTGCGACTACTGCCAAAAAACTTCCATTTCTAATCACTTTCAATACACCGGGCATAGATTGTACTTCAGTTACATCTATGGATAGTAATTGACACTTGTAGGAAGGTGGGTGAAGCACACGGGCATGAACCATTCCAGGCATTTGCAGGTCATGTACAAAGTGAGACTCGCCAACTACCATTTTTCGGATATCATCCCGCTTCAGCGGTAGACCCACGTATTTATATTCTTTTGGATTTTTAGGGGTAGCCTCCCCGGTGATTTTTTGCTCAATGAATTTCCCTTCCAATAGTTTCCAGTAGCTTATTTCTTCTCCGGAAGGAGACTTTATGATTCCGTTTTCAACCCTTAGGGAGTCAGGAGTTAAATTCCATTTTTGTCCTGCCTGCTTCACTAAATAAAGTCTAGCTTCCGCCGCTGCCTGACGTATGGAGCTTCCGCTGCCTTCTACTGAATTACTTCCGGCGGTAAAACCTTCATTAGCTGTTTGACCAGTGTCTGAATTAATAATGTGACAGCGATCAGGATGGATATCCAGTTCTTCTGCTGCGATTTGTATCAAAGCAGTTTTTATTCCCTGCCCTAGTTCCTGTTTTCCTGAGAGCACAGTCAGGTGTCCTTCGGCATCCAGTCTAATCCATGAATCGATTAACTTATTATCGATATTTGGACGAAAAGGAACTCCTACATAAGGAGGAATCTCATTTGGAGCCCCCTTTGTTTGGCAAAAAACGAGCGGCAAAATGTTAAACCCGATTAATAGATGTCCGGTAGTTTTGAGAAATGAACGACGGCTGGAATTGGGAATCTGTATATCTTCCATGGGTTAGACGTTTGAGCTTTTAGATGCCAGTTTCACAGCTTCAATAAATCTGTGATGAGTGCCACATCGACATATTACTGGATTTAGTGCTGTACGAATTTCCTCATCGCTAGGACTGGGGTTATCTTCTAAAAGTGCCACTGCAGATATGATCATGCCATTGACACAATAGCCACATTGTGCCGCTTGCACATCTATGAACGCCTGCTGTACTGGATGAAGCTTGCCGTTTTGTTCCAATCCTTCTAGACTTGTTATTTTCACATTTTCGAAACTTGCACATGGTCGAAGACATGTTAGCTCTGCTTTAGAGTCGGCGATCACCATACATGCACCGCATTGCTGAAGTCCGCAGCCATATTTGGCTCCTTTTAACTCAAAATCATCTCTTAGAATATAAAGAAGAGGCTCTTCAGGATCTGCGGAAACAGTGGTGGATTTTCCATTTACTTGTAAAGTGATGTTTTGACGCATGATAATCAGCAGTTTAAAAATTAAGCTAGGGAATGTCTGCCTGAATTACAATTAGAGGAAAAAAGAATTAGGTCTTACTGGAGTTTTTTGTTGCAAAAAGTTAATGGTATAAACCAAAAAAAGCATTCGCAGTGGCGAATGCTTTTAGTTGAGGTCGAGAGCGGATTCGAACCGCTGTAGAAGGTTTTGCAGACCTCTGCCTAGCCACTCGGCCACTCGACCAATCAGAATTGGAATGCAAATGTAGTTATTATCTCCTTCCCTGCAATAAACCCCTTAATTATTTTAAATCTTTAAAGTCAAAACAGGTTCTTAGCTAATTAAAATTCAAGAATAAGAAGCCTTGTATCGTGGGATTTCAAAGTAAGTTTAGAATGCTTGCGAAATACATTCTATTTATAACGGTTCTAAATTAAAATCAATTTAGAATATTAAGCTTAAATAACTGTAATACAGTGCTATATGAAATCAATATGAGGTCCATTATATCATCTGCCTTCCATCAACTCAAGTTTGAAAAATTGGCTTCGGGTAGTACCTTTGCAAGGGTTATAAAAAACCGCATAAACTATTTAATTAGCTATAATATGTTATCTAAACGCTCGTTAGTAGGGGTTCGATTGAATTTCCACACACTGGCAGTGCTGTTTTTCATGCTGATCGGGACGCAGTATTTTGCTGTTGCCCAAGAAGTTGATAGTAGCGACGAAGCAGTAGCAGCAGGAAAAGCTCTATTCAATACAAATTGTAAAACTTGCCACAAACTCGATCAGAAGATGATCGGTCCTGCTTTGAGAGGAGCTACCGATAGGAAATCTGTTGAGCTTGTAAAAAGTTTTATTAAGAACTCTCAGGCAGTAATCGCATCGGGTGATGCATATTACAATAGTCTATTTAAAGAGTATAACAATACAGTAATGATTTCTCATGAGTTTTTGAGTGATGATGATCTGAACAATCTACTCTCTTACATTGAGTTTGGGGATACGGTGGATCCAGCGGCGGCAGCTACTGCAGGAGCAGAAGGTGGTGCAGTTGCAGCTGGTGGAGGAATTCCAAACGAATACCTTACTGTTATACTAGGAGTATTAGTAGTTGTTCTTCTTTTGATTTTGGTGGTATTGGGATTGATTATCTCTGTATTGACCAAATACTTGACCAAGCAGGATCTTGATGAGGATGACAAAGAATTTGTCAATCAGAAGACTAATCTTGGTAAGGTATTCAAAAGTGACATGTTTGTAGTTATAGTAACAGCGCTAGTTATTGCTTTGGTAGCTAAGACTGCTTTGGATGGACTTTATTCAGTAGGTATTCAGCAAGGATATGCACCTTCACAACCTATTGCTTATTCACACGCCCTTCATGCAGGTACCTTAGAGATTGAATGTCAGTATTGCCATACTGGTGTAGAGATCGGGAAATCCGCAAATATTCCTTCTGCAAACATTTGTATGAATTGTCACACACATGTGCAGAATATACAAGGTAAAGAAGGCGTCTCTCCAGAAATTCAGAAAATTTACGATGCAGTAGATAATAACAAGCCAATCGAATGGATTAGAGTTCACAACCTTCCAGATTTGGCTTATTTCAATCACTCTCAGCACGTTGTAGTTGGTGAGATCGAATGCCAGACTTGCCATGGTCCTATTCAGGAGATGGAAGTTGTTGGTCAGCATAGCGCACTTACTATGGGATGGTGTATAGATTGCCACAGGCAGACCGAAATCACCACGGAAGGTAATGCCTACTATGACAAGTTGGTTCAGGTTCACTCGGACTCCAAAGATGCTTTGAAAGTGAAAGACATCGGAGGTTTAGAGTGTGCAAAGTGCCACTATTAATTCATTATTCTTTTCGCAAATTCATTCTTATATCATAAAATGAAGGAAAATAAAAAAACGTACTGGAAAGGGCTTGAGCAGCTCAATAACGATCCAGAGTTTGTAAAGAACGCTGATAGGGAATTCCCTGAGCTTCCTTCTACACTCAATGAAGAGGGTAGTGCTAGCAGAAGAGATTTTCTGAAAGTAATGGGATTCAGTTTGGCAGCAGCTTCTTTAGCTGCATGTGAAGCTCCTGTAAGAAAGATGATCCCTTACGTGAATAAGCCGGTTGATATCAACCCTTCTATTCCTAATTATTACGCTTCTACTTACGCTACAGGTGGTGATTATGCCTCTATTGTGGTAAAAACAAGAGAAGGGCGTCCGATCAAAATCGATGGTAACGAGCTATCTCCTATCAATAAAGGAAAAGTAAATGCGATCGTAGAAGGATCGATTCTTTCTCTTTATGATAAAGAGAGAATTGCAGTTCCTCACAGCGGAGGTAAGCCATCTGACTGGAAAACAGTAGATGCGCAAGCCAAGTCTGCCTTAGCTTCTGCGGGTGCTGTGAAAATTGTTGCAAATACGATAAGTTCACCTTCTACACTGAAGGCAATACAACAGTTTGCTGATACAATTGGCAATGTGGAAGTGATCATGTATGACCCACTTTCCAATTACGGTATTACTAAGGCTGCTGAGACCTATTACGGTTCAGCTGTTCTTCCTTCTTATTCTTTTGACAAAGCAAAGACCATCGTATCCTTCGGAGCAGACTTCTTAGGATCGTGGATTTCTCCAATTGAATTTGCCCGTCAATACGCTCAGACTAGAAAAATCAGTAAGGAGAAGCCTGAAATGTCTAGGCATTATCAGTTTGAATCCAACTTGTCACTTTCAGGTGCAAATGCTGATTACAGAACTCCAATCAGAGCTTCTCAAAGTGGTTTGGCTGTTCTTGCACTTTACAATGCAATCGCAAAGAAAGCAGGAGCGGCTTCAGTGTCAGCTCCGGCAGTCGAAATAGCTCATTTAGAAAAGGCTGCTGCTGACCTTTGGGCAAGCAGAGGTGCTTCTCTAGTTGTTTCTGGATCCAATGATCCAAACGTACAAGTCGTTATCAATGCAATTAATGAACTACTTGGAAGTAATGGAACAACGGTGGATTTTGCTAATCCAACTTACTATAGAAAAGGCGATGATGCCAAAATGAATCAGTTTGTAACTGATTTGAGTGCAGGAAATGTAGGTGGAGTTATTTTCTATAACTGTAATCCTGTATATGATTTTGCTAGAGGCACTGAAATCGCTGCTGGTATTGCAAAAGCAAAAGTGAGTATCTCTACCAATGGTACTTTAGATGAGACTTCATCTTTGGTACAAATCGTAGCGCCAGATCATCATTTCCTAGAGTCTTGGAATGATTTCGAACCTAAGAAAGGTCACTTCTCCCTTGCTCAACCAACGATTTCCCCGCTTTTTGATACCAGACAAGCTCAAGAATCTTTCTTGGTATGGGCTGGTGACTCTACTTCTTATTATGACTTCCTTCAGTCCAACTGGCAAAGTGATGTATTCACACAGGTGGAATCTGGCGGGACTTTCCAGGAGTTCTGGGATCAGACTTTATACAATGGAGTATTAGCTATCAACGCTACTACTGAGGCTTTGGCTCCAGTAGGAAATGTAAGTGCTGCAGCTTCAGTTGTCGCAAAAGCATACCCTGCCGATAATGCCTCTGCTGAATTAGTGATTTATACTAAAGTAGGTATCGGAAACGGTATTTACGCAAATAACCCTTGGCTTCAAGAATTGTCAGATCCTATCTCTAAGGCAACTTGGGACAACTATCTGACCGTTTCTCAAAAATGGGCTACCGATAATGGGGTGACCATGTTCGAAGGGGAAACTAGCAAAGCTTCCATTACTGTAAATGGCAAATCCCTGGTCGTTCCTATCCTTATCCAACCAGGACAAGCTGAAGGGACTTTCGGTTTGGCACTTGGATACGGTAGAACCAAAGCTGGAAGAGTAGCAAATGGAGTAGGTGTCAATGCATACGAATTGCTAGATGTCTCTAGAGGATTTGTCAATTTTGATATCACTTCTGGAGTAGAGATTTCTGCTACTGGAGATACCTATAGAATTGCACGCACCCAAACTCACCATACGTTCATGGGGCGTGAAAGCGTAATCCAAGAATCTGTATTAAGTGAATATCAAAAAGATGCTTCTGCGGGTAGATACCATCCACAGGTGTATAAAGACGGCGAGTTTGTAAAGCCTTCCAAGATTTCTCTTTGGTCTGGACACAAATATTCTCAGCATCACTGGGGTTTAGCTATCGATATGAACTCTTGTATCGGTTGCTCTGCCTGTTCTATCGCTTGTCAGGTTGAGAACAACGTGGCAGTAGTGGGCAAGCAGGAAGTATTGAATAGAAGAGAAATGGCATGGATCAGAATAGATCGCTACTATTCTTCAGATGCGGCAGCGGATGATTTGAGTGCTATGGAAATAGCTGCTAGCAATCCTGAGGTTACTTTCCAGCCTATGATGTGTCAGCAGTGTAACAATGCTCCTTGTGAGACAGTATGTCCTGTGGCTGCAACTACCCACTCTTCTGAGGGACTTAACCAGATGACCTACAACAGATGTATAGGTACAAGATATTGTGCAAACAACTGTCCGTATAAAGTGCGTCGATTCAACTGGTTTAAATATCATGACAACAAGGATTTCGCCGGAGTGAATGTAGCTCAAAATGATGATTTGGGTAAAATGGTCTTGAATCCGGATGTAACAGTACGTGCACGTGGTGTGATGGAAAAATGCTCCATGTGTGTTCAGAGAATCCAAGCAGGAAAGCTAGAAGCTAAGCGTGAGAAGCGCAAAGTGAAAGATGGAGACATCAATGTAGCTTGTGCTGTGGCTTGTCCTACGGATGCTTTGGTATTCGGAGACATGAATGATTCGAATAGTAAAGTTTCTCAACTTCTTAAAATTGAGGAGAACAGTACTTCCGCCTTGAAAGAAGTGAATGAAGAAAGAGCATATCATGTATTGGAAGAGATCAACGTTAGTCCAAACGTTTGGTATTTTACCAAAATCAGAAATAAAGACAAAAACGAAGCGTAATCAAAATTTATTAAACTATGCAGGTTACTTCATCCGTACGCGAGCCGTTAGTTACCGGGGGTAAATCCTACCATGATGTGACACATGATGTGTCGCGGCATGTAGAAGCAAAACCAAATATCAGATGGTTTCTTGCTTTTCTTACTTCTGCCGGTGTTTTGGCTTTAGGATCTATCGCTGTTATAGCCACCCTTTGGGAAGGCATCGGCATGTGGGGTCTTAACAAAACCGTAGGCTGGGCTTGGGATATCACCAACTTTGTTTGGTGGGTAGGTATTGGTCACGCAGGTACGCTTATTTCAGCTGTATTATTGCTTTTCAGACAGAAGTGGAGAACATCCATTAACCGTGCTGCAGAAGCAATGACTATTTTCGCGGTTATTTGCGCAGCAATGTTCCCAGTACTTCACATGGGACGTCCATGGTTAGGAGCTTATTGGGCACTTCCACTTCCAAACGTCTTTGGTTCTCTTTGGGTAAACTTTAACTCCCCGCTCCTGTGGGATGTGTTTGCGATTTCTACTTACTTCTCTGTATCATTGGTATTCTGGTACATTGGTCTGATACCTGATTTCGCTACCATTAGAGATAGAGCTACTGGACTGAGAAAGATAATTTACGGAGCACTTTCATTTGGATGGGATGGCGCAGCAAAATCATGGAGTAGATACGAATCAGTTTCTTTGATTCTTGCTGGTTTGGCTACACCACTTGTACTTTCAGTACACACGATTGTATCCTTTGACTTTGCTACTTCAGTTATTCCAGGATGGCACACTACGATCTTCCCTCCATACTTTGTGGCAGGTGCAATTTTCTCTGGTTTCGCCATGGTATTGACCCTGATGATCGTTACCCGGAAAGTTTACAAACTGGAAGATTACATCACGATAGGACATATTGAATTGATGAACATCGTAATTATCATCACGGGTTCTATCGTAGGCATAGCCTACATTACTGAGTTTTTCATTGCTTGGTATTCAGGTGTAGAAGCAGAGCAATATGCATTCATCAACCGGGCAACCGGTCCCTATTGGTGGGCATATGCATCCATGATGACTTGTAATGTGGTTTCTCCACAGCTTTTCTGGATTAAGAAAATCCGTACTTCCATCGTGGCAACTTTTGCTTTGTCTATTGTCGTGAACATCGGAATGTGGTTTGAGAGATTTGTAATTATCGTCACCTCTCTTCACAGAGATTATCTTCCATCTTCATGGGCGATGTTCTACCCAACTTGGGCTGATGTAGGAGTTTATCTATTTACATTTGGTTTGTTCTTCACCCTGTTCTTCTTGTTTGCCAAATTCTTCCCGGTGATCAACATGGCAGAAGTGAAAGCGGTATTGAAGTCTTCATCTGATAAAGTGAATAAATAATCATGGAAAGAGACACACATTTTGTTACTGGAGTTTATGAAGATGAGGATGTATTACTTCATGCAATCAAAGAAGTAAGATCTACAGGGATCAAAATCCATGAGGTTTACTCACCATATCCTGTTCATGGGATTGATGATTACCTCGGCTATAAAAGAAGCAGGTTGCCAATCGCAGCTTTCTTGTTTGGTTTACTAGGGACTTCCTTGGCTTTGACCATGCAGTATTACATGATGGCCTTCGACTGGCCAATGATCATCGGGGGTAAAGATTACGGAGCATTTCCTGATTTCATTCCTGTTACATTCGAATTGACAGTGTTGTTGGCATCATTCGGCATGGTAGGGGTATTTATGGTAAGCACTAATTTGAAGCCATGGGCGCAGCCTAGAATTTTTGATTTGAGAATCACTGATGATAAGCATGTAATGGCAATTGATATAGCAAATAATTCAGCTATCGAGTTGGCAAAAATTGAAGAGATATTGAAATCTTCTGGAGCCTCAGAGGTAAATAAAAAAAGTTTTGAAGAGTAAATCTGGAAATATGAAGATTGCTAAAACACTAAGTATTTTAGGGATTGCAGTAGCAGGGATTACCTTTGCGGGCTGTAGAGCTGGAGGAGAGGATCAAGGCTTGGAATTTGCACCTCAGATGTATCACTCAGTAGCTTATGAGCCTTTGACTCAGATCATGGATTCAGAGACCAAAGGAGACCTCATCTCTACACGAGAGGATGGCAAAGGCGAATATTTTAACAGTAACATCAACAACCCTCATCACATGAATATGCGTGAGCCAGTTGCCAATACTGTGCAAAGAAATAAGCAAGGCTATTTGCCTTACAGATATAAAGCTTTTGAAATAGAAGAAGCAGGTTCCACTGTGAAAAATCCTATAGAACTTTCTGATGCAGTAATGGAAGATGGTAAGAGACTATACAGTCTTTACTGTACTCCATGCCATGGATCAGCTGGTGCTGGCGATGGTAAAGTGGGTATGATCATCGGTGGTGTGGCCAACCTAACAGGTGGTGCATATACTGGTCTTTCCGAAGGCCACATATATCATGTGATCACTAAAGGAAAAGGAAGAATGGGAGCCCACGGGTCTCAGATCACGCCAGAAAACAGATGGAAGATTGTTCACTATGTGAAGCAAGAACTCCAAGGTGGTCAGAATGCTGATAATGCAGTAGCAGCAGTAGCAGAGGCTGACCAAGAAGTTACACAAGTAGAAACTCCAGCTAATTAATTATGGCTCACGACGTACAACACTATAATCTGGATCAAAAATTTGAATTCACATCAGCGACCAAAAAAAGCGTATTTACGGTTTTGGGAATCGGTGCAGCATTACTAGTACTTGGTATCGTACTAGCGATGTTTGGCGGTGGCCATCATGAGGCAGCAGAAGCTGAAGGACATGCTTTTCATTGGTATGAGCGTCTTTACGCTAACCTTTGGATCAATAATGTGTACTTCACAGGTATTGCTATCATCGGCGTATTCTTCTTTGCCATCCAGTATGCAGCTCAGGCTGGATGGTCTACTGCGATCATTCGTGTCATGCTTTCTTTAGGTAATTGGTTGCCAATTGCAGGAGTATTGATGATCGTTACGTTCTTCGTGGCAAATCATGATTTGTTCCACTGGACGCATGCTTACTTATTTGATAAAGCTTCCCCAGAATATGATAGTATCATTGATGGAAAAGGATCCTTCTTCTATTGGCCTATGGAAAAAGGAACATTCCCTGTATTCTATATTTTTAGAATGGTCTTGTTCTTTGGCTTCTGGGTATTCTTTTTCAAGAAATTCCAAAGCTTTACATACAATGAAGATTTAATCGGTGGTACTGCTACATGGTACAAAATCAGAAGCTGGTCAGCATTTTTCTTGATTTTCTTTGCTGTGTCATCTTCCATAGCAGCATGGGACTGGGTCATGTCAATTGACACCCACTGGTTCTCTACTCTATTTGGATGGTATGTATTTTCATCTTGGTTTGTTGCTGGTTTAGCTACAATCACCTTGCTTACAATCTTCTTGAAGAGTAAAGGCCTACTTGAGATGGTTAATGAAAATCACGTGCATGACTTAGGTAAATTCATCTTTGGATTCACCATCTTTTGGATGTATTTATGGTTCTCTCAGTTCTTGTTGATTTATTATGCCAACATACCTGAGGAGACTGTTTACTTCATCGAAAGACTGTCAAGTGACATATATGGGCCATTCATATTTGTGAATTTAGCCATGAACTTTGTGCTTCCTTTCCTGTTACTTATGACGAGAGATTCTAAACGACATGGAGTATTCTTGAAGCTAGTTTGTGCGTTGATCATCGCTGGTCACTGGGTTGACTTCTTCCTTATGGTACAGCCAGGTACATTAGGGCATAATGGAGGCGTTGGATTTATGGAAGTAGGCATGTTCTTAATTTATGGAGCAGCCTTCACATTCGTAGTTCTTTCTGGATTGGCAAAAGGTAATTTGGTTCCTAAAAACCATCCAATGCTTGAAGAAAGCTATAATCATCACATTTAAATAACAGCCGAAATAATTAAGGTATGTACGGATTTCTGATTGGAGTAGGGGTTCTTTTGATATTTTCCATAATATGGATGGTATATCGAATCCAAACGTTAGTCTCTGTGGTAAAAGGATCTGATAAGAAGATCGCTTCAGGGAGTAATAAGGTAAATGCAATTTTGTTTTTAGTTTTCTTGGTGGGTACAGGCATTCTGATGTTCTGGTATTCTATCAAGGAATTTCACAACTATCAATTACCAGTTGCATCTGAGCACGGTGTGGTGACTGATTCATTATTCTGGTGGACCATGGGCATCACTGGCATCGTATTTTTGATTACGCATGTATTGCTTTTTGTTTTTCCATATAAATATCAGTATAACGAGAAGCGAAAAGCTGATTTTTACCCAGATAATAACAAGCTTGAAATTATCTGGACTATCGTGCCAGCATTTGTTCTTGCAGGTTTGGTAATTTCAGGATGGGTAGCGTGGTCAGACATCACTGCTCCTGCTCCTGAGAATGCGCATACAGTGGAAATCATGGGGTACCAGTTTGCGTGGGAAGTTAGATATCCAGGCAAAGACAATGTATTGGGAGATTATGATTATCGACTGATTACAGCGACTAATTCGCACGGAATTGATTTCTCGGATAAGAACGCCATTGATGATTTTCCCTCTCCTGTTGTCGTGATACCGAAGGGAGAACCTGTTCTGTTCAAAATCAGGGCTAGGGATGTACTTCATTCAGTTTTTGCGCCTCATATGAGATTGAAAATGGATGCAGTACCTGGAATGCCTACCCGTTTTTGGTTTGTACCTACCAAGACTACCGCTGAGATGAGAGTGGAAACAGGAAACCCTGAATTTAACTACGAGATCGCCTGTACTGAAATATGTGGTAGAGGTCACTTTGGGATGCGGAAAATCATAGAGGTAGTGGAGCCTGAAGCATATCAGAAATGGTATGCTGAGCAAAGGTCTTTTATCCAAATGAATCCGGCATTAGCATCAGGACTTCCCTCTGAGACGCAAGAGGTAGCCGAAATTCAACTAGTCGAAAAGTAATAAACAAAATTATAGATTATGTCTACAGCATCTGTCGCAAATCATGACGCAGCACACGACCATGAGCACCATGATAATTTTGTAACTAAATATATTTTCACTCAAGATCACAAAATGATCGCAAAGCAGTACTTAGTTACTGGGATGTTTTGGGCTTTACTTGGAGGATTTCTTTCCGTCCTATTTAGATTACAATTAGGATTTCCTGAAATGGATATGTCTTTCCTTCGTCCGCTACTAGGTGGATGGATTGACGAGTCTGGGAAATTGGATCCTACCTTCTACCTTGCTCTGGTTACAATGCATGGTACCATCATGGTATTCTTTGTATTGACGGCAGGTTTGAGTGGGACTTTCTCCAATTTCCTGATCCCGTTGCAAATTGGTGCAAGAGATATGGCATCAGGGTTTATGAATATGCTTTCTTACTGGTTATTCTTTCTTTCCGGTGTGATCATGTTTATATCCTTGTTTCTTAAAACCGGACCGGCAGCTGGTGGTTGGGTGGTATATCCACCACTATCAGCGTTGGAGCAAGCAATTCCTGGATCTGGACTTGGCATGACGCTTTGGTTGGTTGCGATGACATTATTTATCGCATCATCTCTAATGGGTGGTATCAACTACATTACTACTGTCATTAACCTGAGAACTAGAGGAATGTCATTCTCGAAGCTGCCTTTGACTATATGGGCTTTCTTCTTGACCGCTGTAATCGGCCTGTTGTCCTTCCCTGTTTTATTTGCAGCAGCATTGCTATTGGTTTTTGATAGAAGCTTTGGTACCTCATTCTACCTTGCTGATATCTATATCGGTGGAGAAGCTCTTCCAAATACCGGAGGTAGCCCAGTATTGTACCAACATTTATTCTGGTTCCTAGGTCACCCTGAAGTTTACATTGTATTGCTTCCAGCGTTGGGCATTACCTCTGAGGTAATTGCCACTAACTCAAGAAAGCCGATCTTTGGATACAAGGCAATGATTATTTCTTTGCTTGGCATCACGGTACTTTCTTTTGTGGTTTGGGCTCATCATATGTTTGTGTCAGGTATGAATCCATTCCTTGGTTCCATCTTTATGTTCCTGACTTTGATCATTGCTGTACCTTCTGCAGTAAAAGTATTTAACTACTTGACGACACTCTGGAGGGGGAATTTAATCTTCACTCCAGCGATGTTGTTTTCAATAGGTCTAGTATCCTTCTTTATTTCCGGGGGCTTGACAGGTATTTTCCTTGGAAACTCTGCTATTGATATTCAGCTTCACGATACCTATTTCGTTGTAGCTCACTTCCACTTGGTAATGGGTTCAGCCTCATTCTTTGGGATGATTGCAGGTGTTTACCATTGGTTCCCTAAGATGTTTGGCAGAATGATGGATGCCAAATTAGGCTATATCCACTTTTGGATTACATTCGTGGGTGTTTATATGGTATTCTTCCCTATGCACTACATCGGTATTGCTGGATTCCCTCGAAGGTACTACAGCTGGACTAACTTTGAGTTTGCCAATATGTACACTGATTTGAACATGTTCGTATCAGTAGCTGCAATTGTTACTTTCGTAGCACAGTTTATCTTCTTGTTCAACTTCTTCTATTCTATGTATAAAGGAAGAAAAGCAAACTTGAATCCTTGGCAATCAAATACACTTGAGTGGACTACTCCGCTTCATCCAGGACATGGCAACTGGCCAGGTGAGATTCCTTCTGTTTACAGATGGCCATATGATTACTCTAAGCCAGGTGCTGAAGAGGATTTCATTCCTCAAACAGTTCCACTTTCCGCAACTCCAGAATCTAACCTTCCACATGAGCAGGAATTGGTGAAAGTAGAGTTGGAGATAATGAAAGAAGAAGAGGAAGTATTGGTTTCAAATGAAACAAAACACTAATAATGCTATAAACAGCTTTCGCCGAGTCAGTATGATCACGGTGATAGCTGTTTATTTACTGATTCTTATCGGCGGGATAGTTAGAAGTTCCGGTTCTGGAATGGGTTGTCCTGATTGGCCGAAGTGCTTTGGTAATGTGATTCCACCAACTAGCGTGGATCAACTACCGGTAAATTATCAGGAGATTTATCTCAATAAAAGATTGGCCAAGAACGAACGGTTCGTGGCGACACTTGAAAAATTAGGATTCTCAGATAAGGCAACGGAAATCGCTAACGATAAGTCAATATATGTTGAGGAAGAATTCAATCCTGTTAAAACTTGGATTGAATATCTGAATCGATTGGCTGGAGTGGTGATTGGGTTATTGATTGTGCTTACAGTCTGGAAGTCATTACCACTTAGAAAAATGGACGGATGGATTACTATCTTGTCTATTTTCAATCTTATTCTAGTTATTTTCATTGGTTGGATAGGCTCTATTGTAGTTTCTACAAATTTGCTACACTGGATGATCACTTTCCATATGATGTTGGCTTTGCTGTTGGTTTCTCTATTGATCTATGTATATCATAGGTCAGGGAAGTTGATCCAAAGCAAAAGAGTGAAAATGAATGTGCCGCGAAGAATTGAGCTTTTATTGTTGATAGGGATTATCTTAATGTTGGTTCAAGTTGTACTTGGCACTCAGGTTCGAGAGCAGATTGATATCATCTCTTCATCTCTCGGGAATATGCTTAGAGACGAGTGGGTAGGTAGAGTAGGGTTAGATTTTCTCATTCACCGGTCCTTTTCATTAGTTGTGCTAGGAATTCACGTTTTATACTTCTTTTGGGCATTTAAATATACGCTTAGAAGGTCTCAAGTTAATCTTTGGTCTCAGGCCTTGATGATTCTGATTATACTGGAAATAGCTACAGGAATGGGAATGTCATATTTTGGTATTCCAGCATTCCTTCAGCCGATCCATCTCTTATTAGGTTCTCTAATTATAGGAGCACAAGTCATCTTGCTACTAGAAATCAGAGAAAACATTCAGTTTCGATTAAATACAAATTGATCATGAGGACAGTTGAACTAACTGACCATATTAGTAGTCAAGTACTAGGCAAGATTAAAGCTTATGCTGAGTTGATCAAATTAAGGCTTTCAGCTTTGGTTACCTTCTCAGCTGTCTTTGGCTACATACTTGGTGATCGAGGCGCAAGTTTTGGCTGGTCTGGCTTTATAGGCTTAGCGCTTGGAGGCTTCTTAATCAGTGGTGCCTCTTGTGCGGCAAACGAGATTTTAGAGCGTGATTTGGATAAGCTGATGAAGCGTACCCAAAACCGCCCACTCCCATTAAAACTTATCTCCCTTCAAGAGGCACTATGGGTGACTTCTATAGTTGCCGTGATCGGTGTAGGGTTACTTTGGTATTTTACCAATCCTTTGACCACTTGGTTGGGGATTTTGAGTATGGTGTTGTATGTGTTTGTATATACTCCATTGAAGCGTGTGGGGCCAATAGCGGTCTTTGTTGGCGCTATACCTGGGGCTTTACCGCCTCTTTTGGGCTGGACAGCGGCTACTGGAGCTATTACTCATGAAGCTTTGATAATTTTCGGGATTCAATTTATCTGGCAATTTCCGCATTTCTGGGCGATTGCTTGGGTAGGCGATGAAGATTACAAGGCAGCTGGATTCAAACTATTGCCCAGTGGTGGTGGTAAGGATTTAAATACAGCTATACAAATAATGATCTATACCTTATTCCTTCTTCCCCTTGGTTTGCTACCAAGTTATTTTGGACTTACAGGGATGACATCAGGTATTGTAGCGACTGTTTGTGGAGTGCTCTTCCTTGCTCAGACTTTCTCATTAATGAAAGATTGCTCGCGCAAATCAGCTCTGAGAATTATGTTTGGCTCATTTTTGTATTTGCCAATCGTACAGATTGCTTACTTATTAGACAAACTACCCTAACCATGGAAAAGGAACTTCAATACGTCGATATGGTAGATCAGCCTATTGCAATGCATCCTAAGAAGTTTGCATTATGGCTTTTCTTGGTTACTATCGTGATGATATTTGCAGCTCTTACGAGTGCATATATCGTAAGACAATCAGAAGGGAATTGGCTGGAATATGATCTTCCATCTATTTTCTGGGTCACTTCTGGGATCGTGGTTGTGAGTAGTATATGCCTTCACTATGCTTATACAGCGGCTAAAAAGGATAACTTGGCAGGACTTAGAGCAGGGCTTAGCCTAGCTGTTCTGTTTGGTGTAGCGTTCCTAGTGGGGCAGTGGTATAGCTGGGTAGCTTTAGTAGATGCGAATGTGTTTTTCGTAGGTAATCCTTCAGGGTCATTTCTCTATGTATTCACTGGATTGCATGCCGTTCACTTAATCAGCGGTGTGATATTTCTGATTATTGTATTAATTTCGACTTATAGATATAAAGTGCACTCCAAGTCAATGGATACACTCGAAATGGCCACTACATTCTGGCATTTTCTATCCGCACTGTGGTTATATCTATTTATGTTTTTGCTTTTGAATCATTAAAATAAACCAAGTACAAATCAATATCTTATGTCTGCGCATTCTACTGCTATAGGAGTAAGCTCGAAAAGAGGCGTTTGGGGAGGTGGTAATGAACCTCTCAAAGCCAGTTATGGAAAACTCATGATGTGGTTTTTCCTTCTTTCCGATATCTTTACTTTTGCCGCTTTTTTGATTACTTACCTCTCTATTCGTGTCAGTTATCCTGCTTATGCCGGACCTGCCACTAAATTTGTAGGGTCTAATGAATATTGGCCAATTCCTGAATTGGTTTTTGACGCCATTCCTTTTGTACATGGAGTTCATGCGCCACTAGTTTTCGTAGGTTTGATGACGTTCATATTGATAGCTAGTTCTGTTACCATGGTTTTGGCTGTAGAGGCTGGTCATAGAAATGACAGAGATGATGTGGTGAAATGGATGCTATGGACACTTGTCGGTGGGATTACGTTCTTGAGTTGCCAGGCGTGGGAATGGAATCACTTTATCCATGGATCTGAAGCAGGCGCGGTTTTGAATTATATCAATGGCATAAGTCAGAATGTGACGGAAACAGTATTTGGAGCTAATTTGCTAGTGAATGAATATGGTCCGGCATCATTTGCAAACCTTTTCTTCTTCATCACCGGCTTCCACGGTTTCCACGTTACTATTGGTGTGATACTTCTATTTATGGTGTTTTATCAAGCAGCCGTAGGAGTTTACGATAGAAGAGGTCACTACGAAATGGTTGAAAAAATAGGCTTGTACTGGCACTTTGTAGACCTGGTTTGGGTCTTTGTATTTACTTTATTCTACCTGATCTAAGCGTTAAAATATTAGAATTATGGATATTCAAGAAAATAAATCAACACTTAACGTTGTTCCTAGGAACAATGAAAAGATCAAAAAAATCTGGAAGACGGCTTTCATTTTGCTTGCTATTACCACTGCAGAATTTGTGATGGCTTTCACCATGGATAGAGGTATTTTGCTTTACTTCTTGTTCATAGCCCTTACCATCTGGAAGGCTAAATATATCATGATGGAATTTATGCACCTTGGTGACGAGGTGAAGCCGATGATCTATTCCATTTTGGTGCCTATCGCATTTTTATTCTGGCTGATCATAGTTCTTTTAAAAGAAGGCTCGGATATATTTTCACTGCGCTGGTTTTAATCAGAATTTCTTAAGATGTAAATAAAAGAAGGTTGAAGTGAGACACTTTAACCTTCTTTTTTGTTAAACCACTATTATGAGAAGTTTGAGAATATTACAAGGGTTTGTTCTTGTGTGCATCCTCTTGGTGCCCATTTTGATTTTCCTATTTCTTAAAGGCTTTGGTAGCAACAGTTATGATATCCCGATCTTTTATGAAAAAGGCGTGGATAATCCATTCAAGGAATGTCCGGTTGCCGACACTACTCAGCATTATATTCCTGAGTTTTCGTTTACTAATCAGGAAGGTAAACTAGTAGGTAGGTCAGCTATGGAAGGAAAAATCACCATAGTGGACTTTTTCTTTACGTCATGTCCCAGTATCTGTCCTAAGATGTCTGCAGAGATGGAGCGGGTCAATGATATGTTTCGTGACTATGACCAAGTTCGGATTATGTCTATTAGTATAGATCCAAACTATGATACTCCGGAGATTCTTAAAGAATATGCCGAGAAGCATAATGCAGAAGCTGGCAAGTGGGATTTCTTGACTGGCGGAGTGCAAGAGACCTACGACTTAGCCAAGTGTGGCTTTATTATTCCTACAGTTGATGGACTAGGTGTTCCTGATGATTTTGCACACAGTGATAAGTTCATGCTTATTGATGAACTTGGACGGATCAGAGGCTATTACAGTGGTACTTCCCGTGAGGATGTGGATTTATTGATGTTGGAGACTAAAGTGTTGTTGCATGCAAGTGAAGGGAAATAGTCTGTTAGAAAATGAGCGTAAGGTCAAGGGCTGGATTATTGCCATTTCTGTTATCATCCCGATGGCAGTGGCCGTACTTATATTCATGCCGTCCAAAATTGATCTGGGCGTGGCGTGGGTTTATTTTCTTCCGCATCTGAATGCCGTGGTGAATTCAGCTGCTACGTTAGCGTTGATTGCAGGATTGTTGTTTATCAAAAAGGGGAATATTCCTTATCACCGTGCCTCTATGACGGTAGCGTTTGTGTTGGGGGCTATATTTTTGGTTTCGTATGTGATCTATCATGCAGCAGCCGAAAGCACTTCCTTTGGTGGAGAAGGGATGATCCGCAGCATCTATTATTTCTTGTTGCTCACACATATTGTATTGGCTGCAGTTGCTCTTGGTCCTATTCTATTTGCCTATTACTACGGATATACAGATCAGCGTGTGAAGCACAGAAATGTTGTTAAATTTGCTTACCCTATCTGGCTTTATGTGACTCTCACAGGGGTAATAGTTTACCTGATGATCAGTCCTTATTATGTACATTAAAAACCTGCGCCCATGTGCGACCGTAGGGAAATAGTATGAAATCGAGCATGACTCAAGCTTCACACACTGGGATGATTATTATCCATGCGAGATTCTCCCGATCCGCCGCGGCGGACGGGACAGGCTATCTGATCATTGAAAAAAAAATAAACTGATGAAAAAAGCACTCAAAATAGGATTCCTTACCTTCGTCGCTTTTCTGTTTCAAACTGCAAGTTTTGCTCAGTGTGCTATGTGCCGGGCATCTGTAGAGAATAATGTCAGCAATGGCGATACTAGTATAGGAGCTGGTTTGAATCTTGGGATCATGTACCTTTTTGTTATGCCTTATCTGATAGCAATGGTGCTGGGGTTTTTCTGGTATAGAAATGCTAAAAAAAGAAAGGCAAAAATAGCATTGCACTAAATGAATAAAATAGCAAAGTTTGATCAAGGACTTTGCTTTTTTTATTTTACATCTAAATGAAGCATGATTCCCGTCGTCTGATCATCTTGATCAGTATATTCTCTCTTCTTGCTGTGCTGATCTTGAATTTCTTTTTCTTTCAGAAAAGCGATCAGGATACTTATTTGCAAGCTTTGCAGGATAGGATTCAAGCCGTGGATAAAGAATTTGATGAGGATTTTATTCAAATTCTTATGGATGTCAGGCCCAATGACACCCTGAGCTTTGGGCAAATAAGTATCCCTATTCACAGACACCCATTTTTTATTTTAAGTCCTGAAAAAGACCTTTTGTACTGGTCAGATTTCACGCTCACGCTGGATTTTTCCCAAGTCAATCTTGAGAAAGAATATCAGCTGCTCAAAGATCCTTATGGCACACTTCTGCTCAAGGTTAGGAATGTCAAAAGGAATGGTGCTGAATATGTGATGGTTCATGTGCTTCGCCTGATTTGGCCAGGGAATATCGAAAATAACTACCTGATCACAGGTGCTAATCCCAGCATCTTTGGCAACGACCGATTCGAACTTTTTGTAGATCCGGAGGAAGCTGTATCCATAGTTAGGAATCCTGCTGGAATTCCACTTTTTGGGATCAATTTCCTATTTGGTTACAGCCCTGCAGGAATGGTAGTTAATCCTGCCATTCTGATTTTCTTCACTTCAGTATTCTTGCTCTATTTTCTTTTGAGTTCAGATTTTGTGCTTAGCAAGTGGACATCCGGGAGAAGATGGCAGTCAATTGGCTATGCGATTTTTGTACTTGGGGCATTTAGAATCATGATGCTTTTACTTGATTTTCCGAGTAACTACCTCAATCTGGCTTTATTCAATTCCGCGAATTACGCCTCATCCTGGTTTAATCCAAGCCTCGGCGATTTGCTGATCAATACCTTATGTGGCGTTCTGATCTTGGCGATGGTGATCTTTCAGCTGGCATCCAAGGCCATGCATGAGAAGATAAAAATCTTGAAATCTCCGAATGAGTTTCGTGTTTTTTTATTTTTCGCACTTCTGGTGAGCTCCACAGGCATGTATCTGGTGTGGTCACTGCCTCGGGATTTGATGATCAATTCACAGTGGGCCTTGGATATTAGCTCTATTCCCTCATTTGATTGGTTCAAGGGCATCAGCTTCTTTATGCTATTCCTTTGGGGGGCAGTCTATGTGCTGATCACCCTGACGATGTTTAGTTTGCTTTTGGAGGTCAATCCCCACAAGAAAGTTTATTACAAATGGATCACCCTCATAGGCCTTCCCATCGCTGGCTTGTTATTCTTCTTTACTATTTGGGGGGCAGTTGTCTGGTTCATTCACCTTGGGTTCCTTGTTACAATAATTCGACTTGAGCTCTTTAAAAATGCCTTTAAACTCGGATTGGACACGTTTCTCACCTTCTTTTTTGCCTGCTTAGTGACAGCCATTATTGGTGGGATCAGTACTTTTCAGACAGAAAAAAGTGAATTGATCCTGTCCAAAACCCGCTTTGCAAATCAAAATCTCATTGAAAATGATGTGATGACAGAGTTTTTTCTGGGGGAAATATTCACACGCATCAAAAGTGACTTGTTTATTCAAAACAGGATAGCTGATCCACTGTTCTCCAAAGAACCTATAGAAACCAAAATCAGGAGGATCTATTTGGATAATTACTTTGATCAGTTTGAAGTTCAAGTCAGGATTTTCTCCTCATCTGGGCAACAAATATTGGGATCTTCGGAGGGTGAAAATCTCAAAAATATCCAATTGGAATACATCAACAGCGATTATGCTACGAGTGTCAAAGACTTGTATTTTATCCGTGGCAATGAATCGAATACTGGTAACCGTTTCGTCGCTTTTGTGCCCCTAAGCAAAGAAGGTTCATCGCTGGGTACTATTTTTCTAGAACTTAGGCAGTTACGTGTACAGCCCACTAGTGTCTATCCCAAATTATTATTGGATAAAAAGTATAATGACAAGCTTGACCCGATTCTTTACGATTATGCCATTTTCAAGAATCAGGAATTTATCAGGAACTCAGGCTCCTTCAATCACCTGAGCAAAGAATTTCAGCAGGTATTGGCTCGTAAATCCTTGTTGACATCGGGTATTCATCTAGGTGGGTATCATCATTTTGGAATTAAAAACGGTAATGAGTTGATTGTCATCACTTCAAGGAATATTTCCGTTTCTCATTTTTTTGGCAACATATCACTATTCTTTGTGCTTTTCGTGCTCATGACGTTCTTGTCCATTTTGATCAATACTTTGATCACCGGAGTCAAGAATTTTGAATTCAATTATTCCACCAAGCTTCAGTTGTATCTTAATTTTGCTTTTTTCTTTCCGATCATTATCATCAGTATCATCACAATCGGCCTTTTGGCAAATAGCTACCGCGATGATCTTGATCGACAGTATATTCAAAAAGCTGCATTGATCAGAGGTAATCTCGGAAGCTTCCTTAATAATCAACGCCCAGAAAATGTGGATAGTGATCTTCTCAATGAGGAAGTCAATGAACTTGCAAATACCATAGCCAGTGATATCCATGTTTATAGCACAGAAGGAAAGCTGGAATCCACTAACCGCCCAAATATCTTTGATAAGAAAATCCTCGCTCCTTTGATTAATCCAAAGGCTATCTCCGAGATAGAAGAGATGGGCCAAAGTCAATACCTGGCTGATGAGCAAATAGGGAAATTGCGGTACAAATCAGTTTACTTGGCAATTCCGGCTACGGCTAGTCAGGAGAACTTGGGCATTTTGGCAGTGCCATTCTTTGAGTCTGAAGCCGAACTGAACACACTGATCGCAGATGTGCTCAGTAATATTTTCAATGCCTTTGTGGTGATTTTCATCCTGTTCTTATTCGTTTCTTACTTTGTCTCCTCTAATCTTACTTTTCCCTTCAAATTGCTTACGCAAAAGCTGAAAGCTACCAACCTAGAGGATAACGAGCCCATGTACTGGGGTTCCAAAGACGAAATTGGCTTGCTGGTGAATGAGTATAACAACATGCTTTTCAAACTGGAAAACAGTAAGAAAGTACTTGCTTCTACGGAGAAAGAATCTGCATGGCGGGAGATGGCAAAGCAAGTTGCCCATGAGATCAAAAATCCGCTGACTCCAATGAAGCTTACGCTGCAGCACCTGATCCGACTCCAAGATGCGGGAAGATTAGACGACGCGGAAAAGCTAAAGAGATCACTGGAAACATTGATTCATCAAGTGGATGCGCTCAGTGGAATAGCTTCTTCGTTTTCAACTTTTGCAAAAATGCCACTGCCGAATAATGAGTTGATGAATTTCAAATCGGTGCTAAATAAAGTCTTGGAGCTATTCTCCGGTGATCAGCAAGTCGAATTGATTTTCCAGGATGATTCATTTACCCAGGATATTCCGATTATAGGAGATGATAAGCTGTTTGGAAGAGTGATCTCAAATCTAATAATCAATGGCGTTCAGTCGGTGGGGACAGGAGTCAAACCTGTCATCAGAGTTTGGCTTTGGATGACAGACCAAGCGGTTTTTCTGGAGATTACCGACAATGGCAAAGGCATTTCAGAGGAACTCAAAGACAAGATTTTTATCCCTAATTTCTCTACTAAGTCCACAGGATCTGGCTTGGGATTGGCTATTGCAAAAAGTGGAGTGGAAACTGCTGGAGGTAAAATCTGGTTTGAAACTGAGCTAGGAAAAGGTACTACCTTCTATCTCACCTTTCCTTTGCTGGGATAATTCATCTTTTTAGTACCTTCCAGTCAAAAGGGATTTCGGAGTGAGCATGCGTAATTGGCTACTTTTCTGGGTTTTATTGCTTGGCTTTTCTACCTCGGTAAAAGCTCAGGAAAAATGCCGATGGGTACAATCAGAGACTTTCCTTTCTCCCTATGTTCCCGACTCACTTTCCTTACTTGAGGAGACCATCAGTATTCGCGATAAAAACGGGAAACCCTACGAGTTCAAGTATCTACTTAGTGTGAACACGCTTCAGGTGATTTTCGGAAATGACGCAAGACCCGATTCACTTTTATTATGCTATAGAACTTTTTCGCTTCGTTTGGATCAGCCAGTAACACACCGGACATTACTGGCGGATTATGATTCCACGGCTCGATTCAAAGATAATAGAATGGCCGAGTTGCCGGCATTCGACTTTCGGGAGGAGCTTTTTCCCACCACTAATCTATATAAATCCGGAAGTCTCACCCGCGGGATATCCTTCGGTAATACTCAAAGTGTATTCGTAAACTCAGCCCTTAATTTGCAAATGGAAGGAGCTATAGCTGAAAATCTGAAAATCCGTGCGAGTATCACCGATCAAAATGTTCCTTTTCAGCCTGAGGGAAATACCCAGCAAATCCAAGACTTCGATAACGTCCTGATCGAACTTTATAATGATGATTTTAGCTTGGCTGCAGGTGATGTAGTGCTGCAGCAGAGACAATCTGAGTTTTTGAGGTATTATAAAAATGTACAGGGACTTCAGTTTACCTCAGATTACAAATTGAACGATAACTGGACTGCAGGTTCACAGGCGTTTGCCTCTATCGCTAAAGGGAAATTCGCTTCCATTCAGTTGCCTATTTTAGAGGGAGTTCTCGGCCCATATCGAGTTAGTGGGCCAAGCAATGAGCGTTTTGTTATTATTATGGCAAATTCTGAACGCGTGTTTTTGGACGGTAAACAACTCAAGCGTGGATTCAATGAGGATTACGTGATTGATTACAATCAGGCAGAAATCACCTTTACTCCCAAAGTTCTGATTACGCAATATTCTCGGGTTCGTGTTGATTTTGAATATGCGGAGCGGAATTATTCCCGATCCATTTTCGGAGCGAATCATACACAAACCAACGGAAAAGTGGATGTGTACTTGAACTTTTATCAAGAAAAAGACAATAGAAACCGTCCACTTTTTACTGATTTCTCCCAAGGGGAACTGGGTCTTATGGCTTCAGTGGGGG
The DNA here is from genome assembly GCF_035156415.1 of Algoriphagus persicinus. Taxonomy (NCBI): domain Bacteria; kingdom Pseudomonadati; phylum Bacteroidota; class Cytophagia; order Cytophagales; family Cyclobacteriaceae; genus Algoriphagus; species Algoriphagus persicinus. The sequence continues at coordinate 25,838 of NZ_JAYEEY010000020.1, forward strand.
ATAGTGCAGAACTCGCAAGAATTCCCAGAATCGATAGTGTAGCCTTTGATCAGAACAGGATTTTATATGCGAAAATTACTGAGTTTGATGAGTTTGGGAATTCACTGGTTTATTATGAATATTCCAATGATCCTGAATTGGCGCATTATGAACTGGGATTTTCTCAAGTTGGTGCTGGACTTGGGGATTATCGCCGCTCCAGCCAATTGTCCAATGGAACAGTCTATGAATATGTACCAAGGCTGGATGGACAGCTACAGGGAGATTATTCGATTTTGTCCCAGCTTCCACTTCCTGATAGTAAACGTATGGTGACGGCAGGTACAAGGATAAAGCTGAATGAACACGAGAAAGTTTATACAGAATTGGCTCTTTCTTCAGTGGATAATAATCTGTTTTCTGAATTGGATGATGAGGAAAACCAAGGGCTGGGGATGAAGGTGGGCCTGCAAAGTGAAGGGCGGGAGTCTTCACTTTTCAAAGGCTACACCATGAAAGGGCAGACGGAATACGAGTACAATTCTACCAACTTCAATTTCATTGATCGTTTCAGGTACATTGAGTTTGATCGGGATTGGGGATTGAGTCAGGACGCTTTGCAAAACCCTGCTTCGGAGCAGTTTTTCCGTGCTGGCGTTGGTTTTGAAAAAGATGCACTCAATCGCTTTGACTATCTTTTTTACCTGAGAAATAGAGAAAATGTGCTAAACGGCACACAGCATTCGGCTAATTGGAACTTGCAACTGGGATCCAAAATCAGGCTCAGGCAGGAGTTATTTCGATTGAATTCCGATCAGGATTCACTTACGTCTGATTGGACCAGATATCTAGGAGATTTAAGCTATAACTCCAAAATCTTCGTTCCGGGCTATCAGTTTTCGTTGGATCAAAATGCTCTTAGAAATAGTGAAACAGATTCTGTGCAAAGTACCGCAATGAATTTCAAACAGCATTTGATCTATTTGCGAAGCAATGACTCGCTCAGCTATTCCTTTCAGGCAGATGCAGCCTGGCGTGAGGATAAAGCTCCCTTTGCTGGAGAATTGTTTAAGGATACCCGAGCTTTTACATCTAATTTCACCATGAGAAAGCAATGGACGCAGCATAGTTTGAGTAGCACGTTCACCTACCGGGAATTGGAATATTTGCAGCGTGACCTTCAATCGGAACTTACTGTAATGGGAAAGCTAGACTACCAGGGGAGCTTGGGCAAAAATCTCTTTCGAAATGAAGTAAGCTATGCTATTGGAAATGGGCGTGAATTGCAGCGTGAATTTGTCTTTTTGCCGGCTCCCAATGGTGATGGCACACATACTTGGCGTGACGATAATGGCGATGGTGTGCAGCAGCTGAATGAATTCTATCTCGCGATCAATCCTGAGGAAAAGCAGTACATTAAAATTTTTGTACCGACCGACACCTACATTCAGGCATACACCAGTATTTTAAATTATAGACTCCAGGCAAAATTCCCTGAGACCTGGAAAGAAGGTGGAGGCTTGCGGGCATTTCTACATAAATTTTCTAATACTACTAGCCTAAGTGTGGAGAAAAAAGTGACTTCGAATGACTTTGTGGATCGAATCAATCCCTTTGTAGGTGGAGCGAATCGTGAAGAAATTCTCTCACTTCGTCAGGTGATTCGTTCTAGCTTTTTCTTCAATCGTGCTTCTGCTAACTATGGATTTGATCTATCGTATTTTGATTCTCAGTTTAAGCAATTACTATTCGGAGGTTTTGAAGACTTGATTCAGAAAGACTGGAAATTGAATACCCGGTATAATTTCAATGGGCACACAACTATACGGATTTTAGCAGGAGTAGGCAATCGGATTTCTGCTTCAGATTTCTTGGATAATAGAAATTATAGTATCTCTCAAAATCAAATAGGTCCTGAATTTTCATGGCAGCCTACGCCTTACTTTAGGACTACAGCAAGCTATTCTTTTACCGGGAAAGTAAACACTGAAACCGTTGAATTCAAGGAAAAAGCCCAATTGAATCAAGTGGGGCTTGATATTCGGTATGCACGGGCAGTGAAAACGACCCTGACAGGCAACCTCAAATTGATACAGATCGATTACAATGGAGTAGCTAATTCTCCAGTTGGCTATGAAATGTTGCAAGCGTTGACTCCAGGGACTAATGTGACGTGGAATGTGAATTGGCTTCAGAAAATAGGAGAGGGATTGCAGCTTAATCTAGTTTATGAAGGAAGGAATTCTCAGGGCTTGGATAGGATAGTCCATGTAGGGAGAATGCAAGTTTCCGCGCTGTTTTGATAAAAAAATGTAACTTTGCTGATGTTAAATAGTTGTCATACTAACTATTAAATCACTAATCAAATGAGTAAAAGTATCCTTGTCACTGGAGGCACCAAAGGAATAGGAAGAGCGATAATCGAGCGATTTGCGGGGGAGGGTTTTGATATCTTCACCTGCGCAAGAAATGAAGCCGATTTGGATAGCCTGAAGACTTTTTTGGCAAATAAATACCCGAATATCAAGGTTTTAACGATACAAGCAGACCTTTCTAGGAAGGACGAAGTCACTAGATTTGTGACAGCCATCAAGGCGGCAGCAATCCCTGATGTATTGGTTAATAATACTGGAGTCTTTTTGCCAGGGGCAATTCATAATGAGCCAGAGGGGAATTTCGAACTGATGATGGAGACCAATTTGTACTCTGCCTATCAAGTGACTAGAGGATTTGCTCAGGAGATGATAGCCCGCAAGTCAGGTCATATTTTCTCCATGGGATCAGTCGCAGGCCTTACTGCCTACCCGAATGGAGGAAGTTATGCTGTTTCTAAATGGGCTATGCTTGGTATGACCAAGTGCCTGCGTGAAGAGTTGAAACCGCATCAGATCAAAGTAACTTCTATCCTTGCCGGTGCTACTTACACTTCAAGTTGGGAAGGAAGCGATATGCCAATCGAACGATTTATGAAAGCTGAGGATGTAGCGGAAAGCGTTTGGGCAGCTTATAACCTTTCGCCCCAATCAGTTGTTGAAGAACTAGTAATCCGACCTCAATTAGGAGATATATAACCCACATGGAGCCAATAATCAAATCATTAGATCAGCAGTATTGCGATAGCTTGACGAGTTATTCCAGGAGAAAAACTATTCCTGTGAAAATCGGGGATGTCATCGTAGGCGGAGATAATCCCATCGTGGTGCAATCCATGACTACTATCGATACTATGGACACTGAGGGCTCTATTGAGCAGAGTATCCGAATGATAGAAGCTGGTTGTGAATTGGTGAGAATCACAGCTCCCAGTATTAAAGAGGCAGAAAATCTTCGGTATATCAAGGATGGGCTTCGTAAAAGAGGCTACAATACACCGCTGGTGGCAGATATTCACTTTACTCCAAATGCTGCGGAAGTAGCTGCGAGGATAGTAGAAAAAGTGCGTGTGAATCCAGGGAATTATGCGGATAAAAAGAAATTTGAAGTCATAGAATATACTGATGCTACCTATCAGGAAGAGTTGGACCGTATTCGTGAGCGCTTTTTGCCTTTGGTGAAAATCTGTAAGGAGCACAGCACAGCAATGCGAATTGGGACCAATCACGGTTCTCTTTCTGATCGTATCATGAGCAGATATGGCGATACTCCGCTGGGAATGGTGGAGTCAGCATTAGAGTTTTTGAGGATATGTGAGGATGAGAATTACTTTGACATCGTGATTTCTATGAAGTCTTCGAACACGCAAGTGATGGTTCAAGCCTATCGATTGCTTGTGGAGAAGTTGGATGAAGGCGGGTTCAAACCTTATCCGCTTCATCTCGGAGTAACTGAAGCAGGAGAAGCGGAAGACGGAAGGATCAAGTCGGCAGTGGGCATCGGCACTTTATTGGAAGATGGATTGGGTGATACGGTTCGGGTATCATTGACCGAAGATCCTGAGTTTGAAGCTCCAGTGGCAAAAGCATTAATTGATCGATATGCCTACCGCTCAGGACATGCTGAGATAATGCCAATTCAGGATTACACCGTAAATCCTTATGAGCATTTCAAACGGCATAGCTCAGAGATTTATAATTTTGGAGGACACAATGTCCCCCGTGTAATTACTGATATTTCCAAGATCGAAAAGATCACCGAGAAGGAAATGAAGGTTGTTGGTCATTTCTATCTGCCTGAGCTGGACAAATGGAAAATGAATGATCAGGGTTGTGACTTTGTCTATTCAGGCTCCAATCCTATTCCTTTTATGCTTCCTAATGGCATGAAAGAAATTCAAGATGCTGCTGTTTGGACGGCTGGACCTGACTTGCAAAATAAGTTTCCACTGTTTGATATGGTGACTTTTTCAACTGCTGAGAAATTTCATTCGGAATTAAACTTTCTGGAAATCTATGATAGCCAAATAACAGAAGCGATAGCGCTTGTAACTGGTAGGAAGGATATAGTGTTGATTTTGAAGACGGAGAATAAACATGCGATGCCAGCTTTGAGAAGAGCGTTTGTGGCTTTGCTGGAGGCAAAGTCAGCGGTTCCGGTTATTATAAAAGTGAGTTATCTGGATCAATCTCAGGATGAAACCATGCTATATGCTGCTACGGATGTTGGTGGATTATTGATTGACGGATTGGGTGATGGGATTTTTATTTCCTTGGAAAAAGCAAGGAAGCATTCCCGCGATGAAATTCTAGCGCAAATCAAACTTCACAATGCTGTTGGTTTTGGTGTGCTTCAAGCGGCTAGGACTAGGATGTCTAAGACAGAATACATTTCTTGCCCTTCCTGTGGTAGAACATTATTTGACCTGCAAGAGACTACGGCTTTGATCCGCAAGCGAACTGATCACCTGAAAGGAGTGAAAATCGGAATTATGGGCTGTATCGTAAATGGCCCTGGAGAGATGGCTGATGCTGATTATGGTTATGTGGGTTCAGGAAAAGGCAAAATCACACTTTACAAAGGAAAGGAAGTGATGAAGCGATCTGTCCCTTCAGAAAAAGCTGTAGATAAATTGATTGAAATTATCAAAGAAGACGGTATGTGGAACGAACCGGAAATAATATAATTGCCATCGTTAACCTGCTTCTCCAGAAGCAGGTTTCTTAAATTCTTAAAGGAGCAAACGATTCACTGCTTCTAACTGTTTACCAAAAAAGCGAAACCATGTCTGAAAATAACAAAGTCAAAGATTTCTTCAAGGTAGGTGAATTTGGAAACTATTTTGTCCGTGTTTTTCAAAAGCCAGACCCCAATCAAAAGTCAAATATCAACCTACGAATGATGCACGGAATCAACAAGATTTCAATTGTAGTGTTTCTATTGGCGTTGATTTTTTGGATTGTAAAGCGGGTTATATGATTTTTTAGGCACAGAGTTCGCAAAGTTTTTCATAAAGTACGCGGGTGTTGTTTTGAATATTACATCATTGAAGATATTGCATAAAATATAGCTTATAAATCATCCTTTGACTAAAGCTGAACTGTTTCATTTCACTTTATCCATAGATCAATTAGAGCTAAAATTGCTTTATCTATAAAGCGAAATATGATAATTGTCCCTAAGGGAGCTGTGATCTTTGCGCTTCCTTCGCGGTCTTTGTGGTTAGCAAAAACATAAAAAAAAGGGATTCGAAATTGACTCGAATCCCTTTGTATATGAATAATCAACTTTATCTTCTATCCAAAACACTACCTCCACTTTCCTGAGAGCCAAGGAATTGTTCCATTCTTAGCTTGAGTTCTTGGGCTTTTTCCTGGTATCCTCTTTCTTCCAGAAGTGGAATAAAATAGCGGATCATTTCTATAGAAATCATCATCTCTCTGTCGTAAGCTCTATTTTCTTCCGTATAGAATTCAATCATGTCGAGAGACTTCTTTGAGACTTTATCTATAATGTCCAGCGCTTTTTCATCTTCACCTACTTCGAAAAATAGAGGGACTGACTGCCCGCTGGAGAGATCATAAGGGATGGCTTCATTTGGCATTACTTCCAAGCCGTAGTTAAGAAGTGTTGCAGCTTTTTCCATATCACCCTCATCCAGCAATGCAATAGCAATGCTATTCAGCGCACTTCGGTGATTGGAAGCGAATCTTCTATATTCCTCATCCAAATAGGCATCGGGATTATCCATGCCTCGGAATGCAAACTTGGTCATGTAATTTTCATAAGCCAAATCTGTGTTTACCAACTCATCACGGATATAGTCTGGCTTTCTCACAGGAAGCAAGCGGTAAGTCAATCCTTCCATTACTACGTGTTCTTGAATGTTGATTCCGATGGTCGCAAGCGATGTATTATTGAAGTAAATAGGACGATCCCAATTATTGGAAGCAATCAAATCAATCAGCATCAGCGTGCCCTTGGTTACATAATTTCCAGTAATCTGCAGATTCATTTGCGGAGCAAAAAATGGGGCGAACTCCTCAGGAATGATGTCTTTATTGGCAACAGCCGAACTGTCCACTTCCAAAATCAGATTTCTCGAAGGAACCATATTCGCTACGGATTTGCCGCCAGTTTCCATTTTGAGAAGATCAGAACCTGAGTTTAGAAGTTTTAAGTATTCCCGGACAGAGATAGCATTTAGATTCTCTCTTTCCATGACATAAAGGACGTCGTTAGTGCCTTTTTGGTAACGATTAGCATCCAGACTGAAAGGCAGGGACTCAGATTCATTCACAGGTCTGGTCATTTGCTCCACATACCAATCCGTGTCGAAATAACTTAGCACGATCACGCGCACGTCGGTTCGGAAGTTTTCGACTTCCTGTACATACCAAAGCGGGAAGGTGTCATTGTCTCCACCAGTGAATAGGATAGCATTTGGTGCGCAAGAGGCTAGGAAGTTTCTGGCAGAATCCACGGAGAAGTATCTGTCTCTTCTATTGTGGTCATTCCAGTTTTGGCCAGCCATCAATCCGGCAACAGGAAGGGTAAGCAGGGTTGCTATGATTCCTGCTGTTGCTAGGTTTTTAGTTCCTTTGGCAATCATATGGGCAATAGCCATCACACCTATTCCGACCCAAATCGCAAATGCATAGAAGCTACCCACATAAATGTAATCCCGCTCTCTCGGCTCCACCGGAGGAGAATTGAGATAAAGTACCAGCACTACGCCCATCATCAGGAAGAGCATGAGATTTACGTAGAATGATTTAGGATCTACTTTTGCCTGAAAGAATAATCCTATGATTCCCAATAAAAGAGGAAGCATCAGGTAATTGTTGTGGCCTTTGTTTTCCGTGATGTAGTCTGGATAATCTGTGAAAGCATCCGTGATTCCTATCCATGGCGCATCACTAAAGTCAGATTCCCGTCCGGAGAAATTCCACATAAAGTAACGCCAATACATGTGCCCCAACTGATGTGAGAACATAAAATATAGGTTATCTCCAAAGGTAGGATCTTGCCCTTCCCTCAGACCAAGCTTTTGTCTGTATAGCCTCTTGTGGCTTTCCTGTGTAGAGTAAATTCTTGGAAGAATTGTCGTCTTCGTAGGATCATAGGTGTTTTCCAGGGAATAGTCCACGATCTCATACCTATCCTTGCCCTTCATATACACAGGAGCACCTTCTTCCTGAGAAACCAGCTGTGCGGTGAAATACTGCCCATGAAGCAAAGGCCTGTAACCGTATTGCTCTCTCTTCAGGTAGGAAACATAACTGATAATATCTTTTGGAGCATTTTCATTGATAATCGGATCTTGATTGGCACGGACTACTATCAGGGCGTAGCTCGCATAGCCGATGAGAATGAAAATAAATGATAATAGGGCTGTATTAAGAATGGCATTCCCCTTTTTTCGGGAATATCTATAAGCATAAAAAACAGCTACAAAAAATAATACTATAAATACAACGATCCCTGAGCCAAATGGCAAACCTATGCTATTCACAAAGAATATCTCCATGGATCCTGCCAAGCTAGGAAGTCCCGGAATGATTAGGTTATTGATAATGATCAATGCTACTCCACCAAGGAACATCGCAATTAGGGCTCCTTTAAAGTTTGGCTTATCGTACTTTTTGAAATAATAAATAAGTGCCAAAGCAGGTAGCGTCACTAAGTTCAGCAAATGGACGCCAATAGAAAGTCCGACCAAGTAAGCGATAAAGATCATCCATTTATTCTCCTCACGCGGATCTTTGATCACATCCCACTTCAAGAATGCCCAAATCACTATCGCGGTGAAAAAAGAGGACATGGCATAAACTTCTGACTCCACAGCAGAAAACCAGAAACTGTCCGAGAATGTATAGACCAGTGCTCCGACGATTCCAGCACCCATCAATGTGATCGTTTCTCCTTTACTTTCTTGGCCTTCAATTACTTTGAAAAGTCTTTTCCCAAATAAAGTAATGGACCAAAAAAGGAACAAGATGGAGAAGCTTGAGAATAGCGCACTACCGATATTCATCCAATAAGCAACCTGCAAAGGATCTCCGAAAGCGAAGAAACTAAACATACGATAGACCAAAAGAAAGAAGGGCGCGCCGGGAGGGTGAGGAACTTGAAGTTTGTATGCTACGGCTATAAACTCTCCCGGATCCCAGAAGCTAGCTGTTTGTTCGACAGTAAGAACGTAAACCAAAGTAGCTACCGCAAAAACGACCCAACCGGTCAGGTTATTGATTTGCTTGTAATTGAGCATTTATTAAATGGAATTTGACAGGCGAAAATAAAAAAAATAAATGCCAAATAAGGCGATTTTAGGTATTTTAAAACTCTTAATGATTTACGTTGTTCTCCCTATGTGATATAAATTACCATTCTGAACTGATTTTGCTTCTACTTTTGTTGTGACAAAAACTAGAAATCATGAGTGCAAAAGCCAAAACATTCCAAGAATTGATAGATGGTGACCAAGCCGTGTTGGTAGATTTCTTTGCCACTTGGTGCGGTCCGTGTAAAATGATGCAGCCCATTCTAGAGGATACTGCTAAGCAAATGGGAGATAAAGTGCGTATACTGAAAGTAGATGTAGATAAAAATCAATTGGCAGCCAGCAAATTCCAGGTGCGTGGAGTCCCAACTCTGATCCTATTCCAAAAAGGTAAAATCCTTTGGAGAGAGTCAGGTGTAGTGCCGGCTCATAAGCTAGTTACTACTCTGACTAGCAACATCAAAGATTCCATCTGATTGCTATGTGACTAAAGTCATTCTAGCGCTAGTGGCATTGTCCTACTTTTGGGTATCCATTAGAATAAACTATTCATACCTATGAAAATCGAACAAATATATACCGGCTGTCTTGCCCAAGGTGCTTATTACATTGAGTCAGACGGAGAAGCTGCGGTAATCGACCCGCTGAGAGAAGTACAGCCTTACATAGATAAGGCAGAGCGCAGACACGCTAAAATCAAATACGTGTTTGAGACACATTTTCATGCAGATTTTGTTTCGGGTCATATTGATTTGGCCGAGAAGACCGGTGCCGAAATCGTCTATGGTCCTACAGAAATGATGCTGGGCTTTGATGCCCATATCGCTCAGGACGGTGAGGATTTTCAGATCGGGAAAGTGAAAATAAAATTGATTCATACCCCGGGTCACACGATGGAGAGTTCCTGCTATTTGCTTTTCAATGAAGAGGGAAAGGCCGAAGCGATCTTTACAGGTGACACCTTGTTTATCGGAGATGTAGGAAGGCCGGATTTGGCGCAGAAAGTAGTGGCAGAGCTGACACAAGATAAACTGGCAGGATATCTTTACGATTCATTGCGAAATAAAATCATGCCTTTGCCAGATGATTTGATCGTCTATCCTGCTCATGGTGCAGGGTCAGCTTGCGGCAAAAATATGAGTAAGGAAACTTCGGATTCTCTGGGCAACCAGAAGAAAACAAATTATGCCCTTCAGGAAATGACCAAGGAAGAGTTTACTAAGCAATTGATTACAGGCTTAACTCCTCCTCCTGCTTATTTTCCTCAGAACGTCATGATGAATATCGAAGGGTATGACAGTATTGATGCTGTTTTGGAAAGAGGCGTGAGGCCTCTGACTCCAGCAGAATTTGAGGCTGCCGCCAATGAAACAGGTGCCTTGATCTTGGATACCCGTGCGCCTCAGGTGTTTGCTAAAGGATTTGTACCAAACTCAATCAACATAGGGATCGATGGGAGTTTTGCTGTGTGGGTAGGGGCGATGATTCCAGACCTGAAGCAGCAAATCTTGGTCGTCTCAGACGAAGGGAGAGAAGAAGAAGTAGTTACCAGATTAGCCCGTGTAGGTTATGATTATGCGATCGGGTACTTGAAAGGAGGATTTGAAGCCTGGCAAAAGTCAGGTGAAGAGATCGATCAGATCACTTCTATTTCTGCTGCAGAACTTGCGGATATCAAGAAACAAAAGGGTAATGTGTCTATTTTGGATGTGAGAAAAACTTCCGAGTTTCAGTCTGAACATGTGATAGAAGCCGAAAATACTCCGCTAGATTACATCAACGAAAGCATGCTGAAGATAAATAAGGATAAAACCTACTATGTGCATTGTGCAGGTGGGTATCGGTCTATGGTCTTCAATTCAATTCTGCGGGCTAGAGGCTATGACAATCTGATTGATATTAAAGGAGGTTTCAAAGACCTCAAGGAATCCGGAGAATTTGAGATTTCAGAATTTGTATGCCCGACAACATTGCTTTGAGTAGAAAGCAGCAAGTAGTTAGAATCAAAATTTGAGACTCAAGAATCAAGAACCTCGATTTTATTGTTAGCTATTGCGGTAGCCTGTGTCCACACAGACTACAGACCATAAATAATTATAACTTATAAGTGTGAGTGCTCTTGTAATCCCCACCTATTTTGACATTTGGGATTATCATCCCGTTAGTATTATATCACTCGAATTAATTTATTTATGAATCAATTTATTAATTGGCTTTCCCAGCCCTGGCCGTGGTACATGGCTGGGCCATTGATAGGCCTGACTGTTCCTGCCTTACTGATCTTGGGGAATAAAAGCTTTGGAATATCATCCTCACTTCGACATGTCTGCGCGATTTGTATTCCTGCGAAAATTCCCTTTTTCCAATATAACTGGAGAAAAGAAATGTGGAATTTGGTCTTTGTACTTGGAGTTTTAATCGGAGGTTTTGTGGCTACCACGTTTGTGTCTAATCCTGATGAATTAGTCATTGCCACCCAAACCCAAGCTGATTTAGCTGCTTTGGGAATCTCTGATTTCTCGGGTTTAATGCCGTCGGATATTTTCACTTGGGGAAATGTGTTCACTGCCAAGGGATTAGTATTCTTTGTTCTCGGAGGGTTTTTGGTTGGGTTTGGAACGCGCTACGCTGGTGGATGTACCTCAGGGCATGCGATCATGGGGATCAGTTCCCTGCAATGGCCATCGCTAGTTGCGACCATTTTCTTTATGGTCGGTGGCTTTCTGATGACTCAGGTGTTTTTGGCTCCATTAATGAAATTGGTAGGATTTTAATCTTAAGAAAAATGAAAGCAGAAGATAGAAATGTACAAGAAGTAATTTGTGATGCACCAAGTTCTCAGGAGACTGGTGAGACAGGTTTGGCATTGGGGAAGTATTTGATTCTCGGGATCTTATTCGGAATCGTATTTGTGAAGGCCGAGATTATCTCATGGTTCAGGATACAGGAAATGTTCCGGTTGGATTCATTTCACATGTATGGGGTAATCGGTTCAGCTATAGTAACTGGGATTATTTCGATCCAACTGATCAAACGACTCAAGATTAAATCAATCGCCGGTGAGGAAATCAAAGTCCCTAAAAAAGAATTCAGAAAGGGGCAGATCATCGGAGGATTTATCTTCGGCCTGGGCTGGGCCATTACTGGAGCTTGTCCAGGGCCGCTTTTCGCACAGATCGGAAGCGGATTCACAGTAGTGCTTGTCACACTGCTTTCTGCAATTGCGGGAACTTGGGTCTATGGTAAATTTTCGGATAAGCTACCGAATTAGAGTTTAGAAAATCGATTAGTACAGGCCACTTTCTGAAGGGAATTGGCTTTTTTTAGTCAAAAACTTTTTTGATGATAAAGCGCACAATAAATATTGCGGTAACGATTACGGCTCCTGCTATGACCAGTTCCATGGGGATTTTGATAAGATGTGTGAGTCTAAGGTAACTGCTTTTCAGAAGCAATGTTCCGGGTCTCGCATGATTTTGAAGTTATGTTCCTTACTTTTGTGAGCCTCTTAAACCTAGTTATTTACATGAACATACTTTCCAAAAGACGAACTGCCCTAGGGGCTTTTTTCTTTTTTGTAGGTCTTTGCTTCGCTTCTTGGGCGGCAAGGATACCAGATATACAATCCAAATTTGATCTTTCAGAAGGACAGCTGGGTACCTTATTGTTGTTTTTACCCTTGGGATCAGTTATAGGTTTGCCTATAGCTGGATGGGCAGTACATCAGTATGGAAGCCGAAAAGTGATCATGCTTGGTAGCTTTGCTTATGCAGTGACCTTGCCATTGATTGGAATAAGTCCTTCCTTATATATGCTAGTGCCAGTTCTTATTCTTTATGGAATGCTGGGGAACGTGATGAACATTTCATTGAACACACAGGGTCTGGCACTGGAAGATGAAATGGGCAAAAGTATTTTGGCCTCTTTTCATGGTTTGTGGAGTTTGGCTGGCTTTACAGGAGCAGGTATTGGAGCAGGTATGATCTTTCTCAATGCTTCCCCTGCACTGCATTACGCAACGGTGATGGTTATTTCCATAGTAATTATTTTGACTGCAAAAGGATATATCGTCAAGGATAAAAAAGTCTCCGAAGGTGGAGGTGGATTGATAATGAAAAAACCAGATGCGCTTTTGTTAAGAATCAGTTTGATTGCTTTTCTGGGTATGATGGCAGAAGGGTGTATGTTTGATTGGTCTGGGGTTTACTTCAAGAAGGTGGTGAAGTCAGACCCTTCCTTGATTGCTCTGGGATACGTCGCTTTTATGGGAGCAATGGCTTCAGGAAGATTTATTACCGACAAGATAGCTGCAAGGTTTACCAAGGTAGCTGTTATTCAGGTAAGTGGAGTTTTGATTTTTATTGGATTGAGTTTAGCCGTTTTATTTCCCTCTGTAGGTGTGTCAACGGCAGGGTTTTTACTCGTTGGGCTGGGAGTAGCTTCGATCATTCCGCTTTCCTACAGCATTGCGGGCCGATCTAAGCTGTACACTCCAAGTGTAGCTCTTGCTTTGGTATCGACAATTTCATTCTTCGGGTTTTTACTTGGTCCCCCTCTGATAGGATTTATTGCAGAATTATTTAATTTAAAAGTCTCTTTTGCACTAATTGCTGTGGCTGGATTGGGGATTACGCTACTTTCAAGTATCAGGAAGGCAGTTTTCCTTATTCCTGTCAAGCCTTCACCTACCCGAGCTAAATGAATTACAATTCTTCCTTTCAGTTTCAAAAAGATTTTGAAGTTCGTTCCTATCAGGTCGATCCTGATGGGAAGTTGAGTTTGACAGCATTATCTAATTTGTTTCAGGAAATAGCTTGGCGGCATGCTGATTCTGCTGATTTTGGAAGGAACCTACAAGAGCAGAATCTTTCATGGATTCTTGCCCGGATCGACATCAAATGCAAAAATTTGCCTTCTTGGGGCGATTCGATCAAAGTTTATACCGCTGGTAGAGGAGTGGATAAGCTTTTTGCTTTTCGTGAGTTTATGATCACAAATTCCGATGGTGATATTCTCGGTCAGGGAATGAGTTCTTGGGTGCTGATGAATGTAGTGACCAAGCGGATTTTTAGGCCTGAAAATGCACTTCCACCAGCACTTTTTGATCCTGAGGAAAAGCCGGAATGGCAACCAGGGAAGATCAGGCTTAAAGGGGGGTTACTGAAATCTGAGAAATTGAAAGTCAGGTATTCGGACCTGGACTTGAATAACCATGTAAACAATACTAGTTATGTGCGCTGGGTGGAAAATATCCTTCGTGAAAACGGTTGTCATACCCTACCATTTCTGATTAATTACCTTGCTGAATGCGTGATGGGAGATGAACTTGATATTCACCTTTATCAGCACCAGGATCATTTTATAGTGCAAGGAATGGTAGAAGGTAAGCAGGTTTTTATGGCGGAAGCCAAATAAGAATGCCAGCTTAGGCTCAAATCATAGTTTTTTCTATAGACGACGTGATCTTAGTCACATGCTGCAAGGATGATTAAACCCATTTTTGTAGATTGATTACCTAATATGAATCAGACTTCTAAACCCCTATTCAAGATATTTCCTCTTGTCGCCGGACTTCTGGTTTCGGTGATCCTCCTTGTAGGCCTAGTTGGCGGTATTTTGTATTTTGATTATGTAGGGATTGAGCCATCCCAAGAGCATATTGCCAACGCTCAACAAACTCCGGCCGAAACTAAGTCAACCGCTTTGATGGATCCAGTTGGTATGTGGTCTGCACCAGATTGGACTTCTGTGGATGCCGAGCCCAATGCAGACCAAATAAACTATGGCCGTGAACTTATAGCCAATACGGCTGAATATCTTGGACCAAATGGGAAAGTTAGAAAAATGTCCAACGGGCTGAATTGCCAGAATTGTCACTTGCAGGCGGGTACTGTACCACTTGGAAATAATTATTCCGCTGCCAAAAGTACCTACCCGAAAGTGCGTGGGAGATCGGGGAATTCAGAGGACATTCAGTTGAGGATCAATGGCTGCTTCCAGCGTAGTTTGAATGGTGAAATATTGCCAAATGATAGCAAGGAAATGATAGCCATCGTAGCTTACATGGATTGGCTTGGAAAAGATGTTGCCAAAGGAGAAAAACCCAAAGGAGCCGGAATATACGAAGTGGCACTTCTCGATAGAGCTGCCGATCCAGTCCAAGGAAAAACTATTTATGAAAGGCAATGCGTGACCTGCCATATGATCAGTGGGCAGGGAGTATTGAAGGCAGATGGTAGTGGTTATATCTATCCGCCACTTTGGGGCGATCACAGCTATAATCAAGGAGCAGGACTATTCCGCATGTCAAGATTTGCGGGTTATGTGAAAGTAAATATGCCTTTTGGAGCAACTTATGAAAACCCAATTCTTACAGATGAGGAAGCATGGGACGTGGCGGCTTATGTGAATAGTTTGGAAAGGCCAAAAGGTGACTTTCCGAATGATTGGCCAGACATTTCCAAAAAGCCTATGGACCATCCTTTCGGTCCTTATGCCGATGACTTCTCTGAGGAGCAGCATAAGTTCGGCCCTTTTCAGGCGATTATAGCGGAAGCCAACAAATGAACAAATTTGTATTGGGATTTGTGTTTTTTCTCCCATTTCTAAGTTTTGCACAGGAGACAGATAAAAAGCTTCAAGTGGCACCTGACGTTCATCTTAGAATGTTTTGGATGAGCACGAATTATTCGAAAGATTATAAGGAGGATTATGCCTTGGGGACTAGTTTGAATTTGGGTTCAAAATTTAACTATGCCGAACATTGGGAGTTTCGTGTTGGATATAGAGTTTTTGCAAACCTTTGGAGTAGTGATTTAACATCCCCAGATCCTGTAAGCGGAGGTGGAAATCGGTACGAAGTAGGATTATTTGATCTGTTAAATCAGGAAGATCGGTTTTTCGGAAAGTTGGAAAATCTATCCCTAAGCTATTCAAAAGCCAAGTGGGGGGTGTCAGTAGGGCGAATGGGAATTAACACGGATTGGATCAATGCGCAAGACGGCAGACTTTCTCCCACAGGAATAGAAGGAGTGAAAGCTTGGTTTGCGACAACTACTAACTGGAAGTTCTCTGCATGGGGGATCGGAAAGATGAGTGTGCGTGGGACGAGTGAATGGCTTTCTGTAGGGAAAAGTATCGGAGTATTTCCAGTGGGTCGAGACCTGAATGGGGTCAGATCGCAATATGCTGGAAGCACCGAAAGTAAGTGGATAGGGATTACTGAAGTGACAAAGGAGTGGGACGGGATCAATCTAACTTTATCCAACTCCTTGGCTCAGAATATTTCCAATACAGTATGGACTAAAGCGGAGAGAAAATGGCAGAATGAGAAAGCTGGAATGACCTGGCTATGGGGTGTGCAGGCTGGTTTCCAATCTGGCTTGGGAGATGGAGGGAATGTGGATCCAACATTCCAATTCAAGAATCCTAATGATAAAAACTGGGCGGTCTCCACTCAATTTGGTTTCATAAATAATGCATGGAACCTTAACTTAAATTATACCAAAGCTGGAGGGAAAGGACTTTGGCTTAGTCCAAGAGAGTGGGGGAAAGACGCTTGGTATACATTTATCCCAAGAGAAAGAAATGAGGGATTCAGCTCACTGGATGCGCTCACTTTTTTTGCAGAATACACGTTCCCCAATTCAAATTTGAGCGTATTTAGTCATTTAGGGTTCCATTGGCTTCCTCCTTTAGAGAATAAATATAACATGCCATCATACAGTCAGGTTAACTTAGGACTGAAATATAAGCCCAAGTCAGTCCCAAAACTCGATTTTCAGTTGTTGGTTGTGAATAAAGATGCTTTGGGAAATCCGAGCCTAAAACCTGGACAGGAGTATAATAAGGTCGGGATGATCCACGTCAATGGAATT
Organism: Algoriphagus persicinus; assembly: GCF_035156415.1. Lineage (NCBI taxonomy): Bacteria > Pseudomonadati > Bacteroidota > Cytophagia > Cytophagales > Cyclobacteriaceae > Algoriphagus > Algoriphagus persicinus. The sequence continues at coordinate 42,350 of NZ_JAYEEY010000020.1, forward strand.
GTGAATTGGAGATGGAAATAAGTTTGCTATGATCTGCTTTGTAAAAAAAGATGAGTGATTCAGTGCTTCTATGTTGCATTTTTAAAGTCATCTTCTTTATTTAGTGAATCTAGATGAGGGAAGGTTTATACAGTATTAGGATTTACGAAATCTTCTCCTCACCTTTGTACGCATAAAGGCGCTGTCGACGAGATACCCTTTTTACTTGAAATAAAGTAAGCGTTGATTATCAACCTGCTTAAGTAGCAAATTCAAGAGTTTCCCCTCGCAAAGGTTTTAATTCTTCATCTTTCTACTTTTTTAATTCTTAAGAATCGGTCAAGTCCGTTCTAAGAATTAAAACCTGCAGAGAAAATCCCACGGGAAACATTAGTATTTATAATTTAATTACAGTGCCATTAAGACAGTAAGGTTCTCAGAATCAGAATTATCTGAATTCTCCCAAACATTAAGAAAACGAGTTTACGGACATTTTACGTCCAAAAACAAATCGAAGTACGGAAACACGGAAATGGTTATCAAAACCATCATTCTGGTCTCCCTGTATGTTGTGCCTATTTCGTTAGTGATCACAGGCGTGGCAACCACCACATTCCAGTTATTTGCCTGTTACTTATTTTCAGCTTTTGGAATGGCTGGCGTGGGTATGGGAGTAATGCATGATGCAATTCATGGTTCTTATTCCAAAAACAAAAAAGTAAACACTTGGATAGGCTACACTCTCGATATGGTGGGAGCAAGCTCCATGGTTTGGCACCTTCAACACAATGTGCTTCATCATAGTTTTACTAATATTGACGAGCATGACGACGATATTAATGCACCATTCTTTTTAAGGTTCTCCCCGAACGCTGAGAAAAACGGTCTTCATAAGTATCAGCATCTTTACGCCTGGTTCTTTTATTCGCTTTCTACCATTTCGTGGGTGACAGCTAAAGACTTCATTAGATTTACCAGATATTATAATAAAGGCTTAGTCAAAGGTGGAGAGAAGGCATACAGAAAAGGTATCGTTAAATTGATTTTCCTTAAACTGGCGTACTTCTGCGTTGTGCTAGGATTGCCGATTATTTTCTCACCATTTTCGGTGGGAATGATAATTCTAGCCTTTATCATGATGCATTTTATTACTGGATTTGTCATTACAATGGTATTTCAGATAGCCCATATCGTAGAAATAGTCGATTTCCCCAAAGCTGATTCCAATGGCGTAGTAGAGGGTGAGAGAATACTTCACCAGTTGGCTACTACCTGCAATTTTGCTCCTAAGTCAAAAGTCTTATTTTGGTTTGTTGGAGGATTGAATTTCCAAGTAGAGCATCATTTGTTTCCTGATATTTGCCATGTGCATTATAAGGATATAGCACCAATTGTAAAGGCTACAGCTGAGGAATTCAATGTGCCTTATTATTCTAAACCTCATTTTTTAATGGCTGTGTTGGACCATTTCAAAATGCTCTATGTATTGGGTAACGAACCCAAAATGGAGCCAATCAAAGCCTAATTATCCCATGAATACAAATAGAAATAGTAATACAAGACCGCTTGCTAACCAAAGAAGAAATTCTCGTCCAGCAGGAAGGCCAGTTCAAAATAAGAAAAAGGAATCAAAACTAGATCCTAATTTGTTTGTCAAAGTGGCTCAGCCTAGTGGACAACAAGGATTTCGTTCCGAGACACCTTTCTCCAGTGCCAATCTGAATGCTTCTTTATTGAGAAATTTGGAAGCAAAAGGCTACGAAAGTATGACCAATATCCAAGAACAGGCTATTCCTGCTTTGATGGATAGAAGAGATCTACTTGGTATATCAAATACTGGTTCTGGTAAAACAGGGGCTTTTTTGATACCGATCATTGAGCATGCTAAACTAGATCCACAGAATTTTACTGCTTTGATTGTAACTCCCACTCGTGAACTAGCTTTGCAAATTGAAGAGGAGTTTAAAAGTCTTAGCAAAGGAATGAATTTATATTCTAACACTTTCATCGGTGGCACGAATATCAATTCAGACTTTAAGGCATTAAGCAGAAAGCTTCATGTGATCGTGGGTACACCGGGTAGATTGTTGGACCTGGCAAACCGTAAGCTATTGCATCTCAACCGAGTAAATACACTTGTGTTGGATGAGTTTGATCGGATGTTGGATATGGGTTTTGTTCATGATGTGAAAAAACTCGTAAATTTAATGACTAAGAGAAGCCAAACAATGCTTTTCTCAGCAACATTAGAACCTAGCCAAAAAGCACTCATCGATGGATTACTTAATAATCCTGTTGAGATCAAAGTAAATACTGGTGGAACAACCAGTGAGAATGTAGATCAAGAAATTATTCGTGTGCCGGAAGGCAAGAATAAGTTTGATATACTTGCTGATTTATTCAGAGGAGCTGCTTTAGACAAAGTGATTATTTTCACTGAAACCAAAAGGCTGGCGGATAAATTAAGCAAGCAATTAAATCAGTCCGGTATTAAGTCTGGGTTGATTCATGGAAATAAATCCCAAAATTTCCGCAATAGAACTATAGATGAGTTCAAAACCGGAATGACTCGAGTACTGGTTGCAACTGATGTAGCGGCCAGAGGTATAGACGTAGCTGATGTGTCCCATGTGATCAATTACCAGCTTCCCATGTCTATGGATAGTTATATCCACAGAATTGGCCGGACAGGTCGGGCCGGAAAAACCGGTAGGGCCATAACATTTGTCAATTAAAATCGTCGCAATGTCAAAAAACCAAAACACATTCATTAAAAAGCAAAAAGCAGAACTTAAAAAGAGAAAAAAGAGAGAAAAGCAAGAAAAGATGGCTGCTCGTAAGGATCAGCCGAAAAGCGGAGATCTGGACGATATGATTGCGTACGTGGATGAGTTTGGTAACATCTCAGACACTCCGCCAGAACCAGAACCACCGAAAAAAGATAATGCTCCTAGGCCACAAAATCCACCTAGAGCGCAGAATACACAACATCAAAAATTTAATAGAAACACCAATTTAAAAAGTTAGTAATCATGAATGAAGGAACAGTAAAATTCTTTAACACAACCAAAGGCTTTGGTTTTATTACACCAGCAGACAACAGTGAAGATGTATTTGTACACCACTCAGGTCTAGTACACGAAATCCGTGAGAACGATCACGTTACTTATGACGTAGTTCAGGGTAAAAAAGGCGTTAACGCTGTGAACGTGAAAGTAGCTAAGTAATTCCAATCGGGCGTAGCCCAGTTAAGAAATACAAAGTTTGATGCCTGCAGATCTATGATTTGCAGGCATTTTTATGTTCAAATAGATTGGGTTATGCTTCTTTCCAAACCACTTCATTGGTCAATTTAGTGCCCTCTTCCAGTTCATCAAGATTTTTTAAGGTGATTTCCGAGATTTGCGCCAATGCTTCATTGGTGAGAAATGCCTGATGTCCCGTAACCAATACATTAGGAAAAGTCATTAATCGAGCTATTTGCTCATCTTGAAGAATCTCTTCTGATCGGTTTTGGAAGAACAAGTCTTCTTCTTGTTCATACACATCAATACCCAAATTCCCTACTTTTCGATTTTTCAAAGCATTAATTACTGCTTTGGTTTCAATCAAAGCACCTCTACTTGTATTGATAAGAACCACCCCATCTTTCATCTTATTCAGAGATTTAGTATTGATGAGATGGAAAGTTTCTGGACTCAAAGGGCAGTGAAGCGATATAATATCACTTAGAGTCAATAATTCATCAAGTGACATATAAGTGACTCCCTGCTTTTTAAGCTCCTCATTTTCTTTGATATCATAAGCCAATACTTTGCATCCCATACCAAGCATGATTCTGCAGAAAGCATTGCCTATGGCTCCAGTACCGATGACTCCAGCCGTTTTGCAGTGAATATTAAATCCAGTAAGGCCGTCTATTGAATAGTTGTTTTCACGGACTCGGTTATACGCTTTGTGGGTTTTACGACTCAAAGTCATTAGTAGTGCCAGTGCATGCTCTGCTACTGCTTCTGGGCTATATGCCGGGACACGGCAGATTTTGAATCCCAATTCAGAAGCGTTTTTTAAATCAACTTGATTAAAGCCCGCGCATCTTAGTACGATGTTTTTCACATTCATTTCAGTGAGCTTAATAAGTGTTTTTTTATCCAATTGATCATTTACAAAGGCACAGACTGCGTCAAAATCCTTTGCAAGTTACCGTGTTGATGTCTAGTTTTGGTTCGAAATAAGTGAACTCGTGCCCAGAATCATGTAAATAGGTGTTGAAGCTCTGCTTGTCGTAGGATTTGGTGCTGAAAAATGCCACTCTCATGCTCAGTCGAATTGAAGTTGGTAGATGGGAATGCGAGTAAACTCCTCTTAAATTTCTACATTTTCACGCTCTTTAACTAGTCTTATACCATTATGTGGCTGTTTAGTTTCGTCAGGTTCCACTGTGAGAGATTTTAACCTTAGTGAGCTTTTGTTTTTGTCGGAGAGCCTGTTTAGTAGTAGGAGTAGGATATTATATAAAAAAAATGAGATATCTCCAAGACTGGCGAACAGGTAGAAAATTTATATTTTGCGGATAGAAATTGATAGGGAGAGCATGCAATTCCCCATTAGCTGGAATTTTGATTTTACAATCGGGCTTAGATTTAGAATAATTTGTTGATTCTCCTTAGCTTAGTCTAAAATCTATAACCTATGAAAAAACTACTTTATTTTATTCCTTTATTTTTAGCACTTTCCTGCGCTGAAAAAGAAAAAGAAGTTGAAACAGAAATTACAGAAGAAATTCGCGAACAACCTATGGCAGCAAAACCTGATTCAGTACTCCGACACAATGTTTATTTTAGCTTCAAAGAGACTTCTTCTCCAGAGGATATTCAATCTGTAGTGGATGCGTTCAGAAATCTTCAGAATGAAATTGACGGGATTGAGGAATTTGAATGGGGCGTGAATTCAAGTCCGGAAGGTTTGAATCAAGGTTTAACTCATGCATTCACATTGACATTTCATTCCAATGAAGCACGAGATGCATATTTGCCGCATCCAGCCCATAAGGCTTTTGGTGCTATTTTAGGGCCTCATTTGGATAAAGTGACAGTAATAGATTACTGGACTCGTCCTTAATTATTGATCAAAGGGCAAAGCTGATCCGTCAGTTTTGCCCGAATTGTTTACAGTTAGCACTTCTGTGACTACATAGTTGCTAGCCCCTCTCCATGGAAGCATGCCATTGTATTCTTTGTAGCGAAGTTCTACAAACTTGCCAGAAGCTCTTTCCAGCTGTTCTGCAATATTGTCATCTACCACGCTGAACCGGAACTCATTGCTTTGTAATCCTCCTGCTGTAGGGCTCTGAAATCCTTCCTGGACTACTCTGCCTTCATATGTTTTGAAGATTACCCCTTTTTTCACGAAGTAATTTAAGCTTCCTGCTTTTACACCTTCTCCAAACACGAAGTAGAATTTGTACCAAAATATTCCAGCAAATATTCCGATTATAACGATACCAGCAATCCAAGCAAATTTTTTCATAAGGAGAACAAAGTTTGACTTAAAGATAGAAATCGGTGCGATGAATAATTGAAAACCTTTCAAAAAAATCTCTAAGCCACTCCAGGTATCAAAAAAGGCTACTCGAAAGTAGCCTTTTGTTTAAAAATCATTTAACCAACCACAAGTAATCTCCATATCCGGCAGCTTCCATTTCTTCTTTAGGAATGAATTTCATCGCTGCTGAGTTCATGCAATACCTTAAACTTGTAGGTTCTGGACCATCATAGAAAACATGTCCTATATGGCTGTTCCCAAACTTGCTTCTCACTTCCACTCTAAGCATTCCAAGTTCGTCGTCAGTTGGCTTTTCTAATGCTCTTGCGTCAATTGGTTTGGTAAAGCTAGGCCACCCAGACCCAGATTCGTATTTGTCATTGGAACTGAAAAGAGGTACCCCCGAAACTATGTCCACATAGATTCCATCTTTTTTGTTGCCATTGTATTCATTTTGGAAAGAAAGCTCTGTCGCATCTTCTTGAGTAACTTCATACTGTAACTTTGTCAAGGTTTTCTTCAACTCAGCTATAGGAGGAGCTTTATACTTTTTCTCGCTGAGCTCAGGCCAGTGATCTTTGATGAATTTATCACGCCCTGAACCATTCCTGTAAGAATAATAGTCCTGAGGACTTTTCTTGTAATAGTCTTGATGATACTCTTCGGCAGGATAGAAGTTGGTGTACTTGACCAATGGGGTGGCTATAGGTTTTTCGAATATCCCGGACTTATCAAGTAGCTTTTTTGACTCTTCAGCAACGCTCTTTTGCGCAGCATCATGATAGAAAATAGCAGATTCGTATTGAGACCCTCTGTCATAGAAGGAGCCTCCTACATCGGTAGGATCATATGTTTGCCAGAAAATATCCACTAACTCTGAGTAGCTGATCACTTCGGGATCGAAGGTGATTTGAACCGATTCTCGGTGTGAAGTTTTTCCGCTGGACACCTCTGAGTAAGTTGGGTTTTTCTCTTTTCCGCCTGCATATCCTGAAATGACGGTGATCACTCCATCCAAGCCTTCAAAAGGTGCTTCTACGCACCAAAAGCAGCCTCCGGCAAATGTGGCTTGTTCTGTATCTCCTTGGTAATTTGTAAGTTTCTCGTCATCTGCGGATGCTTCTTGATTTTGAACTGCTGTGTTTCCACAGGCAAACATTAGTGCAACGATAAGAGATAACATGGGTGTTATAAGTTTATTTGAGCTAAACATGTTTTTTGGTTCTTTTTTTGTTCGATAATTGACAAACATTACCTGATTAAACTGATTTTAAGTCCAACTGTTTTTCAGATGCTATAATTCATACCTTAATTAAAAGGAAATACGAGAAGATTCAATAGTCGGTTTATCTTCCAGGTTACATTTCCCCTTGTTGGTAAGTTGAATACCGATAAATCTGAATCTTATGAAAATCCTGCCCATAGTTATTTTCACAACCATCTTTATATTTCTTTTTGCAGTAAAAGGAAATGCGCAACACAAAGGTTCAGGATTTGGGCTGAAAGGAGGGCTGAGTTACAATACATCTGGAAAATACTTCAAAGATGCTGGATCAATCTGGAAAGATCCTGGTAGTTCGGCTGGTTATCAGCTTGGCGCTTTTTATAAATTGGCTTCATACGATATTTTCCTTCGTCCAGAATTGATCTATACGCATACCAAATTTGATTCGGGGCTGGGAGAGATCAAGGCTAACCGTCTGGATGCTCCTTTGATGGTAGGAATACATCTTTTTAAAATAGTAAGTATAGTCGGGGGTCCCTCATTCCATTATATCTTAAAAGATAATTACGAGGGTATTTTAAGCAGTGCTTCGGACAAAGACCAGCTTTTTGGTTACCAGTTATGGTGATGAGGTTAGTTACTCTAAAAATGGGGTAAAAATCTCCTTCCAAAGTACATAGCCTTTATCATTCATGTGGAGTTTGTCTTCGATGAAAATATCAGCTTTAGGCTTTCCTGTCTCATCTAACATAATATTCCAGACATTCACAATGTTCACGTTGTCATGCGTAGTGGCGTATTGCCGAATCAGGTCATTTAGGGCTAGGTAAGAAACTTTCTTTCCCCATCGTGAAGGACTCGGTTTTGCTGCGATTAGGTTGACAATTGTATTTGGGTACTTAGTATGTATTTGCGTAACAATTTTATCTAGGTTATTCATGATTTCTGATATTTCCTGGCCAGAATTGATATCATTGTCGCCCTCGTAGATGAATACTTTTGAAGGTTCAAATCGAATTACAGTTTTATCCAAATGAAGGAGTAATTGATCTGCTCGGGAGCCGCCAAACGCTGAATTAATTATGGCTACATCAGGAAATTGATCTTGCAGGTTTTTCCACATTTTCACACTAGAGCTACCGGTAAAGACTACACTTCCTTTTTCCCAGCCAGCAGAGTCGATTGCAATAGCTCGCCTATCCACTTCCTCTTGAAAAGGCAGGTCTTGAGCAAATGTGAATTGCACAGTGAATATAAATAGGAAAAGTAGCGCAGTGGATAGGTTGGTCTTCATTGCTTAAAGATAACACTGTGACAACGGGAATACCATAGTTATGCTAAGTTCTACCTATTTTTCTAACTGCTACTGATCAAAACCGATCAGTTTAAGTCCACTCTCGTACAGACCGGACATTTTTGTGCTAGGATCTGGAACTAGTGATATGCGCTTTTCGTCACATATTTCCTTTGATATTTTGTTATAGAGGAGGTTTTTGAAAATTTTCGTCCCAAATCTACCGGAGTATGCTGATGATCATCATATTTGGTGGAGTTTTAGCGTTGTCTTTGCAGTTCAACCCTTTTTACTTCTCATGGAACGCATTACTCGTTTTTTCTGGTTTTGTAGCGGTGCTAATTTCTCATTGCTCAAGCGATCACCCACAGAATCAAATAAATATATAGGTATTGGAGCAACGGTGTTTTTCACCGGAGTATTGGCAGCGTTGGCTGCAGGCTATGCACTTTACACGGTCTTTCAATCTATTTGGCCCTCTGTTTTTTTTGGGATACTCTGGGGTCTGATGATCTTCAATCTTGATAGATTTATCGTGTCTAGTATGCGAAAGAGGGAAAATGCCTGGGGAGAATGGAAACTGGCAATTCCTAGATTGGTACTCGCAGTTTTGCTGGCTTTGGTGATTTCCAAGCCGTTGGAATTGAAAATGTTTGAGCGGGAAATCGATCGCAAAATCGATGAGAAGAGAACTGAATTTATCACAGAATCGAAGCTAAACTTAGCTAAAGGCTTTCCTGAAATTCAAGAACTTGAAGCTAAGATTGACACATTGAAATCTGAAGTTGCGGACTTTGAAACTTATCGTAATCAGCTCCAGAATGAATATGATGCGGAGCGATTTGGAGAAAAAACTATCAGTACCAGTGGAATTGTGGGCTTAGGTACCAATGCAAAAAAGAAGGAACAGCAACTTGATGCCGCCCAAGTGACATTGGATGAGCTGAGGCTGAAAAACCAAGTGCGAATCGATACGCTGGAAGCTCAAATCCGTGAATTTATTGCATTACGTCAGCTAGAATTTGAGAAGCAGCAGCCTGGCATCGAAGGCTTCGATGGACTTGCTGCTAGGATGGAAGCACTTGCTGCTTTGACGGAAGAAAGCTCAGCGATGGCTATGGCCAATGTTTTTATCATGTTGCTTTTTGTCGCAATTGAAACGGCACCAATCTTTGTGAAATTGATCTCGCCGCGTGGGCCATACGATGAGTATTTGGAACTTCACGAGGATAAGGTTAGGCTTTTCAAAGGTGAAAAATGGACTTTTGCCAAAGGCGAATCTGAGGCGAGAGTTGGGTACTTCCAAGAGACTCATTTCTATGCTACGGATCTCCAAAAAGATAAAACCAATCGAAAAAACAAAGCTCAGAATGAATCGGAAATCTCAGAGTTTGAATCTGAGTTTAAGTTTAAAAGCTGATAACGTTACTGTTTCATAAAAATCTGGTTTTCTATACTTTTTTTGCATTACAGTTTTAAACTGTTTGCTGATTTAAGTCAAAAATTATTGCAGGAAAACGAAGCTTACGTATAAAAAATATTATCTTTACGTAGGTTCTAAATTAATGCGATATGGATTCGAAAGTCACACTATCCTTTGACAAGGATGTAATTGATCGGGCAAAGTCATTTGCAGCGCAAAACAACATCAGTCTTTCTAGATTGACTGAATATCTCTATTCTCAAATCACCTCCAAAAACTATAAGTCCCTCGAGGAGCTACCCGTATCTGATTGGGTTGATTTTGTGGCCGAGGGGCGTATCGAGTATCGAAAATCGCAAAGCAGAAAACACTTGAAGGATGAGTTCTTCTCGGCCAAGAAATGAAGATTTTTCTTGACGCAAACGTATTGATCTCTGTCTTAAACAAGGAGTACCCCTTATTCCCTATTTCTTCCCGAGTACTAAGCTTGGCAGACCGTATAGGTATGCAATTATACAGTTCCCCTATTTGCTTGGCGATTGCATTTTATTTTTCTGAAAAGAAAAGTGGTGCTGACTTGGCTAAGTTGAAGATTGAAATGCTGTTCAAAAAGATTTCGATGACCACTGTGGATCAAGCTATTTGCAGCCAAGCTTTATCCAACCGACAAGTTCAGGATTTTGAAGATGGATTGGAATATTATTCTGCCTTGGGAAGCGATTGTGAAGTGATCGTCACAGAAGATTTAGACGGCTTTTATTATTCTAAAATCCCGGTATTGAGCTGCGAGGGTTTTTTGAAGGAATACATTTTTTGAATGCCTGCTAAAACCTAGATTGTGTAATTTACTGAATTACTGAGTTTCAGTTTCTTTCACCACCCTGTCTAATTGCTCCATTGTTCGGCTGACGGATTTCCATTCTGCGAAGCCCACTATTTTCACTATAAACAATAAAAACTTACCTGGGTTGACCAGCTTGTTTGCCAGCTTGGCAATGTTAATATCTCGCTCCAGTATTGAAGCTGTTCGATCTTCGCAAGTATAATATTCTCCAGCGTATTTCCATGCGCCGTCTCTTGCGAGCTGGATTGAGAAATTCAGGAGCATTTCATCTCGGCCTTTGACCAGTGGAATTAACCATCCAAAAATGGGAGAGATTTTACTGATGTTGTCTTTGACTTCCTCTACCAATTCTGACAAAACTGCATTGATTTTATTGAAATCATTTTGAATACCTGCAATAGGCTCGGTTCCCATGGTAGTTGCTGCAGATATTCCAAGGTCTAAATTGATATGTGCATTGATTCCAAGAAATAAATGTTGGAGAACAAGATACTTACTGGATTTACTTGCCTCAAAGGCTACAAACCAGCTTTTAGTGGGCCTTTTGCCAGTTGTCCAAGAATTATAGGCATCAATAAATCTACCAGCAAAAAGTACGTCAAGTTTCTCCATTCTTGGATTATCTTCAAACTCCCGAGCTAAAATTCCATCGCGAATTCTTCGAGTCACTTGCCTATAAAGAATTGCGAAAAAGCCAATTCTCGATTGATTGCTTTTACACTCATCTACTATTTGATCCATTCGAACCAGTACCTCATCTATCGTGTTCATGTCATTATTTTATAAAAAAGTTTTCAAGAATATCACCTACATAATAAGCTACAATAGCAGCTAAAAGTCCTAATGCAACAGTTTCAGCAATGCTTTTAATTGCAGAAGTTTGGTTAACTAATGATTTTAAAGCTCCAATTACTACAAATGCAAGACCTGTAAGCGCACTTGTCCAGAAGAAAATATTAATAGTGGAGGGGTAGAAAAAAGTCCACAGATAAACTAGTAGTGGAATAAATCCAACAATAATAAAAGAAACGAAAGTAGCCAAACCGATTTTAAAGGGGCTTTTGGTTTCCTCCATTAGGTTAAGTTCATCCTTCATCATTTCGGCAACCCAGAGATCTTTGTTAGAAGTGATTTGATCTACTACTTTTTCCAAAAGATCTCCCTTGAATCCTTTAGCTCTGTAAATGACTGCAATCTCTTCTCGCTCCACTTCCGGTAGGTTTTCTATTTCCCAGTACTCGATTGATTCGTGTTTTTTAAAATTTTCCTTATCACTTTTAGCAGATAGATAAGCTCCTACAGACATGGAGAAGCCATCAGCAAGCAAATTTGCAAAGCCCAAAATTATGATAATTCCAGAATCCAAGTCAGCACCAAATCCACCGGCTACTACTGCAAATGTGGTTATAGCTCCGTCAATTCCTCCGTACACAAACTCCCGTAGGTACTCTTGAAGTTTTTGGAAGTATTTGCTCTCTTGGTGGATATGTGCTTCGTTCATTATTCTAAGTTTTATAGGAAAAATCAATTTACATTCACATTTGCTGACGATTGTGAAATTGTAAACATCTCAATGGCTGCATTTGCTTCTCTTTTGAGCCATCTTCCCACTTAATAGTGTGTCCAAAAGTAGGCCTGGGATTAAGTCAAGCTTTCCATATTTCTGTGGGGTTTCTGATGATACAGAATAAGGTGAGAATGGGTTTCTTTGAGACTAGATATTTGGAGGGACTATAACTATCGCTACCAAATAAATTAGGGTTAAAATCCCAAATGCTGTAAGTATTTTCTTCATAGCTAATTGATATGCATTTGAAGATACTAAAAAAAGAGTCCCAAGGGGAATTGAAGCCAATTTAGCTTTCTTCTGCTATTTAATTTGATTTTCAGAGGTCGGATAGAACTCCCATATATGATAATCATCCCTCTGAGTGACGTTCTTCGTCATGCTCGATTTCATTGCCAGTTTTAATGGGGCTGAGTTTCTCTACCTCTTCGGAGGTAAATAATTTGGAGTGGATCATAAACCGAATCCCCATCGGGATTTCATTAGAAAAACTGCTGCCTCGACCGGGAGTGATGTCCAGTGTCAGTTATGTTTGTTTCCATTGTTCAAATTGATCAGCACTCAAGAAAAAATCGCACCCATAAACTTCACCAAGCCTGCAAGAGCAAAGCATATTTTATACGCAATTTCATATAAGATCTGGGTTTGACACCCATGGAATTTGTGCTTCAAGAGCGATTGAAACTTGCAATACAATATTTAAATATTGGAAGATTTCAGAATTAGGAAGTTTGCTCCATATGAAGCTTTCGCAACATGACCTACTTTATCCGAGCTTTTAGGCAGGAATTTAGGTTGACACCAATAAGTATTTCATTCTTAAAAGAAGTAGTTCTTCTAACTATTGAGAGAAATAATTATTTGTTTTTGGGCGGTTTAAGAAATTTTTCTTATGTTTATCGAAGTATAAAGATCAAAAAAACAAATACACAGCAAGGATTACAAAAGTATATTTGGTTTTAGATGATTGATAATAGACCCATACTAGGGGGCTTTTTTTGAAAAGCCCCTTTTTTTATGCCAATACATTTTTATGGAATTGTTTTTCTCGGAAAAATCGGTTCAAAAAATTGATGAATTGAATCAATTTTATGTTGAGATTAATAAAAATGGTTCAATAGAGGTAATGAACCAGAATCAGGTCGTTTACATTGAAAATTTGGTATAAATGGAAAATCCTTTTCGAAAATTTCGAATAGGCTTATTTTGAGAATTTTAATACTAAGGAGGTATTTAGAAGGATTTTGTCGAAAAAGGCAGATTATTTTTTAAGTAAAGATTAAAATGAATTATGGCTACAAAACTTTTTTGACTTAGCTCTAGGTAACCTGATCTGGATAAATCGCTAGTCTATTATTAAAGTGTCTCTAGTTCAGTGAGTTGGTGATTTCAGACTGGGAGCTTATGAAATTAGTCGTTCCAAAAGTTATCATTCTCAATAGTCGGAGACTCTTTTTGAAAATAAACTAGATGGGCCTAATCCATATAATTTTTTCAGTTTTAAAAAAAAGCTCTTTTATTATTAGGCTTGGTTACCTTCAACTATAAGCAAAATAATTACCTTCAAGCTTTCATGATTTCTTCAAAAAGATGAAGATTGCAATCCAGATTAACTTGGTGAAGTAATAGTTGGATTTCAATAGATCTATGGCATTACTTTTTTAACGAACTGAGAATAATTTGTGGTTTGTGTTCTTATTTACCTAATAGACAGTTGATGATTGTAGTTCCTGTTCCTAAACTAGTTAGTAGAGTAATTTTCTGCCTTGCTATAATCTTTTGGTTTTGCTCACAAATGACAGTTTTCGGACAGGTTAGGGTTCCATTCCAAGAAAGGGTAGCTTCTTCCAATCCCAGTAGAAAAACGTTTAATGTAAAAGGTGATTTTCAATTAATTGGAAATACTAATTTGAGCCTTGCCAATTACGCTGATGATCTCATGAACGATAATTTATTGTTGTTCGAAGATGTCGATAGTCATGCGAATACCATTAATTCTTCATCTGCGGTACTTAATTTCTCCAAGGAAAATGGAGCTGATATCACCTGCACAAATGTATTGTTTGCAGGCTTGTATTGGTCGGGTCGAGGTCCAACAGATGATGTGTTTTATGTAAATGATGTAAATGGATTTCCTAAAAAATTAGATCGTCAGGAGATAACTTTGTTTGGCCCGAACGATCCAGTAGGAAGAAAATTTAGAGCCGGGGACACAGATATTCGCTATACTTATGGGTTAGATTTGGAGAATGATTTAGGGTTGTTTGTAGGCTTCGCAGAAGTTACTGATTTTGTGAAGGAACATGGAGAAGGAGAGTACACTGTAGCAGATCTAGGAATACTTGAAGGTACAAATTACCATTATGGAGGCTGGTCATTAGTAGTAGTCTATGAAAATCCTGTAATGGAAAATAGAAGTATTACGGTTTTTGATGGCTATGCATTTGTGAGAGGTAGTGTATTAGCGGACTTCACTATTCCTATTTCAGGATTTTCTGCTGTAGATGCTGGGCCAGTAAATATGAAGTTGGGAATTGCCGCAGGAGAGGGAGATGTGGCCGCCTTGGGAGATTATTTCGAAATAGAGAGAGGCGTAAACACCAATGATTTTGTAAGACTTTCTCACGAAGGAAATACACCTGATAATTTTTTTAACTCCAGCATTGTTACAGGAGGAAATTCGAGAAGTCCAGATCTTAAGAATAATACAGGTATGGATATTTCTGTATTTGATATTCCAAATGTAGGAAATAGCATTATTTCGAACGGACAGACTAGTACTAGATTTAGGTATGGAACTAACGGAGACGCCTATGTCATTTATAGTATCATAATGGCTGTGGATGCTAATGAACCTGAAATACAAGGTTATCACTTTGTGAATTCATTAAATAACCAGCCTTTTACCGAAGGGGAAAGCATCATTCCTGGGGATGAGCTAGAGATAATTGTTGAGGTCAAAAATACTGGTGGAGTTGACCTTCAAGATCTCAAGCTCGAGATTTATCTTCCCCAAGGATTTGAATATGTTTCATCTGTTGGGGAGTATTTTTTCACAAACAATTCTGGAAATCAACCCTCGATACTATCGAATCAAATAATATGGGAAATCGGTGAAACTCCCTCGTCAAGTAGTCCGGATGAAGTTGTAGCAAAGCTTACCTATACAGTACGCGTGACGGAAAATTGTGAAGTATTAATTGATACCTGTAGCGCTAATTTTGTGGTAGATGGTCAAATCAATGGGAACAATGGGAATTCTGGTAAACCCATTCCAACTTCACCTTTATTGGTGGGTTTTAGTGACGATTCTCAATGCATTAATTCTCCTGTTTTTGGCCCAATAAATTTCACGGCTGAGTTTGATGATTTCTTGAAAAATACCTGTGGGTATGAAAATGGTACATCAAAAATAACAATCTGCGTCCTGAATGGGCATACAGAAATATCCACTGATGTATTAACTGATTATTATCCTGAAGGAACGAGGTTTTACAATGAATATCCACTCACGAGCACTTACATCGAATATGGAAACGGCCGTAATTTCCCCATAGTTCCAAATCTTACTTATTATGCAGTGTTGCCCTCTGGCGGTTGTGTAAAAGAATTTGGGTTTAAAGTTAGTGATGTGCTCGTAGATGTGGTGATTGATGATAGTTCGTGTGAATCGGAAACTCCTGAAAGGGAGGTTAGTTTGAATATAAGTAATGGTTTCGAGCCTTATCTTATATATTGGGATAGCGAAATAAACGCATCTAGTGATCTAAGAAGAAAGGTATTACCCGGGCTTCACAAAATTCAAGTAATCGATCAAAATGGCTGCGCAGCAAATGTTGATTTTATGGTTGAGGAAAAACAACTTTTTACAGTTGAATTGAATAAGAACACTACCCAAATAGATTGCCCCGATGAGCCAAATTTTAGCATTGAACTATTAATTTCAGCAGAATCGCCCGATGAATACCAAGTTACAATAAAAGGAGATTTGCGTTCAGGTGAAAAGTTTGAAATGGTTGCTGAGGATTTGCTGGAGGGGGTTTATGAATACAAAGATTTTCTACCAGGCACCTATGCAGTTGAAATCTTAAATTCTGCGCGATGTAGTCAGATTCACTATTTCGAAGTGGAAGAGAAAGATTTAGAGTATCTGAAAGCGAACTTTGACTACACTAGTCAATCACTGATCGATGATGGCGTTTTGAATTTTAACTTTCCCATTCTGTTTGAAGATCTTTCTGAAGGTGTAGCTATTATAGAATATTCTTGGGATTTCGGAGATGGGAATGTGAGTGGTGAATCGGATCCAATTCATCAATATACTTCACCGGGAAAATATATTGTAAGCTTAAAAGTAAGTGGCTTAAATGGCTGTATAAAGGAAAATAACAAAATATTAGTGATTAAAGGAGTGGAATACTTGCGTATGCCGAATGCATTTTCACCTAATGGAGATGGGCAAAACGACTTTTATTTTCCAGTCTTCAATCAGCTGCAGGCAATTGAATTCTGGGTGTTTAATCGGTGGGGAGAGATTGTGTTTTATTCGAATAGCCTAGAGGATCAAGGCTGGGATGGTAGTTTCAAAGGAAAAGAAGCTCCTTCAGGAACGTATGTGTACAAGGTGGATTATAGAAATGAAACTGATAGTAATGACCTCAAGTCTCAAACGGGAAGTTTTTTACTTATCAAATAGAAAAGCTATTGAGGAATAGCCAAAATATTACAGAAATCGGGCAGCACATCCACTTTACTGAGGGATCCACGGAGACCAATTTTTGAAAAGGAATAATTGAATGGCTTTAGAAGGTCTAAAATATCCTCAGGCATATAACCACCGGCGATGCAAGCATCCTTGTTGATTTCCAGAAGTAGAATTGGACGATTATTTTTTAGTGTATTTAATGCTCCTTTTAGAACCTGAAGTTCTGCGCCTTCCACATCTACCTTCAGGAAGTTTACTGTATCAATTTTCAATTCATCCAATTGCTCATCAAGTGTGTCAAGCTGGATTTTTCCGAGTTCTATGCTGAACTTATCTGTATTGTAAATGGTATTCGTTCCTTCGTTAGAATCTTCACTTGCAAAAAGCGCCACTTCACCTTTTTTGTCGGATAGTCCTAGTTTTACCGGTGTAATGGTTTTTTGAAATGATTCATTGAGTCGGATGTTTTCGGTTAATTGATCGAAAAGTTGCTGCATAGGTTCAAAGGCAATGACTTTTCCTTTTGATCCAACTTTTCTGGCTGCCCAAAGTGAATATTCACCTTGGTTTGCACCCACATCAATGAAGGTGTCCCCTTTCTTCAGGAATTTTTCCAACACAAAAATAGGAGCCCAGTCGTGGGCGCCACGCCAGTAGATTGCATTACCCATTTGCTTTGCGATATCCACTTTCATCGCTACTCCTCTAAAGCTGAAATTCCTCCAATTTGTAGTCGTTTCGGAAGATCTATAGAATTTCCGGAACAGTTTGGTAACAAAAAATCCACCCGGAATCACATACAAATTCCTAGATATTTTACTTAATAATTGTTCCATTAGTGAGTATATGACTTGCCTGTAACCTGCTCCAACCCCTCGATTAACTTTTGCTCCCTGAGCGCCAGAGAATAGTTGGCTTGAATATGAAGTCGCGAATTTATGGAAAGTATTTCTTTATTGATAATGCCTATAGCTTTATCGATAACTGGAACGGCCGCTTTCAAAGATTTCTCAGAAATAATAAATCCTGAATCACCTACGATCTGAGGGATATGATTTGTGTTCGATCCGATTGGAATTGCTCCGCAAAGCATAGCTTCGCACAAAGCGCAGCCAAAGCCTTCAAAACTCGATAGCTGGAAATAAAATTCGCATTTCTGATACCAGCTTAATAATTCTTTGGGATCCAGAAACCCCAGGAAATAAATATTCTCAGCAGGTTCTCGCACTATTTGTGAATCAGGAATCCCTGCAAAATAGAAGCGGCACTGCGGGTAATTTTTTGCTATCTGCAAAATCAAATCTCCTCCTTTTAGCTCGAATTGGCTTGGAGACATCACTGCCAAAAAGCTATTTGGTATGCGATCTGACTTTTCGGGAAGAGTCCACTGATTGTCATCCAATCCGTTATAGATTGTTTTTATGGTCACTTTTAATCCTGGGAAATGGTGTAAAAGACCTTGCTTTCTTGATGTGATAGCGGGATCAAAATTCAATTCAGTTTCGATCAATGATTCACTTACAGGGAAAATTGCGTCAGCTCGATTGTAACTGAAGTTGCAGATTCGTTTCAGCAAACTAATTCTAAGACTTCCATAATTGATCTCAGGAATCGCGGCGCAATCAGTGCCATGCGTGACAATGAATACCTTCTTGGTAAATACCTTCCCAAAAACTGTCGCCCAAAATGCCCAATACCCTCCAAAATTCGCAATGATAAACTCCACACCTGAAATGCTGAAAAGCATTGAGAAAAATTGAGCTATGAAGTTGAAGGGGGCCATCTTTTTATTACCCCAAGGCTGATTTATAATCCGAACATTAAAATATTTTGACAAAATCCTGATGTCACTTTTTACAAATGACTGCATGGATGGTGTTACATATAATATTTTTTTACGAATCATTCAGTTTCCTTGAAAACAAAGCTCAATATCCTATAATATCAGCTTGGACTGTATTAGAAATTAGATCACCAGATTCACAATCTTTCCTGGAACGATTATGATCTTTTTCGGCGCCTTTCCTTCCAGCCATTTTTGGACAGTCTCATCTGCCAAAGCTGCTTTCTGGATTTCATCTTTGGAAAGTGAAAGATCCAAATTGAGTTTTGTGCGCATCTTGCCATTGATCATTACCGGATATTCGAAAGCACTTTCAACAAGATGACTTTCATCGAAATCAGGGAAAGTAGCATCAGTGATAGAACCTTCATGCCCAAGTAAACGCCAAAGTTCCTCGGCTATATGCGGAGCATAGGGTGATACCAAAATCGCCAAAGGTTCCAGGGTTCCTCGCTTATTTGATTTCAGGGCACTCAGTTCGTTCACGCAGATCATAAAACTGGAAACTGATGTGTTGAAGGAGAAGTTCGCCATATCATCTTCCATCTTTTTGATGGCTTTGTGAAGAGCTTTGTATTCTTCCTTGCTTGGTTCTGCGTCTGAAACTTGGAATTCGCCAGCATTTGAGTGATACAAATTCCAAAGTTTTCTCAAGAATTTATATACGCCATCAATTCCGTTGGTGTTCCAAGGTTTGAATTGCTCCAAAGGACCCAAGAACATTTCGTACAACCTCAACGTATCCGCACCGTATCGTTCGATGATATCGTCTGGATTCACCACGTTATATTTCGATTTGGACATTTTCTCCACTTCAGATCCGCAGATGTATTTGCCAGCTTCAAGGATGAATTTTGCATCGGCCAAATCAGGTCTCCAAGCTTTGAATTTCTCCAAGTTCAATTGATCGTTGTAAACGATGTTCACATCCACATGCATAGCAGAAGTGTCGTATTGATCTTCCAGCCCGTGACTTACAAATTGGTTGGTGCCTTTGATTCTATACACAAAATTTGATCTTCCTTGGATCATTCCCTGGTTGATCATCTTCTGGAATGGCTCATCGATACTGACTACTCCAAGATCATACAAGAATTTGGTCCAGAATCTTGAATACAACAAGTGCCCAGTAGCATGCTCGGAACCTCCAATGTATAGATCTACAGCTCCCCAGTAATCTGTTTTTGCTTTGTCAGCAAATTCAGTTTCGTTTTTGGAATCCATATATCTGAAGAAATACCAACTAGACCCCGCCCAGCCCGGCATGGTGCTTCTTTCCAGAGGGAATTCACCTTCAGAAGTTTTATAGTTCCAGTCTTTTGCTCGGGCAAGTGGTGGTTCCCCATCTTCGGTCGGGAGGTATTTATCAACCTCAGGCAATACCAAAGGCAGGTCTCTTTCTTCAATTAAATAAGGTAATCCATCCTTGAAATAAACAGGAAGTGGCTCACCCCAATAGCGCTGGCGGGTAAAAATAGCATCCCGCATTCTGTATTGGATTTTGCCTTTTCCTATGCCTTTTTCTTCCAAGAACTCAATGGCTTTGTTCATGGCATCTTTCATGTAAAGATTGGAAATGAAGCCTGAATTGATAATGAAGCCACCTTTTCCAGGGAAAGAGCCTTCTTCCATGGAGCCTTCGATCACTTGTCTTATCTCTAGGCCGAAATGCTTTGCAAAGTTGTAATCCCGCTCGTCATGCGCAGGTACAGCCATCACGGCACCCGTGCCATAGCCAGCCAATACATAATCAGCTACCCAAATCTGGATTTCTTCTCCGTTGAATGGGTTGATCGCATAGGACCCTGTGAATGCTCCTGAGATGGTTTTGACATCACTCATGCGCTCACGCTCCGAGCGGTTTTTAGCTACTTCGATATAAGCTTCGGCTTTTTCGCGCTGATCTTCAGTGATAAGGGCTGCTGCTAGATCAGATTCCGGAGCCAAAGCCAAATACGTGACACCATATATAGTATCCACACGCGTGGTAAATACTTTGATGGTTTGTTGGGAATCTTTTACCTGAAAAACCACATCAGCTCCGATGGATTTTCCGATCCAGTTGCGCTGCATTTCCTTGATCGGCTCAGACCAATCTATTTTTTCCAAACCTTGCAATAATCTATCGGCATACGCGGTGATCCGCATAGACCACTGCATCATTTTCTTTCGCTCCACGGGATGTCCGCCACGCTCAGAGAAGCCGTCTTTTACTTCATCATTTGAGAGGACTGTACCCAAAGCTGCGCACCAGTTAACGGTTGTTTCAGCTAGGAAAGTCAGTCTGTATTTTAAGAGCATTTCCTGCTTTTCCTTTTCGGAGAAAGCATTCCATTCTTCTGCAGTGAATTTTGGTGTTTCGTCATCCGAAACAGCTTTTACATGAGTATTTCCTTCTTTTTCAAATCGTGCGATTAAGGACTCAATGGAAAGGGCTTTGTCCGCATCTTGATCGTAATAACTATTGAAAAGCTGCATAAAAATCCACTGCGTCCATTTGTAATAGTCAGGATTGGAAGTTCTTACTTCTTTGCTCCAGTCGAAGGCAAAGCCGATGTTTTTCAGCTGTTCGGTATATCGGGTGATGTTCTGCTCAGTTGTGATCGCTGGGTGCTGCCCAGTTTGAATCGCATATTGCTCAGCCGGTAGGCCAAAACTGTCGTACCCCATGGGGTGAAGGACGTTGAAACCCTTCAGTTTTTTGAATCTGCTGACAATATCCGAAGCGATGTATCCCAGCGGATGGCCCACATGAAGTCCTGCACCAGATGGATAAGGAAACATATCAAGAGAATAGAATTTAGGTTTCTCGGGATTTACCTTGGCCAGGAAAGTTTGGTTGATTTTCCAGTAAGCCTGCCATTTGTTCTCAATTTCTCTAAAATTATACTCCGCCATGATTAGATATTTTCTTGTTTTTTTAAGCTGAATGCCTGCAAAAATAGAAAAATTGACGGGCTTTGGAATCCAAATTCGCAAATCCTCCGAAAGAAGGAGTGGGCGTTAAACCCGCATTATGCATTAGCAATTCTATTACGGTCTTTAATTGCTTCAAAATCAGCTACTACGTTACTGTTTTCGACTTCACCATAGCGGTGCAATGTCTCAGTCTCCAAACAGCTTGATTTTCTTGCAATTTCATACCTCATTACGAAACTTATTACCTAATGCGGTTTAATTGGATTGTTATGCTTTGGAGATTGAAAAATGGATGTGTTAATCTTTCAATTTTCCAATTTTCAAATATTCTAATTCAAAACCTTACCTTTGCGGCATCATTCACCCAGCGGTTCAATTGCCCGCTTTATCAAAAATTCAGATGAATATAGAAGAAGCCGTAGCGCAAGGAACACAGCTTCCGGTAATGGAAGCATTTTACACCATACAAGGAGAAGGTAGATTTACTGGGCATCCCGCCTATTTTATCCGGCTAGGGGGGTGTGATGTGGGCTGTGTTTGGTGTGACGTCAAGGAATCATGGGATTCGGGTAAATGGCCGGTTTTCTGCATCGAAAAAATTGTTGAAGATGCATTGGCTTATCCTGGAAGGTTGGTCGTGATCACCGGAGGCGAGCCATTGATGTATGATTTAGGGCCTTTGACTACACTTTTGAAGGAAAAAGGCTTTACCACAAACATTGAAACCTCAGGAGCTCATCCATTCTCCGGAGATTTTGATTGGGTTTGTTTTTCTCCGAAGAAATTCAAGAAACCACACCCTTCTATCTATTCAGAGGCGGATGAATTGAAAGTGGTGGTTTTTCATCAGAGTGATTTTTCTTTTGCCAAGGAACATGCTTTGCTAGTGGAATCTACCTGCGAATTGCGACTTCAACCGGAGTGGAGCAAGGCTGAGAAGTTCACCTCTGTGATCATAGATTTTGTAAAAAATCATCCAAAATGGAAAGTTTCGCTTCAAACTCATAAATTTATGGACATACCCTAAGCCCATGCGCCCTGTTTTTACCGGAATTCTTCTTTTATTGATCGTTTCTTTCGCAAAGGCGCAAAGCTATTCGATTATCGATGGCAGGGCTATCAGGATGTATGAGGAGGGCGAGTTACTGACGCTTTCGAGGCAGTATGCTGCCGCCATAGAAAAGTACAAAGATGCGATTAATCGGGAGGGGTCATTTTTGGAAGCCTACGTTAAATTGGCTCAGTTGCAGATTACCCAAGGTGAATTTGAGGATGCTGAAAAAACAGCCAGTGCAGGAAAAGCGCGGCTTGCTGGGAAAAATGCTTCAGCTAAGCATCGTGCGGATTTAGGCTGGGTGCTCACGCATGTGTATTTGAAACAAGGGAGATTTCAGGAGGCCTATGATGAGTTTGCCGCTACTGACCCTTTGTTTGATGATTCTTTTCGTCGATTGCCTAATTATTTGGAGATGAAGGATCAGATGGAGTTTTTGGCCGTGCAATTGGATAACTATCAATCTATAGTAAAGGAAAGGTTGCCAGAACCACTAAATCAGTTTCAACTTCAGTATTTTCCAGTATTGACGGCAGATGGGGAGCAGATATTATTTACCAAAAGAGATGGTACAGGGAATAATGACAAGGAAGATATTTTTATGGCTTTTGTCTCTCCGGAAGGGAATTGGTCAAAGCCCCAAAGCATAGCACAGACGATTAATTCACCTTATAATGAAGGGACTTGCTCAGTCACAGCAGACGGTAATATCCTTATTTATACTTCCTGTGATGCGCCGGATTCTGAGGGGAGTTGTGATTTATATATTGCTTACAAAGTAAATGAAATGTGGCAACGTCCCAGAAATATGGGCAAAAATGTCAATTCCAGGTCTTGGGATTCTCAACCTTCACTTTCTGCTGACGGGCGGATTTTATTCTTTTCTTCCAATCGAAAAGGAGGCTTTGGGGGAAATGATATTTGGTATAGCGTCATGCAAAATGATGCTACATGGTCTGAGGCAAAAAATCTTGGAAATGTAGTGAATACGGCAAAAGACGAAATCTCCCCATTTATGTTTTTTAACAACGAAATATTATTTTTCTCATCCAATGGCCATCCAGGTTTCGGTGGAATGGATATCCAACTTTCAAAAGTGGTAAAAGGGGAATTCACTAAGCCTGAAAATCTCGGTATGCCAATTAATGACCAATTCGATCAAGTTGCATTATTTATTACCGCCCAAAAGGACTTTGCTTATTTCACAGAATTGACCACTTCTGAAAAAGAAAATGATCGTTCCTTATTATATAGATTCAAATTCCCAGATGAAATATCATTGGGAGAAAACTTAACAGTGACTGAAGGAAAAGTATTTAATTCAAAAACAGGCGAACCTATAGATGCTACTTTGTCGCTGGTTTCCTTGACTAATGACAGTACACTTTATAGATTTAAGGCAGACGGGAAAACCGGTGCGTTCACTATGATTTATCCTGATAAAGCAATTTCCGGATTATATGTAGAGAAAAAAGGCTTTCTACCCAAGATTTATAATGTAGAGCGTGACAATATCAAAAACGTAAAAGATTTGAAAGTGGAATTAGTACCTGTGGCCGCAGGAGAAGAATTCGTCTTCGAAAACGTGTTTTTTGAATTTGATGAATATATCTTGAAGAATGAGTCCATTTCATCGCTAAAAAGACTAGTAAAATTTTTATCAGAAAATCCCAATGTAAATATTCTGATCACGGGGCATACCGATAATGTGGGTAGCGCGAATTATAATCAGAATCTTAGTTTACAACGGGCAAAGAGTGTTCAAGATTATCTGACAAGTCAAGGATTTCATCAGGCGCGCGTGTTAGTAGAAGGAAAGGGGGACAAGGAACCGATGGTCCCAAATAGCAATTTACAAAATCAAGCGCTAAACCGAAGAATCACCATCAAGGTTTTATAGTTTGCACTTAATGTTATTAATAGGTTAAGAGATAATCGCAATAAATCAACTACTTATTAAAGTTCAATTTTATTTACCTAGTTTTTTTAAGTTTTAATAGGAGGTATTCAGATTTAAATTTTCCTCATAAGGCATTTTTGACTATAATAGGGTTAGATTTCAGTATTGGATTTATTAAAATTTTGTTTAAAAGCCATTATTAGAAATTTAAAATTTTTTCAGACTTACGTTTAGAGTTAGTGCGTCGCTGAGGCCTTTTTAGCGAAAAATTAACTTTTGTTAACAAAAAAATAACAAAACAAAAATATAGGAATTGGGTTAATTTCCGTCTATTTCCAATTAAAATTTTGTTTTTAAGTTGAAAAAGAATTTTTCATTAAATGCTACGGTATGGCTCCAACATAAATTTATAACCTGCTGTTTTGCGATATTGCATCAATAAGAATATCATTGAGTATAATATAAACCAAATCATAATTCTTATGAAGAAAATTTTACTCCTAGGGCTTTCGCTTTTCCTAGTAAGTGCGTTGGCATTTGCACAGGGACGCAGAGTAACCGGAATAGTATCTTCTGGTGAAGATGGTGAGCCAATTCCAGGTGCCACTGTTCTCGTTAAAGGTACTAGCGTAGGTACTGCCACAGACATTGATGGTAAGTACGTGTTAGACATCCCCGAAGAGGGAAGAGTGTTGGTGTTTAGTTTTATTGGCACTACCACCCAAGAGATCAACATTGGTCAGCAATCGTACATCGACGTGGTTTTACAACCGGATGTCCAGAGTTTGAGTGAAGTCGTGATTACAGGTGCGGCGGGTATTGAGTCTAGACGAGTAGAGATGGGCTATAATGCTACAAGTATCGAGACTCGTGATGTAGCTCAAGGTAGAGCTGCTAATGTGGCTTCAGGCCTTACTGGAAAAGTAGCAGGTATGCAAATCAACACAACTGGTTCTGGTGTAAACCCTAACGTTAGAGTTGTATTGAGAGGTGCCCGATCTTTGACAGGTAATAACGAAGCCTTGATCGTAGTGGATAACGTGATTGTTCCAAATTCAATCTTAGGAAATCTTAATCCTCAGGATGTCCAAGAAATCACTGTTCTTAATGGTGCAAACGCTGCCGCTCTTTATGGTTCTGCAGCATCTAACGGTGCATTGATCATCGTGACCAAAAGAGGAAAGTCTGGTGCTCCTAGAGTATCAGTAGGCCATACTGTTAACTTGGAAGAAGTGAGTTTCTATCCAGAGATTCAGAATACATTCGGTTCAGGATATGCAGGTGGATATCCTCATCAGTATGTACCTTATGAGAACCAGCAGTACGGACCGAGGTTCGATGGATCTATGGTACAGATAGGTAAGCCATTGGAAGACGGTTCCATTCAAACTATTCCTTACTCTGCTACTGGAGCCAAAAATGATTTCTGGGAAACTGGTGTTACCAATCAAACAGATGTTTCGATCAGTGGTGGAGATGAGAATTCTACCAACTTCTTCTCAGCTCAGTATCTTGATAATGACGGAACTACGCCAGGTGATAACTACACTAGAGCTTCCATCCGCTTTAATAGCACAAGAGAGTTCAATGACAAACTTAGTCTAAATATATCAACTAACTACGTGCAGAATAGATATAACATTACCAACGTCACAGCTGGTATGTTTGACAACATTCTACAGACTCCTGCTCACATTCCGTTGACTAGCTACAAAGATTGGAAAAACGATCCATTTGCTAATCCAAATGGATATTATAATGAGTATTACGATAACCCTTACTTTGCTATTGACAATAATCGTCAAAATTCTGGTAACGATTATCTAGTAGCTAACGTTGAATTGAAATATAAGCCTCTACAGTGGTTGGACTTCACTTACCGAGTAGGTGTATCAAACAGAAGCTCTTTCTCCAAAAACACTACTGGTAAATTTACCTTCACTGATTACACCAAAGAAATATCAGCTGCAAAGACTGATATTGCCGGTGGTGTATCTGATGGGACTTCGTTCAACAATCAGATTATCTCAGATTTCTTGATCAACATGAAAAAAGCTGTTGGCGATGATTTGTTCTTCAATTTATTGTTGGGTAACCAAGTTAGACAGAATAGATCTAAAAGTGTAGGTGTAAGTGCTAACGGTATTGTAATACCAGGACTTTATAACGTATCCAATAGAGTAGGTGAAGCAGGTGCTAGTGAAGGTAATTATGAAGCTAGTCAAATCGGCGTATTTGCACAGTTCAAGACAGCATACAAAGATTACTTGTTCCTTGAATTGACGGGAAGAAATGATTGGGTTTCTACGCTATCTAAGGAGAACAGATCATTCTTCTATCCTGCAGCAAACGTTTCTTTCCTAGCATCTGAGGCTATATCAGCTCTTCAGGGCTCTAAAGTATTTACTCAATTGAAACTTAGAGGTGGTGTTTCTCAAGTTGGTCAAGTTAACTTAGGTAATACTACTAACTTTGGTGCTTATCAATTAAAACCAACTTTCAGCCCTTCAAGTGGATTCCCTTATGGAAGCCTTTCTGGCTATACTTTGGATAATAGGTTGGTAGCTGCGAATCTTAAGCCAGAGATTACTACATCTTTTGAAGTAGGTACAGATTTCATCTTGTTCAATAACAGAGTGAACGGTGCATTCACTTACTATAAATCTGAGACTGAGAATCAAACTATTCCAACAGGAGTAGCGGTTTCTACTGGTTTCTCCTCTTACTTGCAAAACACTGGTCTAGTTGGAAATGAGGGTATTGAGACTATGTTGAATGTGACAGCTTATTCTAGAAATAACTTTCAGATTATCGTAGGTGCTAACTATACGTTCAATGACAATAAAGTGCTTGAGCTTGCTGATGATACCAAAAGACTGGCAATTTCTTCCGGCGGTAATGCACAAGTGTATGCCGTAGAAGGTGAGACCTTCCCGGTTTTGATAGGCTCCATATACAAGAGAGATCAGCAGGATAGAATTATCGTAGATGGTACTACAGGTTATCCTAGTGCAGCAGAGGAGCAGGTTATCCTAGGGAATACTACTCCAAGACATAGATTAGGGGTAAACGCTGAAATTCTATACAAAGGCTTCAGATTATTTGCTTTAGCTGAATACAGAGGAGGTTATAGCATCCTTTACGATGGTGGTGGATTATTTGACTTCTCAGGTTCTGGTATTACTACTACCTATTTCAACAGAGAGCGTTTTGTAATTCCTAATTCTTCTTATGAAGATCCTGAGAATCCTGGAACTTATGTAGCGAATACAAATATCACGGTTACAGATGGTGGTGCAGGTTTCTGGACAGATGGTTCATTTAGAAGAAATATTGCTGAAAATTACCTTGTTTCCGGTGATTACTGGAAATTGAGAGAAGTTGCGATTTCTTATGACTTCCCAGCTAGCTTGATGAGTAGAATTGGTTTTATCCAAGGAGCTACTATTACTGCTCAGGGAAGAAACTTGTTGATCTTCACACCGAAATCAAATATTTATACGGATCCTGACTACAATTTCTCTGACGGAAACGCAGTAGGTATCGTAACTCTGGCTGCAACACCTCCAACCAGATTCTTCGGTGGTTCCATCACATTAACATTTTAATTAGATTGAAATGAAAAATATACTAAGAATATTTATACTCGCTTCCTTTATCTCCCTCACGGCTTGTGAGTCATTTCTAGGAGATAATGAGAACCCAAATCAGGCTACGTCTGCTACGCCTGAGCTGGTGTTGCCGAATGCCCTTACCAACAGTGCCGCCTTACTGCGTTCCTATAATTCAAGTGCAATGTGGGTTAATGGGTACACGGTCAATGCCGGAGGTTATGGCGGATGGGGCTCTATCGTTACTTATAACTATACTACTACAAGTTATTCTGGACTTTGGGGTGCTACTTACGATGATTTGATTAACTATGAATACATTGAAACTTCCACTGCCGAAGAGCCTAGCCAAGCATATTTCAATGCAATAGCCAAGGTGATGAAAGCTTGGGATTTCCATATGTTAGTTGACGTTTTTGGCGATGTGCCTTATTCCGAAGGATTGAAAGGTTCAGAAAATGTCACTCCTGCTTACGATAGCCAAACTGCTATTTATCAGGATTTGGTGACTCAGTTGAATATTGCCATCGATATGTTTACAAATTCGGTAGGTGCCAATGGTCTTGGATCTGCTGATGTAATGTTCGGTGGTGATGTGACTAAGTGGGCTAAGTTTGCTAATACGCTGAAGTTAAGGTTACTAATAAGAATGTCTAGTGGTTCTGAATCAAGTAGCTTTGCCTCTTCTGAATTTGCTTCTATGAATACAAGCATTGGCTTCATCAGTGAAGATGCTATGGTAAATCCTGGTTATATAGCGACTAGTGGTAAGCAAAATCCCTATTGGGAGGTTTATCATACAAATGCTGCTGGCTCCTTGTCTGGATCTGGTAGATCTGCTATCCCTAGTACCTATGCTTATACTTTCTATAACGGAAATAAGATTTTGG
Source organism: Algoriphagus persicinus (assembly GCF_035156415.1). Classification (NCBI taxonomy): domain Bacteria; kingdom Pseudomonadati; phylum Bacteroidota; class Cytophagia; order Cytophagales; family Cyclobacteriaceae; genus Algoriphagus; species Algoriphagus persicinus. The sequence continues at coordinate 71,148 of NZ_JAYEEY010000020.1, forward strand.
ATGAGGGTCGAGGTGCAGCTACCTACAGACAATATCCTGCCGGTACTCCTAAAGGTCAATTAGGTAACTTAGTCGATAATCCAGCGGCTTTATCCAACCAAACTGCATGGTATGTTGGAGAAGGAACAGGCACTAATGCTACAAACACAATTGGTCTTCTTAAAGGAAGAACTGCAGGCGTACCTATGATGCTTGCTGCGGAGTCTTATTTCCTTCAAGCAGAAGCATATATGAAAGGATACCTGTCTGGTAATGATCTTGACGCTTTTGAAAAAGGAGTGATAGCTTCCTTCACCTATCTTTACAAAGAAATAAATGGTAATGTAAAAGAAGGAATGGATCCAGAAGCAGATTTTGATACGTACAAGCTTAACAACGCGGATAGTTACTTGGTGAACTATTCTCTTGCATCTTCACCTGCTGAAAAGTTGGAAGCTATAATCACTCAAAAGTATATTGCTTATAACTTTATTAATGCGCAAGAGACTTGGGCAGAATTTAGAAGAACTGGATACCCATCGATCGTGAATGGATCAAGTAATCCGAATTTAACATTTGCATCTATCCTTTCTACTTCTCCTAGGGCTGATGAACTTCCAGTAAGATACCTTTACGCTTCCTCTGAATTTCAACTTAACCCTGATAATGTTCCTACTGGAATTAGTCAGTTCACAAGTTTGATCTTCTGGCAGGCCCAATAATCCTTAATTAATAGAAATAGATATGAAAAATATATTAACTAAAATAGGGCTGTTTGCTGTTGCTATGGTGACACTTACATCTTGTTTGGATGAGGATCCGCTTTTCGATCCCGACAAAACTGAAAATGTTATAGAATTCTTCGACATTGGTCTAATAGCATCCCCTGGAAGTGTGTATCCGCTGTATGTTTCTTCGTTTACTGCGGCTGATGAAGTGGAATTGAAGGTCTTGGTTAGCTACTCAGGAGCACAGGATAATAATCAGAATATCAATGTAAAATTCAAGTTGGATCCTGAAGCACTCGCGGCTTACAATGAATCTGAAGGTACTGATTACGAAGTTCTTCCATCTAATTTATATTCTATAGATGCAATGGAAGTAACTATTCCAAGTGGTCAGAGACAAGTTGAAAAAACTATCAAATTATTTACAAATAATTTTGATTTCTCTAAAAACTATGCCATTCCTTTAACTATCACTGAATCCTCTTTCGGTACCATTTCTGGCAATTTTGAAACAGCTATTTATGCTGTGGGTGCTAAGAATAAATATGATGGAGTATATGAAGTTACTGGTGAATTTACAGATGTAACAAGACCGGCCTTTGTCGGTTTATATCCGTACAATGTTGAGTTGAGAACAATCACTTCTACCACTGTTGGTCGTTGGGATTCTGAATTCTTAGGAGGATATGGTTATGTGTTCAACACTGGTGCAGGTCTTAGTTACTTTGGTAGCTATGCTGCAGTCTTTGCTTTCGATGATGCTAATAATGTGACTGCAGTTACTAACTATTATGGTCAGCCTGCAGCTAACACCCGATATGCTGAGATTGACCCTACTGGAGTAAATAAATACACTACCTTCTCTGAAGATGGTAAAACTCTTGAAGTAAGCTATTTTATGTATCAATCTGGAACCATTCGTTTGGTGTTCAAAGAAAAATTTGTATATGTAAGAGAAAGAGGTTAATCACTTTAACCTTTCAATTTCCTAAACCCCGACGAATATTTCATCGGGGTTTATTTTTTTAGCTTGATTTGCGATGAATTCTATTTTCTGCTACTTCTGGTTAACTTTGCGACCAATTCCAATTATAGATGATTTACGTTTGTAGAAAAGAACACTTCAATGCAGCCCATAAACTTTGGAACCCGAAGTGGTCAGATGATAAAAATATAGAAGTCTTTGGCCCTTGTGCCAATGTGAACTGGCATGGTCATAATTTTGAATTGATCGTAATGGTCAAAGGATTACCTGATCCCGATACCGGATTTGTAGTGGATCTGAAAAAGCTGAGCACCATTATTCGCAATTTAGTGATAGAGCGAGTTGACCATAAAAACCTGAATGTGGATGTTGATTTTATGCAAGGCAAACTAGCTAGCTGCGAAAATCTCATTGTGGAATTTTGGAAAATTTTAGAGCCTGCTGTGAAGGAAATTACCTCCCATGGTGGCTTGCACAAGCTTACCTTGTACGAGACACCAAGGAATTTTGTAGAGTATTTTGGGGAGTAATCTTTTAATTTTGAAATTTGGAATTTGAAATCTCACGAACTCTACATCATCTCCGGCGAGCGATCAGGAGATCTACATGCATCTAATCTGGTGCGATCTCTTTTGGCAAAGGATTCAACGTTGAAGATTCGCGGAATGGGAGGGAGCTACTCCAAGGAAGCTGGTGTGGAATTGGCTGTAGATTACTCAGCGGTCGCTTTGATGGGTTTTTTGGAAGTGGTATTAGGTTTTCGAAAAGTATTAAAATACCTCAAGCTAGTTAAGAATGATATTTTATCATTTAAACCAGATGCTATCATTCTAGTTGATTATGGTGGTTTCAATATGAAAATCGCCGCTTTCGCTAAAGACAATAATATTCCTGTCCATTATTACATTCCACCGAAAGTATGGGCTTGGAATCAAAAGAGGGCGTTGAAGCTGAAAGCTTATACAGATCAGATCTATTCCATCTTGCCATTTGAGCCTGCCTTTTTTGATAGGTATGACATGGAGGTTCATTATGTGGGGAATCCACTATTGGACGAGATTTCAAAATTTTCACCTCATGAGTTTTTCTTTCAAAAGAACGAACTGAGTTATCAGCCCATTATTGCGCTCTTGCCAGGCAGTAGGGCGCAGGAGATCAACGCTATGTTGGATCGAATGGTAGAGTTGGTGAAAGAATTTCCTAATGCTCAGTTTGTAATTGCCGGTGTTGGCGATTTAGGTTTCAAAATCTATCAGCATGGAATAGATGCCGGTATACGAGTGATCTTTGATCAGACCTATGATCTGCTTTCTCATGCAATAGCTGCGGTGGTTACATCGGGAACAGCAACTTTAGAAGCGGCTTTGTTTAGAGTTCCTCAGGTAGTTGTGTATAGGACTAGCTCTATTTCATATGCTATCGCTAAGAATTTAATTCGTGTGCCTTACATTTCCCTTGTAAATCTAATTGCCGACAAAGAGGTCGTGAAGGAGCTTATTCAAAATGATTTTTCGATTCCTAATCTAAAAGCTGAGTTGCATCAGATTTTGGGAAATCAAGTTTACAGAGGTCATATGCTCCAAGGTTATGATTTGATCAAAGAGCAAGTTGGAGAGAAAAGTGCTTCAGATACTGCGGCTGGGTTGATTCTAAAAAGTCTAGGTAAAAAATAAACCCTGCCTCAGTGAAGCAGGGTTTTGATTTTATGCTACTTGAAGTCGCTTAAACTTTGACTTATCGAATTTTTCATGAGCGTATTTCGCATCGATAATCAATTCTGTGATAGAATCATCTGAAGGAATGTCATACATCGCATCTGTAATGATCGCTTCGCAAATTGATCTCAACCCTCTAGCTCCAAGATTGAACTCTACCGCTTTCTCTACGATGAAATCAATGCCACTTTCTTCGAAAGTGACTTTCACTCCTTCATAGTTAAGCAACTTGGCGTATTGCTTTACCAAAGCATTCTTTGGTTCTGTGAGGATTCTTTTCAAGACATCAGCATGCAGAGGATCCAAGTGTGTCAGTACAGGAAGTCTTCCGATCAATTCTGGAATCAAGCCAAAAGCTTTTAAATCCTGAGCAGTCACATATTGAAGTAAATTTTCACGATCTGCCACAGCATCAGCTGCTGCTTTGCTGAATCCCATGGGCTGTGTATTTAGGCGCTTACCTATATGTCTTGCTATACCATCAAATGCTCCACCACAGATAAAGAGAATATTTTCAGTATTCACAGCGATCATCTTTTGGTCTGGATGCTTCCTTCCACCTTGTGGGGGTACATTCACAATAGTACCTTCCAAGAGCTTTAACATAGCTTGCTGCACACCTTCACCACTGACATCTCTTGTGATGGAGGGATTGTCGGATTTTCTTGCAATTTTATCCAACTCATCTATATAGACGATTCCTCTTTCAGCGGCTTCTACATTGTAATCTGCTGCCTGTAGCAATCTGGTCAAAATACTTTCTACATCCTCTCCTACATAGCCAGCTTCAGTCAATACTGTCGCGTCGGCTATACAGAAAGGCACTTCAAGTGTCTTAGCCAATGTTTTGGCTAGATAAGTTTTGCCTGTTCCGGTATCACCTACCATGATGATGTTAGATTTCTCAATCATTACTTCATCATTTTCATCCTTCTGGAAAAGGCGCTTGTAGTGATTGTAAACGGCCACTGTGAGAACCTTCTTCGCATCTTCTTGACCAATTACATATTGATCCAAGTAGCCAGTTAGTTCCTTAGGTTTTTTGAGTTTGATTTTTGGTTTTGCTCCATCTGGTTTCTTGGTTTTATCTTCTTCACCAAGGATCAAATGAGCTTGATCAATGCAGAAATTACAAATGTGCGCAGAGATACCCGACACCATTAGATCCACATCTTTCTTATTTCTACCGCAAAAGGAGCAGGTAACTTGAGCCATTATTTTGGTTTTTTAACTAATACTTCATCGATAAGGCCATAAGCTTTCGCTTCAGGAGATTTAAGCCAATAATCTCTTTCGGAATCTCTCTCTATCTCTTCTGGAGTTTTACCAGTATGCTGAGCAAGAATTTCATACAATTCTTCCCGCATGGATAGTATAAGCTTCAAGGAAATCTCCATGTCTGTGGATTTTCCCTGCATACCGCCTGACGGCTGGTGAATCATCACTCTGGAATGCTTTAATGCAGATCTTTTACCCGCTGCACCGCCTGCAAGCAATACTGCTCCCATAGATGCTGCTATTCCTGTACAGATGGTCGCTACATCAGGACTGATAAATTGCATCGTGTCATAAATACCCAATCCGGCAGTCACCGATCCTCCTGGGCTATTGACATAAAGTAACACATCTTTCTTAGAATCCACTGATTCTAAGAAAAGCAATTGTGCTACGATAATATTAGCAACATGATCATCTACTCCCGTTCCCAGGAAAATGATGCGATCCATGATCAATCTGGAGAATACGTCTATTTCCCTGAAATTCTGTGGTCGCTCCTCGATTACAGATCGAGTCATGTTTTCAATATGCTGAGTGTACTGGTCAAAAGCAGTACCACTTACGCCTTGATTGTGAATGGCGTACTTACGGAATTCTTCTTTATTAATCATCTTTTGAGTTTGTTGTGGTATGCAAAAATAAAAAAAGCCCTTAAATAAGGACTTTTTTATGATGATTTAAGCGATTTACTTACCTAAAAGTTCCTTGAATTCGTCAATGCTTATCTCCTTTTCTTGCAAACTTATTTTATCCATTGCAAAAGCAAGGACTTTTTCGTTCTGAATCGAGGTAAGCATATTCATATAGTTCTGACCTTCTTCACCTTTCAGGTAATTATCGACGAACATATCCATGCTGTCTTCCATCTGGGCCCCAAGACCTGAAGCTGCGAATTGCTCACGAACCATTTGTTTAGTTTTCTCGATTACTTCCTCATGCTCAGCTTTGATTTCATTCTTGGTAGCAATCTCGTTAGAGATCAAAGACCAAGTTAATTGTCTAGCGTAGATTGGGAATTCTTTCTCAATGTCTTCTTCTGTTACTTTGCCATCATTGGCAATCATCAGCCACTCTTTCAGGAAATCTTCAGGAAGATCTACTTTAGCAGCATCAGTCAATACTTTCTTCAATTCCTCCTCAGTGAATAAGTTGGATTCTTTATCGTAATTAGCTTGAAGTGTCTCACGTACTTTAGTTATGAATTCTTCTTCAGACTTCACATCATCAGGCCCGAAGATCTTGTCGAAGAATTCCTGGTTCATTTCAGCTGTCTCAGTTCTGTTGATGTTTTTTATTGTTAAAGTTAACGCTCCGTCTATCGTATCAGACTCTTCTTCACTAAGCCCGAAAGCCTCTTCCCACTGACCTTTCTTCACATCCTTCGCATCGAATTCTACTACAGCTTCCTTGCTTAGACCGATAAATTTACCGGCAAGTTTCTTAGTGATTTTTGTCAAATCCAAAGAGACAGTTTTTTCGAAGTCACCCTCGGTAGCTTTCAAGTCTCCATAAATATGGTCACCTTCTTCACTTACTTCAGGGTTTGTACTGTTGCCATATTGAGACTTTAGGTTGTCCAGCGTTTCATTGATCAGCTTATCATCAACTTTGATCTCGTATTTTGTTGCCTTGATTTTTGGATCAAGTGTAAGATCTACAGATTCTATAAATCCGATTTTGTAGTCAAATTCGAAGTCCTTTTGAGTTTTCCAGTCGATTGTTCCGTTTTGGTCTTGTGGAAGAGGATCGCCTAGGATTTTGAAAGTTTGCTCTTTCAAATAAGTATTCAGTGACTCACTCAGGATCGCATTGATCTCCTCGACAAGTACTGATGTTCCGTACATGCTCTTCACCATAGAAATAGGAGCCTTACCAGGTCTGAATCCTTTGATGTTAGATTTTTTGGCAAAGTCCTTAAGTTTTGCGTCAACCTTAGGTTGGTAATCTGCTTCGTTTAATTTAATTTTAATTGAAGCTTGATTTGCTGAATGCTTGTCTTGTGTGATTTCCAAAGCTCAAAATTTAATAATGAAGATTAACTAAAAACCCCCAATCCCTTTCCTGTTTTTGAAGACAGTCTTAGTGATTGAGGGTTCGGTATTTAGTGCGGATAGAGGGACTCGAACCCCCATGCCTCGCGGCGCTAGATCCTAAGTCTAGTGCGTCTACCAATTTCGCCACATCCGCAATAGGTAAAATTTGAAATAGAATAATGATTCCAAATCCAATTGTGGATGCAAATGTAGGGACTAATAAATAAAATGCAATAGCTGAAGAAAAAAAATAATTAACATTTGATGCAAGATATCTTTCTACACCCATTTTTGTATTAAATTCCTCCTGTATGATTGAAGTGGATATTGAAGAAGAAAGAAAAGAAATACTCAAACGCTACCGAAGGCTGCTGAGACAAGCTAAACCAATTCTCAAAGACGGGGACGCAAAATTAATTAAAAGAGCCTTCAATGTGTCTCTGGATGCACATAGGGACATGCGTCGCAAATCTGGCGAACCATATATTTATCATCCACTGGAGGTGGCATTGGTCTGTGTGGAAGAAATCGGTTTGGGAACTACCTCGATCGTTTCTGCTTTGCTCCACGATGTCGTAGAAGATACTGATTGGGAGCTGGAGGATATCGAGCGGGAGTTTGGCTACAAGGTCATGACTATTATAGATGGTCTGACCAAAATCGCCGGAGTATTCGAATATGGAAGCTCTCAGCAAGCCGAGAATTTCCGTAAGATGCTCCTTACGCTTTCCGATGATGTGCGAGTGATTTTGATAAAACTTGCCGACAGGCTCAATAACATGCGGACTCTGGCCAGTATGCCTCGACACAAGCAACTCAAAATCGCTTCCGAGACTATGTATCTGTATGCGCCTTTGGCACACAGGCTCGGGCTGTACGCGATCAAATCAGAGTTGGAAGATCTTTATCTCAAGTACACTGATACAGCTACATACAAGGATATAGTTTTCAAAATCAATGAGTCAAAATCTTATCGGAATAAATTTATCCGCAGTTTTATCCTGCCAATAGAAGAGGAACTGGAAAGAATAGGCTTGAACTTCACGATTAAAGGAAGGCCTAAATCAGTCTTTTCTATTTACAATAAGATGAAGAAACAAGGGATTCCTTTTGAGGAAGTGTATGACCTGTTTGCCATCCGGATTATTTTAGAAAGTGATTTGGAAAATGAAAAGGCAGATTGCTGGCAGGTGTATTCCATTGTCACAGATTTTTATAGACCAAATCCGGATAGACTTAGGGACTGGATCAGTACTCCGCGTTCTAATGGCTATGAATCGCTTCACACCACCGTAATGAGTGGGACAGGCCAATGGGTGGAAGTGCAGATTCGTACTGAACGGATGGATGAGATCGCTGAGCGAGGATATGCTGCCCACTGGAAATATAAAGATAACTCAAAAGGACCTTCCGGACTTGACGATTGGATCACTCAAGTGCGAGGCTTGCTTGAGTCTAACGATGGGAATGCGATTGAATTCATGGATGATTTCAGAGGGAATCTGTTCCATGATGAAGTCTTCGTTTTTACTCCAAAGGGGGATCTAATAGTTCTGCCAATTGGTTCGACTGCATTGGATTTTGCCTTTGAAATTCACACCGAAGTAGGGGCGAAGTGCATTGGCGCTAAAGTCAATCAGCGCCTAGTGCCTATTTCTCATAAATTAAAAAATGGGGATCAAGTAGAGATTCTCACCTCCAATAAGCAAAAACCTACAGAAGACTGGTTGCATAATGTCGTCACCTCTAGGGCAAAAGCTAAGATCAAAGACGCGCTCAGGGAGGATAAAAAGTCCGCTATCCTTGAAGGAAGAGAAATAGTACAGCGTAAGATGAAGCAGATGAAAATGGAATTCAATTCTGAATCTGTTGAAAAGCTCAGGGCTTTTTTCGAACTCAAGACGGCAAATGAATTTTATTTCCGTGTAGGAATAGGGGCTATTGATCCTACATCGATTAAATCGTTCAAGGATTTTAAAGCAACGCAAAAACTTCAAAACAAATCGAGTCAGGAGAAAGTAAGAGATGAATCTACATTTACCAAAGAAATAAAAAGCCTGAAAGGTCCAGACCATGATCAACTACTGATCGGAGAAGATATGGATGTGGTAGATTACATTTTGGCAAAATGCTGTAACCCTATACCAGGTGATGATGTTTTTGGTTTTGTGACAGTAAACGAAGGGATTAAAATCCATCGAACTTCCTGCCCAAATGCATTAGAATTACTTTCTAATCATGGTAATCGGGTAATCAAAGCAAGATGGACTAGTCAGAAGGAAATAGCTTTCTTGGCTGGTTTGCGGATTCTTGGTACAGATCGAGTGGGGCTGATTAATGATGTAACCAAGGTGATTTCAAATGAACTGAAAGTGAACATGCGATCTATTACGGTGGATTCGGATGCGGGGATTTTTGAGGGGACGATTAAACTCTATGTACACAGTACAGAGCACCTTGACAAATTGATCGAAAATTTGGTTGAAGTAGATGGGATTTTAAAGGTTTCAAGGTTTGATTGATGCAATGAATCATTTCTTACTTTCATAAGTTATATTTGAAAAAACACCCAGCTAATGCCTTTGAATACTACTCACTTCGAAGAGGTAAAAAAGATATTTACAGCTTATCTTGAGACAAAGAAGCTCCGAAAAACTCCGGAGCGCTATGCTATCCTTGAAGAAATTTATAGCCGAACAGGTCATTTTGATGTGGAATCACTTTACATCAGCATGAAAAACAAGAATTACCGAGTAAGTCGAGCGACTGTTTACAATACGCTTGATCTCTTGGTAGAATGTGATTTAGTGACCAAGCATCAGTTTGGTAAAAACCTAGCTCAGTTCGAAAAATCATACGGATTTAAGCAGCATGACCACCTCATCTGCACTGATTGTAGTCAGGTACTTGAGTTTTGTGATCCTAGAATCCAAAATATTCAGAATACAGTAGGTGAAATTTTAAACTTCAAAGTCCTTCATCACTCTTTAATATTGTACGGTAATTGTACCAAAGAGAATTGTGATAACAGAAAAGTAGAAACTCCGTGATTTCGACCATGACTTAAGCGTCACACAGTGGGATGATTATCAACCCTGCGAGATTCTCCCGATCCGCCGCGGCGGGACGGGACAGGCTATCCCGTTTCCTTCGTCACGGGACAGGTTATGACCCATAAAAAACAAATTATAATCATATGAAATTGACCTATAATACAAGTAAAGATGAGCTCGCTAATTACCTTTTTATTCAGGGTGATTTGATTGGGGATGAATTGGGACCCAAATTGGTGGAGGTTGTGTCGGATGCAGTGGAAGAAGGCGTAAAAAAGTTTGTGGTTGACCTCAGTGAAGTGAGGTATATCAGTTCAAGCGGGATCGGACTTTTGATCACTATGCTTACCAAAATGAGAAATAAAGATGGAGAAGTGTACCTAACAGCCCCCTCTGATCATGTTAAGAAATTGTTGATAATCACTAAGCTGAATAATATTTTTACTGTTTTTGACTCTATTGAAGAGTTCAAAAAGGGAGCCGTGAAATAGATCTTTGTCTGGTTTTGTTCCTAGCGCTATGGCGCCGCAGCTTTTTATGTACTATAAATAATTACGCCCTTTCCCTTGGTTTTCTATGGGCTTATCGCAAATTTCACGCTTCAAAAAGTCAAGTGTAACAGATAAGACCGCACATCAAATGAAGATGGATGTACTTCTAGGTCTCCAGTGGGGAGATGAAGGAAAAGGAAAAATAGTAGACGTATTAGCGCCTGAATATGAAATTGTAGCCCGTTTCCAAGGTGGCCCAAATGCTGGGCACACTTTAGAATTTGATGGGATAAAACATGTTTTGCACCAAATTCCCTCTGGGATTTTTCGCTCACAAATACTAAATATCATAGGTAATGGGGTGGTATTAGATCCTATTGTCCTTAAGAGGGAAATCGATGGATTGGGTAAATTCTCCATCGATTACATGAAAAATCTGGTTATCTCCAAGAAAGCCACTATAATCATCCCGACTCATAAATTTCTTGATGCCGCGTTGGAGAAATCCAAAGGGGATAAGAAAATCGGCTCTACGCTTAAAGGAATAGGGCCTACTTATCAAGACAAAATTGGAAGGACCGCACTTCGTGTAGGGGATATCTTAAGTCCAGATTTCAAGGAGAAATACGAAGTACTCGTAGCCAAGCACAAAACCATACTTTCATTTTACAGTCATCCTTTGGATGAATTGCCTGGCATGGAAGAGCAATTCTTCTCTGCGGTTGAGTTTTTCAAGACTTTGAATCTCATCGACAGCGAATATGTGGTAAATGAAGCACTCAATTCTAACAAAAGAATTCTTGCTGAAGGTGCACAAGGTTCTCTATTGGATGTGGACTTCGGTAGTTATCCCTTTGTGACAAGTAGTACTACAATGACTGCAGGTGCCTGTACGGGGTTGGGAGTGGCTCCTTCTAAAATCGGTGAGGTTTTCGGTATTTTCAAAGCTTACTGCACCCGAGTCGGTAGCGGCCCTTTTCCCACTGAGCTATTCGATAAGGACGGTGAGGAAATGAGGAGAGAAGGGAATGAATTTGGAAGTACCACCGGTCGCCCAAGAAGGTGTGGTTGGTTAGACTTGCCAGCACTTCGATATTCTATCATGATCAATGGCGTTACTCAGCTATTTATGATGAAAGGAGATGTGTTGAATATCTTTAAGGAAATTAAAGTTTGTACACATTACGAACTTCCTTCAGGTGAGAAGATCGACAGATTGAGTTTTGAGATTTCTGAGCAAGAAGTTACTCCAATTTATAAAACGATGAAAGGATGGCATTGCTCCCTTGAAAATATTCATTCCTACGAGGACTTTCCTTCTGAATTAAAGGAATATGTAGAATACTTGGAAATAGAATTAAATGTCCCAATCAAATTGGTCTCTGTAGGCCCGGATCGTATCCAAACGATTCTGCGCTAACCGAAGCACAAACTGTTTGAAGCCCTTGATTTTAATCGAGGGCTTTTTTATTTCTATGCGTTTAAAGTGTATTTTGGCTTTCCCATTATAAACCTAGCCTAGAATTGAGATTTTTACTTTTAGCCATAGCATTCTTATTTGCTTCCTACTACTCTTACTCACAGGTAGGGTTTCCTTACTGTGAGACATTTGTAGATCAAGAATCAATAGGTGCTGAAACGGTTTTTGGAGGAAGTGCAAGATTGGAAGGCGGAGTGCTTCGTCTGACCGATGCGCAGAGAGAGCAAAATGGGTACGTGTATATAGATATTCCTTTTTCGCCCGCCTATGGCATTAAGGCATCATTCGAGTACTTTATGTATGGAGGAAGTGGGGCAGATGGATTGACCGTTTTTTTGTTTGATGCTGACGTGCAAAATTTCAGAACGGGTGGTTTTGGAGGGTCTTTTGGATATGCCCAGAGGAATATTCAACCTGGGATGACTGGAGGTTATTTGGGTGTTGGGTTCGATAGCTACGGTAATTATAGCAATTCTAGTGAAGGTAAAACAGGTGGCTTTTTAGGAGGAAATGGATTATTTCCAAATAGTATTTCGATTAGGAAAGGTGGATCAGGACTAAATGGTTATGAATTTGTCGGTGGAAAAATGACATTAGATCCACCAACTGGTTCGCTTGGGTTGGCATTGGATGTACAATACCAATTCCCTTTGAGTTCAGGTGGCTCTGGAACTGGGCGAATTACAGACCCCGCCATTCCAGGCTATCGGAAAGTTTTTTTGGAGCTAGAGCCAAATTCTTCAGGAGTAGGTTATCTCCTGAAATTGGAAATGGTAGTTACTACTCTTGTAAATGAACCTAGGACAATTACAATTTTCCCAGGTATTCCATTTCCCTATGCCCCTCCAAAGAACTTGAAAATTGGATTTGCTGCTTCTACTGGCGGGGAGACGAATATTCATGAGATTAGAAATCTTATCGTGGAGGTATCCAATGATGAGGGATTACAAAACCCATCGGGAGTTGATTTTTCGGATTTTGCCTCATGTGAAGGTCAGGAAAACACCTATTATATCACAGATGAGGAAGTGATACTCCCAAATGAAAACAGTGAGATTAGATGTCTGCAATTTTATGCATCACTTGATGATATAGAAGAAGAAAGTGAAGATATCTGTGCCCAAGGGAAATGTCGCGAAGAAAATAGGGTGTTAGAATTGCCTCAAGGCACTTTTAAAGCAGGGGCAAATGGAGGGGATTTTACCTTTTTTCCGAATGAAGGGTTTACAGATCAAAGTGTCTCTGTTTACTATACAATTACCGATAACTATGGAAAAAGCTCTGTAGGAAATGCGATGACATTGAAAATTCAAGAATCTCCTGAGCCGATCAGTATTTTTGAAGACGGAAATCCTGACCTGGTAGAAGAAGTGAGATTATGTGGAGGAGAGTCGGTGACTTTTAGTTCTAAAGGAGGTGAGATCTATGAGCGGTACGAATGGTATAAGGATGATGAATTGATAATAGGGGCTACCTCGGAGCAGTACTCAGCGAATACTGTAGGTGAATATTTGGTAAAAGCATATAATCGTAAAAACTGCCCAGCTATCTCCAATTCGATTTTGGTNGGAGCAGTACTCAGCGAATACTGTAGGTGAATATTTGGTAAAAGCATATAATCGTAAAAACTGCCCAGCTATCTCCAATTCGATTTTGGTGAGTTTTCCGGAATTCCCAGACTTTGCTTTCACCTCACCAGTTGTAGGTTGTACTCCAGATCAGCCTGTGGATGTGACTAAAAGTATTTCGAATTACGATCCGATTACATTTGATTATAAGCTAACTGGTGCTGGACAAAGTTATTTGGATGATGAAATGAGAGAAGTTTCTCTATCAGGAGAATTTGAGCTTCAGATCAAACACGCTGATTTGGATTGTTATTCCTCACCAGAAACACTGCAAATTATAATACTTGAGGAGGATCTATTAGCTGATTTCGCATTTGAAATTCAAGGGACGGGAGTCAAAGGCGAGGAGGATGGCGGCTTTTTTCCTGATGATGTATTTCAATTTACAGATATGTCTTCCGAAGATGCTGAAAGCTGGAATTGGGATTTCGGCGATGGATCAGTTTCTACTGAGAAAAACCCAACGCATGTTTATGGTAAAAAAGGTGACTTTGATGTGACGCTTACTATTACCAATGAGTGGGGGTGTGAAGTCTCTATAGTAAAGAGAGTTTCAATTTTGCGAAGTTATAGAGTAATGTTCCCGACAGGCTTTACTCCTTTAAGTAATACAAATCAATTTTTCCTTCCAAAATATAAGGGGTTAGTTTCAGCCGAACTATTAATCTTTAATATTTGGGGAGATTTGATCTTTCAAACAGATGATTTGAAAACAATGGGTTGGGATGGGGAATTAGATGGGAAATTATTGGACGCTGGTTTTTACGTATATCGATATAACGGGGTAGCCACAGATGGAGAAAAGGTTACTAAGGCAGGTAAATTTAAGTTAATCAGATGATGACGAGGTTTTACCTAATTTTTGGCATCCTATTTCTCTTGGCTACTAGGGCTGTCAGTCAAGATGTGCAATATTCTCAGTTTTATGCCAATCCTTTCTATCTGAATCCAGCCTTGGCAGGAAGTACTGGGCTTACACGACTGGGAGTTAATTTCCGAAACCAGTGGCCAGCCTTGGATCAGAGTTTCATCGCCTATACGGCTTATGCAGACCATTTTTCTGAAAAGTATAATTCTGGATTTGGGATAATTATATCTGGAGCACGAGAGTCCTTCAACCAAAGCAAGACAGATGAAATAGGGGTAGTGTATAGTTATAGACTCCGCCTAGGGGAGAAACGATTTCTGCATGTTGGAGCTCAGGGAAGTTTTTTATCCAGAGATGTGCTTTTTGACCAAGTTATTTTGGGGACTCAGTTAGATATAGACAAGGGAGTGGTAGTTGGAGAGCCGGGCGATGGCTTTTCGGGAGACAGTCGTTTGCGAGCAGCTGATTTGAATACTGGCCTCCTATATTATGAAGAAAAATTTTGGTTGGGTGTTTCTGCTTTCCATTTGCTTGAACCTCAGATAAGTTATTTGGAAGATAATTCAAATAGACTCCCTATTAAATATACCATACAAGGTGGGGTAAGGTTTAATCTTGCTCCAGGGAATATCAATGATTATTTCAATAATACAGATCAGGAGAGGTCTCTTGCCCTTGCATTTAATTACAAATCACAGGGTGTTTTTGACCAGCTAGACATTGGGGCAGAGTTTTATTTCGAGCCGTTGATTCTTGGATTTTGGTATCGTGGTCTTCCGACCAAGTATAATTTGCCAAATAATGAATCCTTAATTGGACTAATCGGAATCGAGTTGGACTCAGGATTAGATTTTGGATATAGCTTTGATTATTCTATCTCAAAACTAGGACAACGTGTGTCAGGTGGTGCTCATGAGCTTTCTGTTAGGTATGTTTTTTCTTCCAAAGACCCAAGCAAAAAGCATTACCCACCGCTTCCTACCTTCAGATACTAAATCGATTTTCATTGGTTCAGAAAAATGTATTAGCAAGTTGAGTTATCAGGGCATTATTTGTTTTGTAAAACTTTCCTCTTTCTCTATCAGTGCCTTACGCCAAAAGCAGACAAAATCTCATAAATTCTCTTGCCGCTAAAATAAAAAGGCAGATATTTGCACTCCCAAACGACGGAAACGGAGAGAGGGGACGGGGGGAAAGTATTGAAAGGATTAATTTTGGTGTGGGGTTTTGAAAGTCAGCGATGATGCTTTACCTTTGCGCACCGATCGGAGAGGTCGGTTAAAGTGGGAGTGTTTAAGCTTCCAGAAACTTTAGAAATTAATTTGCGGAGGTTATTGCGGGTTTAAAAATATCGCTTACCTTTGCACTCCCTTCAGCAAGGAAGGGGGAGAAACGGAACGGAAAGCGAAGGTTTTCAGTGTCTGACCAGAACCACAAATGAGTGGTACTAAGTTCTTTGAAGTGATGTAAGGCAAAAAAAATAGTAACCTGAGAACAGACAGGGAGATGTTTATGGGATTTGCTTCGTGCGGTCTCATGGACAGTGTATAAATAATGATAATTTACAATGGAGAGTTTGATCCTGGCTCAGGATGAACGCTAGCGGCAGGCCTAATACATGCAAGTCGT
>NZ_JAYEEY010000021.1:0-86959 GCF_035156415.1 Algoriphagus persicinus
AAACAGGTCTTGAAAATCTCTTTACCAGTCAAAAAAAGACCCTGGATGGATGGCATCTTCTCCCAAATTCAGAATCTAAGCCCCCCTTTTAATTATTCTAATGCATAATCCGGGTTTAATTATCCCTTCCAAAAGCAACAAGCGAATGGTTAACTGCTGATTAAAATTAAAACATCAACTTAGATCTTCTTGGTGATAAACAGAAATCCAGCCTTATTTCGCTAGTTCTTTTTTCTCCTTCGCTAAAATATCCTCAACTTCTGTATTTCTGTTTCGCTTTTTATTCTCCTCCACCAAATCCAAACTCACATTCACTTCAAAACACACGAGGATGATGATAGAGGTGATAAGAAGCCATAGCATCAACGCAATCAAGGTCCCGATGGAACCATAGAGTCTATTGTAGCTAGCGAAATTATTCAGGTAATACGTAAAGCCATAAAAGCCAAAAGTGGTAAGTAGTCCTGCTAGCTTTGCCCCTGCCGAAAAAAACTTCCACTTGTCATGAACTGCGGGGGCAAACCTGAAAATGAAGGCTGTAGTGATATAGAACATGAAAAGTAAAATGAGGAATTTCAGACTAGTGAACAAGAAAATCATAAAACCTGAATTGAATACCTGCATCTCATCCAATCGACGAATAATTATCTCTCCCAAAATCATGACCAAACTAGCAGTGATCACCGTCAGTGCGAGAATCAAAACTATGCTGACTGCAATACCTCGACTTTGAAAAAAGCTCCTATTATCCTTGGTCTGATAGACTGAGTTAAACGAATTCATCATCGACACCACCCCTTGGGTAGAGGCAAACAAGGCGAAGAAAAAACCCAGAGAAAGCAAGCTTTGCCTTGGTTTGGACACGATATCCATGATGGTTCCCTCGGATTGGGTGTAAATCTCCTCAGGAAGGATTTCTTGGGTGAAGGTGAGGATGTTTTGAGTGGTGATGTATGGAAAAATATCCTGCAAATATGGAATAAGGTTCAGCAGAAAAAGTATCATCGGGAATAGGGCAATGGTGTAGCTAAATGCCATAGATCCAGCCCGCTCTAAGATATCGTCCTTTTGCAGCTGTATCAAAAAAATCCTCCCAAGATCGTAGAGGTTTTTGTCTGGATCTCCGAAATGAATTTTCTTAAGCTTTCGAGCTTGCCAAAGTAACCTGACTTCTAACCTAAGGATTCTTGTTTTGATCACTTTATCCTACTTCTTGAAAATAAGCTTTCAATAAAGCTAATAAATTATGCGGAGGTCTGGTCGGACGATGGCTGTCTTTTTTGAGAAAAGTCAGAACTGTCCAGCCTTCTGTAATCAATTCCGCTTGTGCGTTAAAGACCTCGTATTCAAATCGAATCCTGACGCCTGGAAGGTTAGGGATAGTAGTCTTGATGGTGAGCAATTCATCGTATTTTCCTGGCCTTAAATAGCGGAAATGACTTTCCAGTACCGGCATCATCACGCCCTCATCTTCCATTTCCTTGTACGAAAACCCAATACTTCGCATCGCCTCCACTCTGGCTACTTCGAAGTACATCGCGTAGTTGCCATAATAGACATAACTCATCTGGTCAGTTTCAGCGTATCGAACTCTGATTTGGGTTTCTGCTCTAAACATGCTTAATAGATCTTCGCGGCATTAAGCGCAGCCTGATACCTTCGAGCATTTGCATTGTGCTGGGCCAAATTGGTGGCAAAAGAATGATAGCCCGAGAAATCTTCCTTGGCACAGAAGTATAGATACTCATGGTCTTCTGCATTCAGTACGGCATCCAATGAGTTGATGTCTGGAAGGTTAATTGGACCCGGGGGAAGCCCTGCGTACATATAAGTGTTGTATGGGCTGTCGGTTTCTTTGTGAACATTCAGCACTCGTTTCAATTCGAAATCTCCCAACGCGAAAACCAAAGTTGGGTCAGCTTGAAGGGGCATACCTAACTTAAGTCTATTCAAATAAACTCCTGCGATTTTCGGACGTTCATCCGCCTTCTGACTCTCGGCTTGCACAATACTCGCTAAGGTGCTTACTTCTTTTGGACTTAGCCCAAGTAAACTTGCTTTCTGCTTTCGCTCCTCCGTCCAGAAACTTTTATATTCTCGATGCATCCTGTCAAAAAGTGCTTCTGCGCTGGTATTCCACCAAAATTCATAGGTATTTGGTATGAACATGCTCATGATCGTTTCCTCGTCAAAATCAAACTTGCGGATATAGACTGAGTCTTGAACAAGCTCTAAAAATTGATCTTTTGAAATCTCCATATTGGAGGTGATTTTTTCAGCCAAATCTTCCTTTGTCCTCACATTATTAAATGTGACCCGAATGGGCGTTTGCTTTCCTGAGCGAAGTAATCTGACCAATTCAAGATTAGTCATTTTCGGCTCAATGGTGTAAAGTCCCGGTTTTACGTTTTCTTGATAGTCCATGATTTTGGCCAGAAAGCCAAAACTTACCAAGTCATTTACCACATAATCGTCATACAACTTGTTGGAAACGGTCTTGAAAGTGTCATTGCTCCCAATTTTCAACATATATTTCTGGTCGGATTCTATCAGCACATTTGGACTGAAAAAAATCTGGTAGAAATAGAAACTCAAAGAGATAGCCATCACTGAGAAGCCAATGACTAGGACGAGGTAGATGTTCTTTCTTTTTTCACTTAGCATATAGGTGTCAAAAATAGGGAAAAATCTAAGGTGGAGTTTGTGCTTCAGGTAAGGTAATTATATCTTTCTGTTGAAAATTGTTTTTCATGGAAGTTGTTTTAGTCACCTGTGCGCTAATATTTTTGGATGAAAAAGTTCTTTGTGCTCAACGTTCTGAGAAAATGTCACTTCCAAGGTTATGGGAGTTTCCAGGTGGGAAAATTGAGAAGAAGGAAACACCGGAAGCCTGTCTAATCCGTGAGATCCAAGAGGAATTAGCCATTTCTATCAAGGTAATCAGCTCTTTGAGACCACAAGAACCTTCTTATTCAGCAGGGATAATGATCCAGTTGATGCCGTTTATTTGCAGATGGGAAAGCGGAGAGCTTATTTTACTGGAGCATCAAGAGGTAAAATGGCTGCCAAAAGGTGCATTAAAATCTTTGAATTGGGCTCCTGCTGATATACCAATAGTTGATCACCTTTTGGAGAATTGGAACAATATTCAGAAACTACTAGTTGATTATAGTACAGAAATTTAAGGTATGCCCGCTGAATTGATTCGATTATATGAGGAAAATCCTGATCCAGATAAGATCAGGCAGATTGCCGCCACGCTTCGTGATGGAGGTGTAGTGATTTATCCTACAGACACTGTCTATGGGATGGGCTGTGATATCATGAATTTGCGTGCAGTGGAGCGTATTTGCAAAATCAAGGGCATCAATCCCAAAAAACATAATTTCTCTATCATTTGTGCTGATTTGAGCAATATTTCTCATTTCACCAAGGTAATCAGCAAGTCAGTTTTTAAGATGATGAAAAAAGGGTTGCCTGGCCCCTTTACGTTTATATTGGAAGCAAGTAATCAAGTGCCGAAGATCTTACATAGCAAAAAGAAAACTCTCGGAATCAGAGTACCTGCTCATAATGTGCCGCGTATGCTGGTGGAAGAATTGGGGCATCCCATCCTCACTACCTCTATCAATGATGAAGATGAAGTGATAGAATACAGCACAGATCCAGAGTTGATTTTCGAGAAATATCAGCATCTCGTGGATATCGTTATAGACGGAGGATATGGGCAGAATATCGCTTCCACCGTATTAGACTGTACTGGAGACGTGGTGGAAGTACTTAGAGAAGGCTTGGGCAAACTGGAGGATTTAGAGTAGGATGACAAAGAGCATAGCGGTAGATCTGCACTATTTTCCAAACCTTGAGTTTTTTGCAGCTATAGCAGATGCTGATGAATTAGTGTTTTTTCCTGAAGAAACCTACCAGAGACAATCCTTTTTTAACCGTACTCAAATCCGTCTAGCTAACAAGGTTGGGACATTGTCTGTGCCTATTCAAGGCAGGAGGCCAAGGATTTCCCTAAAAGACATAAAAATTGATACTACTCAAAATTGGGTAAATATTCATTTAAGAGGAATTCAGAGTGCGTATGGGAAGGCAGCTTTTTACGAGTACTATTTCCCTTATTTCGAAAAAGTTTACCAGAAGAACCTGGAGAGTTTGTGGGAGCTGAACTGGCAAATGCTGACAATCTGTCTCAAGTTACTGGGCTTGTCTGTCAAGATGCGTATACAGGATAATAGTCTGGAGCAAAGTTGGACAGATGATATTAGAGGGCAACTGATGCCTTCAGAGCCTTTTTGGGAGCGGGAATACTATCAGCCTGAGCTTTATTACCAACTTTTTGGCTTAGACTTTGATCCAAACCTTAGCATTCTGGATTTGTTGTTTTGTGAAGGCCCCGCATCTACTAGTATAGTCTTAAAGTCTGTAAAAAAACGATGAACAATCTGCAAAAGGATTGTGTTTTCAAAACAAATTCGGTAACATACGTACAGGATTATTAAACAATCAGATAGGAATTCAATGGAAGCAAAATTTTCGAACAGAGTCAAAGAGGTGATCTCTCTTAGCCGCGAAGAAGCTCTTCGCCTAGGACATGATTACATTGGCACAGAGCACCTCTTGCTGGGGATGATTCGCGAAGGTGAAGGTGTTGCTGTTTCCATTCTTAAGAAATTGGGAGTGCCAATGGACGAATTGCGGAATGCAATCGAACGCGCTGTAAAAGGCACAGCCAATCACAACGTGAAGAATATGGCAAATATCCCTCTGACCAGACAGTCAGAGAAGGTGTTGAAAATTACTTATTTGGAGGCAAAAATCTTTAAAAGTCAATTGATTGGTACTGAGCATTTGCTCCTATCAATTTTGAGAGATGAAGACAATATAGCTACTCAGATACTTAATAAATTTGAAATCAATTATGATTCGGTAAAAGAAATGCTGGAAATTTCATCCGATACTCCTCCTCGTTCTAAAGCTGAGGCGGAAGACGGAGATGATGATGGATCTAAGCTTTTCGGTTCTACTGGAAGTGGTTCTGGTGCATCTAAGCCTGGAGCAGAGAAGTCAAGAACTCCCGTTTTGGATAATTTCGGACGGGATCTGACTAAAATGGCCGAGGATGATAAGCTTGATCCAATTATCGGTCGTGAGAAAGAAATCGAACGGGTTGCACAGATTCTTTCCAGAAGAAAGAAAAACAATCCGATTTTGATCGGTGAACCAGGTGTAGGTAAGACAGCTATTGCCGAAGGTTTAGCACTAAGAATTATTCAGAAAAAAGTATCCCGTGTACTTTTCAATAAGCGTGTGGTGACTTTGGATCTGGCTTCTTTGGTAGCTGGCACGAAATATAGAGGACAGTTTGAGGAGAGAATGAAAGCCGTTATGAACGAGCTGGAGAAATCTCCAAACGTAATCCTCTTTATCGATGAGCTTCATACCATAGTAGGAGCCGGTGGTGCTTCCGGTTCTTTGGATGCGTCCAATATGTTCAAACCAGCTTTGGCACGAGGAGAAATTCAATGTATAGGTGCTACTACGCTGGATGAGTATCGCCAGTACATCGAGAAGGATGGCGCTTTGGCACGTAGATTCCAAATGGTGCTGGTAGATGCTACTACGCCTGAAGAAACTATACAGATCCTTAATAATATCAAAGACAAGTACGAGGATCACCATAATGTCAATTATACTGAAGAAGCTATAATTGCCTGTGTGAAACTTTCCGATCGATACATTTCCGATAGATTCTTACCGGATAAGGCAATAGATATATTGGATGAGGCAGGCGCCAGAGTCCATATCAATAATATTCATGTGCCAGAAGATATTCTGAAATTAGAAGCTGAAGTAGAAGACATCAAAACTGAGAAGAACCGGGTAGTGAAATCTCAGAAATATGAAGAAGCTGCGCAACTCAGAGATAAGGAGAAAAAATTGTTAGAGCAATTGGAAACAGCTAAAAATAGATGGGAAGAAGAAAGTAAGTCTAAACGATTCACGGTAGAAGAAGATAATGTAGCTGAAGTGATCGCGATGATGACTGGAATACCTGCTAAGAGAATCGCTCAGAAAGAAGGTGCAAAGCTTTTGAATATGAGTGGGGATTTATCAGGCAAAGTAATCGGTCAGGATGAAGCGATAAAGAAACTGACTAAGGCAATTCAGAGAACTAGAGTGGGATTGAAAGATCCTAAAAAGCCAATTGGTTCATTTATTTTCCTAGGCCCTACGGGTGTTGGTAAGACGGAATTGGCCAAGATGTTGGCTACTTATCTTTTCGACAAAGATGATTCCTTGATCAGAATTGATATGTCAGAGTATATGGAAAAATTCTCCGTATCCAGATTGGTAGGAGCCCCTCCCGGCTATGTGGGTTACGAAGAAGGCGGACAGCTGACCGAGAAAGTCAGAAGGAAACCATACTCTGTAGTCTTGCTAGATGAAATCGAAAAAGCTCACCCGGATGTGTTTAACATTCTTCTTCAGGTGTTGGATGACGGTATCCTGACGGATGGTTTGGGTAGAAAAGTGGATTTCAGAAACACCATCATCATCATGACCTCGAATATAGGAGTGCGTGACTTGAAGGATTTCGGAGCAGGAATTGGTTTTGCCAGTCAAACCAAATCTGACAATATGGACGAAGTGATGAAGTCAACTATTCAATCTGCGTTGAAAAAGGCATTTAGCCCGGAATTCTTGAATAGATTAGATGATGTGGTGGTATTCAACTCACTAACCAGGGAACATATCTTTAAGATTATTGATATCAGCTTAGGGAAGTTATTTGCTAGAATCACAGATCTTGGATACAAAATTGAACTAACCGAAAAAGCGAAGGAATTCTTAGCTGAGAAAGGCTATGACCAGCAATATGGTGCAAGACCTCTGAATAGAGCTATCCAAAAGTATCTGGAGGATGCAATTGCCGAGGAAATCCTGAAGGGAGATCTTTCCGATGGTGATGTCATTACAGCGGATTATCTTGGTGAAGGCACCGAGCTTACCATTGCTGTGAAAAAGAAGGAAAAAGCTGATTAAAGCTTAGCTGTTTTATCTAGAGTTTGAAAGCCCCGAGCAAAGAGTTCGGGGCTTTTTTCATTCAGGACGAGTCAAGTCTATGTTATAAACCTTTATAAAGTCGAAAAATCAAAGAGTCAAAATGAAAAATAGTAAAGCTACGCTAAGCACCAATATCATCTTTTTTGCCTTCTCTTTGATCTCAGCGGATAATTTTCGCTTGCGAATCACCAACACAGCCAAGCTCAACCCAACTAATTGTAATGCAAGCCCAACGCCGTTCAAGGGCTCCATCGGTGCAGATAGAACCTGAAAGTACGTATTCAAAAGCGAAAGCGTACACAACACAATACCTGTAATCCCAAATAAAAAGGAACGCTGAAGTAATGTCTTATTTGAATGCTCAGTCCATTTCATTTTTTCTGATTCTAGATTTGGCGGCAAGATACAAGACTTCCAACTACTGGCCTTACCTCAAGCAAGCTTTCACTTTTTAACTTCCTGCTTTGCCCGTCTTGTATCGAAATAGTTACCTATTTCATTTAAAGTCATCGCATTGAGCGTCATTTCTTTCGTAAGTCCGCCTTTCCTGCCCACCAGTACCCCATATTTCATATCGGCATAGCCCTCCATTTCGTGCGCATCAGGATTGATAGAAAGCATCACCCCCTGATCCATGGCGTATCTTACCCATCTCCAATCCAGATCAAGTCTCCAGGGATTTGCATTGATTTCAATCACTACATTATTTGTAGCGCAGGCATCTATGACAGCCTTATGATCAATTGGGTATCCTTGGCGGCGAAGAAGAAGCCTTCCAGTAGGATGACCCAAAATAGTGGTAAAAGGATTCTCAATCGCCCTGATCAGCCTACTTGTCGCTCGCTTGATGTCCATATTCAGAATGGAGTGAACAGAGGAAACGATAAAGTCAAAACTTGCCAACACAGCATCCTCGTAATCCAGTTTTCCGTCAGAAAGTATGTCACTTTCTATTCCTTTGAAAATTCTGAATGGAGCCATTTTCTTGTTCAGTTCATCAATTTCTTGATGTTGCTTTAGGATCTTTTCGACTTCCAGTCCTCCGGCATAAAAAGCCGTTTTGCTATGATCGGAGATCCCCAGGTATTCATAGCCTAGTTCTTCGCAATACTCGGCCATTTGCCTCAGGCTATGCTTACCGTCACTGTAGGTGGAGTGATTGTGAAGAATCCCCTTCAGCTCTTTCTCAGTAAGCAGTTCTGGAATTTTGTTTTCCTTAGCTAGGGCTACTTCCCCAAATCCTTCACGCATTTCAGCAGGAATAAATTGGAGCTTATTGATGCTGAAAAACTCAACTTCGCTTGAATAATCCCTTTTTTGAAGCTTTTGGGATACGCTTTCCTTTTCATCCACGAGTGATTCCAAGTGGAGCGGTGAAGCTATTAGTGAGAGCTTCTTCCAGAGGAAATCCTCCTTGGAGCAGAAGTGCACGCTCACCCGCAGTTCGATTTCTTTCAATTTTCCTCTTAATGTTCTGGGGCCTGATTCGAGCAAAATCCAATCGATGGAGTCCATTGCTTTAATCTTGGATTTTACACTAGGTAATTCATCAGAAGAAATTAGAAACTCAGTTTCTGTGATGATTTCCATCTTTCTTGCAAAATCACCTACGATTGTCAAATCGGCTTTTGGAGCAATTCCACGAAATGTTTCCTGAAGTTTCATTACAGTTTCCTCTAGGTCTGCATAGAGCCATTTTCCAGAATTGGAAGCTTTGAACTCTAAATTTTGGATAATAGTGTCTTGCGTTTTTTCTCCGAAACCTTTGATTTTGGCTACTTTACCGGATTGACAAGCCTCCATGAGTTCATGGGTGGAGGTAATGCCAAGTTCTTCCCAGAGGGTTTTTACCTTCTTGGGACCTAGGCCTTTGATCTGAAGAACTTCCAGAATTCCCTCGGGAGTTTTTGCCAATAATTCTTCGAGAAAGGGAAACGTATCTGTTTCTTTAAGCTGTTGGATTGCTTCCACCATACTCTTTCCCACACCTTGGATGGTTGCAAGCTCTCCTTCGCTCAATCCCATGATGTCCTGATCTCCTCGTTCCAAGGAAATCAAGGCACTTTGATAGCTGCGGATTTTGAAAGGGTTTTCATCGTGAAGTTCCATCAGCTGAATGCTGAGTTTAATTTTTTTCAGAAGAGTCTTGTGATCCAAAATATCTCGTTTTATGTGAAAGTCTCTAGACAAATGTCTTTAAATAATGTTTCAATTTAAAGGGCTATAGCTTAACTTAAAATTGAAATTTGAGTTTCTACATGCTGAGCACTGCAACCTGCTGGAATGGAGTAGCATTCATTCTTATTTCTGTTGCTTTTGAATCGAGAGAATGTAATTACCTTATGAGAATCAATTGCCTATTTACTTTCTATGAATAAAACAATGAGATACTGGATAGTTAAGTCTGAGCCTGGATCTTATTCCTGGGATGATTTCGTAGAAAAAGATGAAGATGTTTGGGATGGTGTGAGAAATTACCAAGCGAGGAATTATCTACAGGAAATGCAACAGGGAGATCTGGTGTTTTTTTTACCATAGCGGAAATGACAAAGCCATCGTAGGTATAGCAGAAGTGAGTCAGGAACAGTTTCCTGATCCTGCGGATGAAGCGTGGACGGCTGTAAAATTGAAAGTGAAAAGACCGTTGAAATCGTCAATTTCCTTGTCTTCAATCAAAGCAGAGGATAGATTGTCTGACTTGCCTATGCTAAAGCAATCCCGCTTGTCAGTCTTGCCTGTCACACAAGCAGAGTTTGACTTACTTCTAAAAATGGGTTCATGAAATCGAGCATGTCGTAGAAGACACACAGCCGGATGATTATCAAACCTGCGAGATTCGATGTGGCCTTTAAAAAACAAATTATAAACACATGAAATCGAGCATGACTAGAAAGTCACACACTGGGATGATTATAATGCATGCGAGATTCCATATGGCCTTAAAGAAAAAATTATAATCATATGAAAAATTCAGTTCTATTCCTTTTTCTTTTTATCCTCGGGCAGCAATCGATGGCGCAGCTTAGATTCATTGAGCGCTATGAAGTACCTTCTGAGTTGAATGATCCATTGTTTGAGATGATTGACTCAGAATCCGGTTTGGTTTCTATGCGGACTCTACCGGAGAAAGGGATGAATTTGAGGAGAGTTTTTCAATATTTTATTGTGGACTCCTCGCTGAATACTACCCAAGGCATGATAGAATTTCCAGTGAAGGAAGGATTTGATATGTTGGGATATGATACCGACAATAGCCAGTTGTTTATACTTTTCTCTAAAGGGTACCTTATAAGTTCAGACAAGTATCTGCTACAAGTGAATTTGGAGACCAAGCAAGGAATAGAATTTGACGTAAATAATGTGCTGGATATGGAGCTGGTGGAGTTTTTGGTCCAAGATCAAAAAGCTATTTTCATGGGGACTTCAGATACCAGGCCGGTTTTGCAGATTCATGATTTGGTTACTAAGAGTGTCCATACGCTTCAAGGAATATATGGGAATGATACTCAAATCCTTCAAATTCGAAAAATGCCAGAGACACGCTCACTAGAAGTAGTGCTGAGCAGGAAGGGCTCCTATAGAAATCGTGACTTGCTGATTAATACCTACGATATGACCGGGAATGTCATTCAAGAGGTTAAGGTGGATCATTTTTCCGATCCAGGTCAAGAGATTATGGACGGAATTCTACTCTCTACAGGCAATTACCAAGAAGCTATGATAGGAGCTTTCGGATTGGAGCGTAGAAATGCCTATCAAGGTATGTATATTATGGATATCAATGAATTTGGAGAATTTGATTTCAAATTGTACACCTTGAAGGATTTTCCGAATTTCTACAATTACCTCAACGAAAAGGCCAAAGGAAAAAAAGATAATGCAGTCCAAAAGGAATTGGATAGAGAAAAGATTCCCGTCATTAATAGTCTGTATTCTATTCGTGATATACGACAAACTCCAAATGCTTACTACGTGTACTTCGACCAATATACGGTGTCCAATAGTCGCTCTGGATATCAAAACGGGGCGTATTCCCCTACGGGAGGCTACCGATACGACAGATGGAGCAGGATGGGGACTACTATCTTAAATGACCCTTATTTGACAAACCGCTTCCCGATGTCGAGTAGTTATCAGTCTGTCCCTGAGTACCGATATATTTCGGCACATTTTGCTAAAGTCGCTAAGACAGGTCAAGTGCTGTGGGATAATGCAAGTTCATACAATGAAATGGTAACTACCTATCCTGATGCTTTCGGCGAAGTGGCTGTGGTGGGAGAGGATTTGTACCACATGTTTGTAGAAAACCAGACGATTAAGCTTAGTTTCTTCAGAAATGGAGAAAAAATATTCGAAAACCAGGAATTTGAATTGGGCTTGGTCAATGAGCATGAAAGGATTCGGGACACCAATCTGGAAAGCTTGCGATTGATATATTGGTACGACAGATACTATTTGCTTTCGGGTACTCAGCGAATTCGATTCTTGAATGAGGCAGGTACTGATGAGGTTAGAGAGGTTTACTTTCTCACCAAAATAGTGGTGGATGGGGATTTGTATAAGCCAGAAGACCTCCCGGACTAGTTTTTATTTTTATATTTACCCGCAAATCTACCCCATGCAAAAAAGGCTAGTCTTAGACGAAGGACAGATTGGGATCATACTCAGGCGCTTCTGTCATCAACTGATCGAAAATCACGATGATTTTGACAATACGGTACTGTTGGGCTTGCAGCCTAGAGGCCCAATTTTGTTGGACAAAATCGTAAAACTTCTTGAAGAAATTTCTGGAGTGAAAGTTCCTTCAGGATATCTCGATGCTACATTTCACAGAGATGATTTTCGCAGGAGAGATCTCCCACTCAAAGCAAACGAAACCAAAATCAACTTTCTAGTCGAAGGCAAAAAAGTGATTCTAGTCGATGACGTGCTTTATAAAGGAAGGTCAGTGCGAGCAGCTATGGATGCGATGATTGCCTTTGGCAGACCGCAGAAAGTAGAGCTTATGGTGCTTGTAGATCGTAAGCTCACCCGGGATTATCCTATCATGCCTGATTATTATGGTATTCGTGTGCATACGCTGGAAAGCCAATATGTGCTTGTGGAATGGGCTGCTCAGGGGAATGAAAAAGACGCAATTTGGATCACAGAGAAAGTTAACCCTTAACCATGTCGCAACTCAGCACGAAACATTTACTTGGAATCAAAAACCTCACGGAGGATGATCTCCAGCTTATTCTTGACACAGCGGCAAATTTCAAAGAAGTGATCAATCGCCCGATCAAAAAAGTACCTTCTCTTCGTGATATCACGATTGCCAACGTGTTTTTTGAGAATTCTACGCGCACCAGACTTTCTTTTGAGCTCGCTGAAAAAAGGTTATCTGCAGATGTGGTGAATTTTTCCTCTTCCAACAGTTCAGTGAAGAAGGGTGAAACACTGGTAGATACAGTGAACAACATCCTGTCCATGAAAGTGGATATGGTAGTGATGAGACATTCTAGCCCTGGAGCACCTCATTTCCTTGCGCGAAATGTAAAAGCGAATATTGTGAATGCCGGGGATGGTACTCATGAGCACCCGACTCAGGCATTACTTGATGCATTCTCTATCAAGGAAAAGTTAGGGGATGTGGCCGGAAAAAAGGTCGCCATCATTGGGGATATTTTGCACTCAAGAGTAGCGCTTTCCAACATTTTTTGCCTACAAAAACTAGGCGCTGAAGTGATGGTCTGTGGACCTATTACCTTGCTGCCAAAATATATCGCCAGTCTTGGCGTGAAAGTAGAATTGGATGTGAAAAAAGCACTGCAATGGTGCGATGTGGCTAACGTCCTAAGAATTCAGCTAGAAAGACAGCAGATCAAGTATTTCCCCAGCTTGCGCGAATATTCACTTTATTATGGGATCAATAAAAAACTATTGAGCCAGTTAGATAAGGAGATCGTCATCATGCATCCGGGACCGATCAACCGTGGTGTAGAACTGAGCTCAGATGTGGCTGATTCGGAGCATTCTATTATCCTTGAGCAGGTGCAAAATGGCGTAGCGGTACGAATGGCTGTTCTTTACTTGCTTGCAGGGGCAAGAGGGTAGGATTAATTTGAGATTAACACGCTCAAATTTGAAGTCCATTTCCATTTAAATCTCAAATTTACCTTTATGCTAAGCGTAACTAATCTCGTGAAAACCTATGGCAAGCAGAACGCTGTCAACGATATATCATTCGAACTTCGGGGAGGAGAAGTAGTAGGGCTGCTAGGTCCAAATGGAGCTGGAAAAAGTACGACGATGAAGTGTATCGTAGGCTTGCTTCGCAAAACTTCCGGAGAAATTACCTTAGGCGGACACGATCATCTGAGTGTGGAGGCAAAGCGACTCTTCAGTTATATTCCAGAGACGCCTTATGTGTATGATCTACTCACGGTACATGAACATATGCAGTTTGTAGCTCAGGCTTATGGAGTAAAAGTGTGGAAGGAGAAAGCTGATGAATATTTGGAGCTATTTGAGTTGGCGGATAAAAGAGACAAACTTGGGCGAGATTTATCCAAAGGCATGCGCCAAAAAGTATCGATTTGCTGTGCCTTGCTTCCAGATCCTCAGGTATTGTTCTTCGATGAGCCCATGATTGGGTTGGATCCAAAGGCAATTAAAAATACCAAAAGAGTATTCAGAGAGCTTAAGGAAGCAGGAAAGACTATTCTGGTAAGCACACATTTGATCGATAGTGTAGAGTCTATTGCCGACAGAGTGATGATTCTGAAAGATGGTAATATTGTCGGCAATGACACGATTTCTAATCTTAAGCAGCAATTTGTACAGGAAGAAGGCACCACTTTGGAAGATCTATTTTTAGAAATGACCAAAGATGTATGAAATCCGACTGCTTTTCAGGAAGGATATTCTCATCCTGATCAATAATATCAAGCTCATACTTAGAAATCCACTTCGGCTTTTGCCCTATGCAGGAATTCTAGGCTATATCTTTTTTATGTATTATCTGCGTTTGCAGACCAGAGATGAGGATGCATCTACTCAGGAAATGCCAGCATTGGATATTAATGGCATACCTGAAGTGAATTTTGCGATGCAGAATATAATTGGAGCAGTTACGCTACTAGCCTTGGTTATTCTAATCTATCAGCTCTATCGAGCGACAAAAAATAATGTCAGTTTTTTCAAAATGGCGGATGTCAATCTACTTTTTACAGCGCCTGTCAAGCCGGAGAATATCCTGATTTACTACATGGCCAGATCCATTTTACCTTCTTTGGGAGGTGCGATCCTCTTTGTGGTTTATGGAGCTAGCCAAGCTATAGACACTTTTGAAATGACTGTTGCGAATTTCATTTTCCTGATACTAGCTTTTGCCTTGTTCTTTTTTATTGTTTCTCCAATCAAATTCCTGGTTTATACACTAAATACCAAATACGATGTGATGGAATATATCCGAACAGGCGTCATCATTTTGGCTATTTTGCTCTCGGGTCTGGTAATTATTCCCGGTTTGCTGGCCGAGAAATTCTGGCAGGGGATGTTTGCTTGGATTACTTCTCCATGGTTTGATTTCTTTCCTATTGTGGGATGGAGCCGGGGAATTGCAAGTTATCTTTCCCATGAAAATGCGATACTATCAATTGGTTTTATAGCACTCTACGGCATTGCGTATTTCGCGATTTTGAAATTGGTCATTCGCTTTGCGGGCTATTATTACGAAGACGTGCTGGAGGCGACCAAGTCTAATGAAGAAAAGCTGGAGAAAGTAAAAGGCAAAAAACAAGTCGGTGAGAGCTCCTACAGTCTGAACACTAAAAAGAAACTTGCTCTTCCTGACTTCGGAACTGGTGCCAAGGCCTTTTATTGGAGAAATTACGTCCACAGTTCACGGCAGGATTTCCATCCGCTTTTTGGATTGTATTCTCTGATTATGGTGGGTATAGGAATAGTCCTGGCAGTACTTTCTTTATTCGACTGGTTTTCGCATTACTTCTTATATGGCTATCTGCTGATCATGTTGTTTCTATATTTCTTTGCCGGGATAGGCAGAGCAAATGTAGGAGACCTGAAAAAGCCTTTTTTCATTCTTGTGCCCGCTACTTGGACCGCTAAGTTCTGGAATGTGATTAAGCTGGACATTCTTCAGATTACCTTGTTTTGCGTTGCATTGATTGTTCCTTCTGTATTGATAGCTGGATTAAACTGGTTTATAGTTCCACTCTTCTTATTTGCAACTATAGAAGTTTACTTGATTGGTTTTGGGATCAATATAATCCCCCAAATAGCTTTAGATGAAGGCTGGGACAGGAAATTGATCAAGCCATTTATGATAGGAGGTATAGTTCTTTTTGGGTTTGTGCCGGCATTTGTTTTTAGTATTGTTGCGTTTGTGGTTTCACAGCAATTCGTCTGGGCGCTGTTTGGCGGATCCTTTGGGATGTTTTTCGTGGCTGCTATCTTGATGCACGTGACGCTGGATGTTTTGAAGCGGCTGGAATTCAAGGAGATATAGAAGAAGCCAGCAATTTTTTTAACCACAAAGTGCACGGAGCTTAACGCAGAGTGCACTTTGTGGCGATATTGAGAATTTTTTTTAGCAAAATTCAATGTTATCCTGCTTCTCCAGAAGCTGAATCTGATTTGCATTTTCTTCCCC
Source organism: Algoriphagus persicinus (assembly GCF_035156415.1). Taxonomy (NCBI): domain Bacteria; kingdom Pseudomonadati; phylum Bacteroidota; class Cytophagia; order Cytophagales; family Cyclobacteriaceae; genus Algoriphagus; species Algoriphagus persicinus. The sequence continues at coordinate 15,731 of NZ_JAYEEY010000021.1, forward strand.
CTGTGTAGCCGATAAAAGGAGGTCAGGACGCCCCTCCAGCCAAGAAGTCGATCTTTAGGAAGGGTTTTCTATCGCAGTCTGAGGACTGCGTTGAGCTAGGTCCAAGACTGAAGTCTTGAGCCAGACAAGTCGCAGTGCCTAGACAAAACCGTAAAATTGGATTGGATTTACTTAGCTTTTACTTTCGAAAAAGCCGAATTTTATTCTGTTTTAACTTTCCCGTGATCGCTTCAGCAAGAAAATTCCTGTAATTTTGAATACCAAATCTAACCGACTATGATCTACAACTCAATAATCGATACCATCGGAAACACGCCGATGATCCGCTTGAATAAACTCGCCAAACACGTCAAAGGAGAGGTTTTGGTTAAGGTAGAATACTTCAATCCTGGGAATTCCATGAAAGACCGTATGGCGATCAAAATGGTGGAGGATGCTGAGAAGGCAGGATTGCTGAAGCCAGGAGGTACGATCATAGAAGGGACTTCTGGAAATACTGGGATGGGTTTGGCACTGGCGGCAATAGCCAAAGGCTACAAGTGTATTTTTACCATGGCGGATAAACAGTCCAAAGAGAAAATCGACATTCTCAAGGCTGTGGGGGCAGAAGTGATCGTTTGTCCGACAAACGTTTCCCCAGATGATCCACGGTCCTATTATTCCATTGCAATGAAATTGAATCAGGATATTCCTAATTCTTTTTACCCAAATCAATACGACAACCTATCCAATACAGCCGCTCACTACGAGACGACTGGACCTGAAATCTGGAATGATACTGATGGCAAAATCACCCATTATGCAGCCGGTGTAGGAACCGGCGGATCTATGTGCGGAGTAGCGAAATATTTGAAAGAGCAGAATTCAAATGTGGTGACTGTGGGAATTGATACTTACGGTTCGGTTTTCAAAAAGTATAAAGAGACTGGCATTTTTGACGATAAAGAAGTCTATCCCTACCTGACTGAAGGGATAGGTGAGGACATTCTTCCAAAGAATGTGGACTTTGATATGATCGATCACTTTGTGAAAGTGACAGACAAGGACTCTGCCGTGATGACGCGCCGATTGGCCAGGGAAGAAGGCTTATTTGTAGGTTGGTCTTGTGGATCTGCTGTACATGGAGCCTTGGAGTGGGCAAAGGACAATATGAAGGAAGGCGATCAGATGGTAATTATTCTTCCTGATCATGGCACTCGCTATTTGGGCAAGGTTTATAACGACGAGTGGATGAGAAATCACGGTTTCTTGGAAGACAAGACTTTCTCTACGGCAAGAGATATCATTGCGCAGCGGAATGGAGCATATACGTTGGTTTCATCGTTGAAAACCGACACAGTGAAGGACGCAATCGGCTTGATGAATAGGACAAGTGTTTCCCAGATCCCCGTGATGGAAAATGGTGAAGTAGTAGGAAGTCTCACAGATAATAAATTGCTGGCCAGAATCATAGAAAATCCCTCTCTGAAAGATGCGAATGTTGCTGATGTAATGGAAGATTCCATGCATTTTGTGGCACTGGATAGTACGCTGGACGTGCTTTCTTCTATGGTAGAAAAACAAAAGGCGGTACTCGTGCGTGATGTGCAAAATCAGATTCATATCATTACTAAGCACGATATCTTAGAAGCTTTCACGAAGTAAATTAATTAAATGGATCAAGGTAAAATTCAACGAATCATTGATTCGGGAGTAGATTTTGATATCAAGGAGATACTTACAAAAGCCTGGGAGATGTTCAAATCCCGGGCTTTGTTTCATGTAGGATATATGGTATTGATTGGGGCTATTCAGGCAGGGTTCGCTCTATATTTGAAGGATTTCACTTTTCTCTACAGTATCTTTTTGGCTCCGCCACTAGTCTGTGGATTTTACTTAGTGGCAAACCGCCAAAGTCAAAAAGAATACATTGATTTTCAGAATTACTTTGATGGTTTCAAATATTGGTGGAATCTAATGTCAGCTAACCTCATTAGCTCCATTGTGATAGTACTCGGGATTATATGCTTTGTGGTACCAGGGATTTATTTACTCATCGGATACATGTTTTGTCTCCTGTTTGTGATTTTTGGAGGCTTTGATTTCTGGACTTCTATGGAGCTGAGTCGTAAACTAGTTCATACGAACTGGGTGAAGTTTTTTGTTTTTGGTCTAGCACTATTAGCGCTAAATCTAGCTGGTTTTCTTTGTCTGATAGTCGGGCTCCTCATCACGGTTCCGATGACTTATCTAGCTGTTTATATTCTTTTTGAAGAGCTGACTATAGACGCGGTGGTGGATCCAGAAGATACTATCATTCATGTGTAAGAATCATAGCTTGCAGTCGTGATCTACATTTCTCAGAGAGTTCACTTACTGCTGTTTCAGATGGTGAAGGAGGATTAATGGGCTTGGAATAGTAGATGTTGACTTTGCCTGGACTTATCAAAAGCGATCCTTTTTTCATGATTTTATTAGCCCCGATTACGGCTATAGGAATCATAGGAATACCTGTTTCAACAGCAAGTCGAAATGCGCCGGATTTGAAAGGAAGGAGAGCGGTTTCACTATCATTTCGTGTTCCCTCGGGAGCAACGACAGCAGAGATTCCTTGATTGAGAAATATCACCAACCGATCTATACTTTTTCTTCTTGATTCGACATCTGTTCTATCTACCCAGATCGCTACTTTACCCACTACCCACCCGAAAAATGGGATTTTGGATAATTCTTTCTTTCCCAAAGCTCTAACTGGCTGAGGAATGGCAAGCGGGATTATTGCTGCATCTAAGAATGAACGATGGTTGAAAATGTAAATGTATGATTGCCTGCGATCAATGATTTCCCTGCCATGGAACTCGTATCGAATTCCCGATCCAAAAGACCAAACTCGAGCCCAAATTCGAATAAATAAAAAAGACAGTTTACCTCCTGCTGGACTAATGCTCATAGGGATGACGATAAAAAGCCCTAGCATCAGGAGCAGTGTGAAGAAAAGCACAATGGAGTAAATGGTAAATAATGCTTGGATGATTTTTATCATTCGGAGGAAATGGTAATTTTGGGTATAAATTTAATCTTCACTCTTTGCTTGCAGGAGCCTCCGAGCGTTCGGGGGCTCTGTTTTTTGGTACTACCACGAATTTAATGGAAGTCAGCTTATAAAAATCTGGCCAGCAGCTGAATTTCTCAGCTCTTCGAGATTTGTAATCTCGAAACTCTACCAAAGAATACGCAATCCTACATCCCAAAACAGATTAAAAATCCTTAGGTAAGTCCTCGAAATTACACTTTCGAAAAGAAGATTGAGTAAGACCTGAACCGACATAAGGTTTAACGAGAAATAGAACTAAATTAAACCCATAGTGCGAAACTAAAGCGCATGTTACCCAACATATTCCAGATAAAAAGTCATTTTCTACTAGACCCAAAAACATGAGATTGCAAGGAAAGACAGCCATCATTACCGGAGCTACAAGTGGCATGGGAAAAGCCATGTCAGAGCGGTTTGCCAACGAAGGAGTGTCTGTTATTTTAAGTGGTCGGGATGAGCTTCGAGGCAAAGCATTGGAGAAAAAGCTGATTCAGCATGGCGGAAAGGCAGTTTTTGTTGCTGGGGATATTTCTACTATAGCTGTAAATAAAACGCTCGTTCAAGAAGCGATTCACAATTTCGGAAAACTGGATATCGTTGTAACCAATGCCGGAAAGTTAGGTTTGGGATCTGTGACGGATATTTCTTTTGAAGAATGGAATGAAACCATCAATGCCAATCTAAATTCAGTGTTTTACTTGAGTCGGTTTGCGATTCCTGAGATGCAGAAAAATGGCAAGGGCGTCATCCTCGCAAATAGTTCGATTGCAGCGTTTAAGAGTTTCCCCAATCATGCAGCCTATTGTGCCAGCAAGGCTGCGCTTGTTGCGTTGGTGAAAGAGATGGCGTTAGATTATGGACCCACCATCCGGGTGAATACCATTTGTCCCGGCCCTGTCGATACTCCATTAATTTGGGATTCAGCCAAAGCTTTTGATGACCCTGATACCATCGTACAGCAAACAGCCAATAATACGTTGATGAAGCGTCTTGGACATCCGGAAGATATTGCTTCACTGGCCCTGTTTCTGGTTTCTGATGAAGCATCCTGGATTACAGGATCAGCTTACACGATAGATGGGGGAATTTTAGTTAAATAGGCACTGCGATTTAAAAAGCTTTCAGAGCTTCGAGATTTGTAATCTCGAAGCTCTATCAAAGGATTTGCAATCCTCTATTTCCAAACGGATTTAAAATCCAATTCCAATAATTAAGAACTCGGAATTGCACATTCTGAGCAGCGATTATTTCACCACTATCGCATCAGTCGAGGGTTCATACCCAATTCGATGTGCCAACACAAACAATGAATCTCCTGCATTCATCTCAAATGGAATCTGATAAACAGACCAAACGTCTTTAGCACTTTTCTTGAAGCCAATTGAAGCCCCTTTTGTCTCAGTGGAAATTGAAACCATTCCATCCTCAAAATGCACTTCTCCCGGTTCTGTAGTCGGTGCTTCATCTGCCCCACTCCACCATTGGTGTACCATTTCCATTTCAGGCATTGCACCAAGATCCCCAAACTCATCCACCCATTTTAAATGAGCGCTACGAAGCTCAGAGAGCTTATCTGCATAATCAGGATTTCCTGCCAGATTAGTAAACTCATAAGGATCTGACTGTGTATCATATAATTCCTCCTCTGGCTTAGTGTCGTCAAACCAGCGTTCTTGGTTTTCATCCAATTTCCCTTCTTTGTGTAATTCCAGCAAGTGAACCATCAGAGGATTACTTAATCGGTAGCGTATATGCTGATAGTTGGGCTTATCAGGCATATAGTTTTTAATGTATTTATATCGACCATCACTCACTGCCCGAACCCGGTCTACCTCAGAATCCATTCGATCCCGTGCAGCATAGATGTATTGTCTCGGAGCGGACTTTTGATTCCCCATAAATGCCTGTCCCTGCATGTTATTTGGAATTTTCACTCCTGCTAGCGCAAGTACAGTAGGGCCAAAATCCAAAAAGCTTACCAACTGATCATCCACTGTTCCTGGGTCGATAAAAGGCGCCTTTATAAAAAGAGGTACTCGCAAGCCTCTATCATACAACTCCCGCTTATAATAAGGCATGCCATCCCCATGATCTGAATAATAGAAAATAATCGTGTTTTCATACAACCCATCATCTTTTAGCTGTTGCAAAAGCTCACCCACCTGTGCATCAAAGCGCATCACATTGGTGATGAATCTTGCTAAGGTCCTTCGTGTAATGGAATCATCAGGATACACTGGCGGCACCGTCACACCTGCCGGATCAATCAGCAAATCCTCATTTTCCCTTGCCCATACTTGAGATTCATGAGTCGTGGTATAATTGAAAATTGAGAAAAATGGTTGGCCTGGATCTTTACGATTTCTCCAATGAGCGGTATTACTACTCTCATCCCACATCGTACCAGGCGCGACAAACTGGTAATCCTCCTTCACATTGTTGCTGGTATAATAGCCAGCCATGCGTAGGTATTCAGGAAATCCATGCATTCCTTCAGGAATCACTGCTGAATAGGATTTATGATCCGGAGGGTAATTATCCCCGCCTGCAGCCGAAAAAGAAAGAGTACGCATATGCATTGCACCAATCGATGTTTGATATGCACCTGTAATAAGTGCTGCACGACTTGGTGCACACACCCCTGCAGTAGAAAAGGCATTTGTAAAGAGAACTCCAGCCTTAGCCAGCGTGTCCAAAACGGGCGTATGCCCGCCAGTACCTCCATATACGCCCAAATGCTCTGGCGACATATCCTCATTCACAATCCAAAGGATATTAGGACGCTCAGGATATTCTATTACCACATCAGAATTCGACTCCTTTTGGCAGGAAAAAAACAGAAATGAAAGAAGCGAAAAAGATAGTAAATACTTCATATATAGATGGATTTGAACAACCCAAGATATTCTATTTAACCCAAAAATTAAAACCTTCTGTATATGATCTTGACCAATAACCATAGATAATTTTCCATTATTACTTATGAAAGCAAAGTTCTTTGGAATGAAAGCTAGCTTTGGTAACTTAAAAGCCAAACTCCATAAATCCAATATATGGCTCCCATTAAGAATTTGAACAGAAGAGAGTTTCTTGGTTCAGCAGCCACCGTTGCTGCATCCATATCCATCGTACCATCCAATGTCATTGCAGGCCTAGGAAAGATTCCTCCCTCCGACCAAATCACCGTTGCCAATATTGGTTGTGGTACGCAGGGTCTTCGAGAAATGGGGGGTCTTTTACAAAACCCAAAAGTTCGGGTAGTTGCTGTGTGCGATGCAAATAAATACTCGGAAAATTACATTGACTGGTCACCTTTTGGGATCCGGGATGATATCCGCAACACACTTGGTGATGATACTTGGTGGAGCAATACAAATGGAATTGCCGGTGGAAGAGACGTGGGCCAGGCCTATGTGGAAAAATATTATTCAAAAAACAACCCCTCGGGAACATACAAAGACTGTGCGTCCTACGAGGATTTTCAAGAGCTTTTTGCAAAGGAAAAAGGAATTGACGCAGTCAAAATAATGACTCCCGATCATACCCATGCTTCCATCGCCATAGCAGCTATGAACCAAGGAATACACGTGGTGACGCATAAGCCTATTTCCAATAGACTACTTGAAGGAAGAAAAGTGATAGAAAAAGCGAAATCAAGCGGAGTGATTACGCACTTGCTTGCTTGGTCGGATCGTCCTGAATATCGTCAGATCAAAGCTTGGCTGGATGCCGGGTTAATCGGTGAACTGAAAGAGATACACAATTGGTCTTATAGACCAGTTTGGCAGCAATGGACCAAGCGGCCGACAGGCATAGAAACCATCCCTGAGGGATTCAATTGGAATCTTTGGCTGGGTCCTGTTCCTGATATGGATTACCACAAAAATTACACACACAATGTTTTTCGGGGCTGGTATGACTTCGGCGGGGGTTCGGTAGCAGATATGGGACATTATAGTCTCTTTCCGCTTTTTGAAACTCTGGGCATCACTAAATCTCCTCTAAACGCCAAAGCATACGGAACTACCACCCGGGAAGAAATAAATGGAGTCTATCAATGGGTTGACAATGATGTGGCTTTTCCTGCCAGCTGTATGATCAAATGGCAATTCCCTCAGCAAGCTTCTCTACCTGCTTTTGATCTAATCTGGTATGATGGAGGCATGAAGCCATTTGCCCCAGAGGAACTGGAAGTGGACGGCAAAGACACGCCTGAGGAAGGCTTAATGATTGTGGGAACGAAGGGCAAAATATTAGGAGGATTCAGAGGAGAAAACCCTGTGCTACTTCCAGAAAGCAAAATGGCCGACAGGCCAGCATCTGAGCGAATCGATTCTGACAATGTAGAGCGGAATACTTCGGCATGGGTGGAAGCAATCCAAGCAGGAAAGCAAACCCCAGGTAGCTTCATCCGTGCGCAGACCATCACAGATACCATCAATCTTGGCGCAGTAGCTTTAAGAGCAAGAAAAAAGGTGGATTTTGATGCTTCTACTTTGGAGATTACCAATGATATAGAAGCAAATAAATTCCTAACAAGAGAATATAGAAAAGGCTGGGAGATTTAAGAGCGTATTCAATCCCCGTATTTCCTGTTAGAACAATGAAATAGAGTCTCCTGTCAACCATAAAATCCAATTTACCCTTTCACAAAAAATCACCATGAATAACAGAAGAAATTTTCTCAAATCAGCTGGGCTTGCTACTGCTGCAATTGGCCTAGGAATGCCACAAATGGCTTTTTCATCAGGTAAAGCCGATCATCTTTTTAAGATATCCCTTGCGGAATGGTCTCTGAACAAGCAGCTTTTCGCTGGAAAAATGGATCACTTGGACTTCCCCATACTCACCAAAAAAGCTGGAATCGAAGCCATAGAATATGTCAATCAGTTTTTCAAAGACAAAGCCCAAGACATGGCCTATCTGAAGGAAATGAAAACCCGTGCCGATGGCGAAGGGATACGGTCTGTTCTGATCATGTGTGATGGGGAAGGTATGCTGGGTGCGGCGACAGCTGAAGAGCGGGCACAAACTGTGGAGAATCACAAAAAGTGGGTAGAAGCGGCCAAGTTCTTAGGATGTCATTCAATCCGGGTAAATGCCTACTCGTCTATCCCATGGAGTACGTCTGAACAAGATTACAAATCGTCCAGTGATCTTGCCAGTGCAGGCTTGCATGAACTTTGTGAATTTGCAGATGACTTTGATATCAATGTTTTGATCGAGAATCACGGCGGATTCTCAAGCAATGGAAAATGGCTGGCAGAAATGATTGCTAAAACTAATCATCCCCGAGCGGGAACACTGCCTGATTTCGGCAATTTCAGAATCACCAATGTGGACGGGAAGGACATTTCCTATGACTCCTACCTTGGTGTGGATGAATTGATGCCAAGTGCTAAAGGAGTAAGTCTGAAGCCCACAGTTTGGGATGACAAAGGCAATCAATACCCATTGGATTATCCTAAAATGATGAAGCTTATACTAGCACATGATTTTCATGAATATGTAGGCATAGAACATGGTGATGAAGGTCGGGAGTGGGAAAGTATAGAAGATATTAAAATTGTCCTGGAGAAGGTAAGGAACCAGCTCCAAAACGAAGGTTAATATACTGCTTGGACCAACTGATTCTGTGGGGCGGTTTTTATTTACTTTTAAGAAATCGAGCATATCAAAGGCGACACGCATTGGGATGATTATCCATAATGCCAAATCCATCCCGTTTCCTTCGTCACGGGACAGGTTATGGCCCTTGAAAGTCAATTATAAACACATGAAACAACAACTCGGACAAATCGCAATTTTGGTTAGGGATTACGATGAGGCAATAGAATATTATACACAAACCTTGGGATTTGAATTGGTAGAAGACACACATCTCAGCGATACAAAACGCTGGATACGAGTCTGTCCCCCAGGTTCATCCTGCCAATTATTACTGGCAAAAGCTACTGATGAACTCCAGCGAAATCAAATTGGCTTTCAATCTGGAGGAAGAGTTTTTCTCTTTTTGTACACCGACAATTTCTACAGAGATTATCATAATTACACTGCAAAAGGCGTAGAATTCATCCGAGAACCCTCTGAGGAAGCATTTGGAACGGTATCAGTTTTTAAGGATTTATATGGAAATCTCTGGGATTTTATAGAGAGGAAATAATTAACAAGTAATAAAGAATTCATAATTTTAAATTCACTCATTTTATATTCCATTTTGGAACCCCAACCCAATAATCCTCTTCACGGAATCAAACTCGCAGCTATAGTCGAGCATCTAGTTGAATTTTACGGCTGGGAAGAACTCGGTGAGCGCATTACTATCCGTTGCTTCACACATGATCCTTCGGTGAATTCCAGCTTGAAATTTCTTCGAAAAACGCCTTGGGCCAGAGAGCGGGTAGAAGGATTATACTTAAAGTCGCTACGTGACGCGAACAAGAAGTGAGTTGTTAATATAGCCACAAAGAAGGCACGAAGGTTTATCCAAATTTTTACAGTCCTAGACTACCTCAGACTGCCAGACTCCGCAAATATTTTTTTCCAAAGAACTCTAAATGTATCTCATTTTTCTTTGTGCCTTCTTCGTGCTCTTTGCGGCTATTTCACAAAAAAAAGCCCGAAGAAATCTCCCGGGCTTTTCGTTTTATAGTTTGTGGTTGTTATACGTAATTATTTAACATTACTGGCATCACCAGCATGAGGATGTCTTCGTTTTCGTCTTGCTCAGCAGGAAGGATCAAACCCGCACGGTTGGGTGCGGAGAACTTCAAGCTAACCTCTTTGCAAGAAAGGTTATTAAGCATTTCTACCAAGAATTTTGCATTGAAACCAATTTCGATATCCTCTCCGTCGTGGTCACAGGAAAGCCGCTCATTTGCTTCGTTGGAGAAATCAAGATCTTCTGCAGAAATCATCAATTCACTACCTGTCAATTTCAACCTCACCTGATGGGTAGTTTTGTTCGCATAGATTGCAATACGACGAAGTGAGCTTAACAATTCCTGACGGTCAATAGTCATCACATTAGGGTTTTCCGCAGGGATCACATTTTCGTAATCAGGGAAACGCTCATCGATCAGACGACAAATCATCTTGATGTTATTGAAGTTGAAGTAAGCATTAGACTGATTGAATTCTACAGTCACCGGAAGGTTTTCAGAAGGCAAAGTTGACTTCAACAAGTTCAACGCCTTACGAGGGATGATCAATGTAGCCGCCTCCTGAGATGCAATATCCACTCTTCTGTACCGCACCAGTCTATGTCCGTCAGTAGCTACGAAAGTAGTATTGGTTGGACTTAGATTGATGTAAACACCCGTCATCGCAGGGCGAAGTTCGTCTGAACTAGTGGCAAAGATGGTATTAGAAACAGCGGAAGAAAGCACCTCAGTGGACATATCCACAGAAGTAGCGTTGCTTACGGTCGGGATTTTCGGAAAATCAGTAGCATTCTCACCTGCCAATCTGTAGCGCCCATTGTCAGAGCTGATTTCAACAGCATAGGTGTCGTGGTCAATGCTGAATGTAACTGGCTGCTCAGGAAGATTTTTCAAGGTCTCCATCAAAATCTTTGCTGGCACCGCGATATTGCCATCTTCTTTAGCCTCCACGCCGATTTCTGTAATCATGGAAGTCTGCAAGTCAGATGCGGTAATGGTCAATAGACTTTCTTTGATCTCAAAAAGAAAATTTTCTAAAATTGGCACTACGGGATTGGTTGTCACCACACCGTTGATAGCCGAAAGCTGCTTTAATAAGGCAGAAGAGGAAACAATAAATTTCATATCGTAGGGCTTATTTTATTTTTACTTTTGAATGGGGGTAAATTTATAAATAAATTCTAATTCGAACCCCCGTATAAATGATTCTCTGGAAAATTATTGAAATAGATGCTATTTTTTAGGCTGGTTTATTTTTTTGCTGTATTTATTCTTACGAATCCACCAGACCATCCCTCCAAAAATCACCAATACAATAATCGGAACCACTACATTTAATCCTTGCCAAAAGGTCTTTTCCTGGGCAATCTTCACCTTATTCAATGGGCGAATCTGGAATGTACGCGTACGAGATGCAATGATACCCTCTGGATCAGCAAGATACTGGACTAGATTTTTCAGAAAAAGTTTATTCGCAAAAGTCGTTTGACTAAATGGATCTTCTCCCAATTCCAAAGGCGCACCGCTCTCCAAGCTGGTCTGAGATTGAAATACATCCCCATCTCCGATCACAACCACTTTTCCATTACCTGAATCTTTAAAATCTGTTTGTACAAAGCCATCCGGTAAAAAACGGTTCTTAAATAAGGAAGTAAATTCCCCCTCCAACAAATATGCAAGGGGCAGATTTTTCAATCCAAACTGCGTCACATCGGGCTTCTGTTCCATATCTACAAAAGCTACACGGGCGGGAGCAGGCAATATCCGTGTCAAATCTGAGCTGAAGATCAATGGAGTTTTGATGATACCTTCGGCCTTGACAGTATCCAAGCTGCTCGCAAAACGAAATTCGACCACATCTAATCCCTTGGTAATGGCATGCTCCTGCATCCTTCCTGCCAGGATATAAAAGGGCCAAGGCAGCGGAACCATTTGTTGCTGATCTCCAAAGTTTCCGCCCATCACAGGAATGTAGCCAAAGCTCAAATCCTGAATCAGATCCTTATTTACACGGATTCCATAACGGAATAGCATGTTGTCCAAGCCCAATTCAACAGGCATAGCCAAAGTTCCTTCCCCACCCGCATTCTCTATTTCCACCGCCACTCCGTCTAATAATACCACTAGATTCCCTCCGCCCATCACATACTGATCCAGCAAGTAAACCTCCCGCTCAGTATAACTTTCTTTTGGTCCTAGGATAAAAACCATCTTAAACCCAGCCAAGTCTGCAGGAGTATTGGCTTGCTCTAGTGGTACTTTGAAAAGCTCAAATTCTCCGTCCAACGCTTCGACCATTCCGAACCCTTCATCTGACCCCATTTCCCCGTGCCCCATGATCATTGCGATGGATGATGACTCAGGAGAAATTAACTTTCGAATAGCATTGCTGAGCTCAAATTCTAGGTTTTCTATTGACTGATTGAGAATCTGATCCTGCCCCATTCCTCGTTCACCGCTCAGTACTAAGGCACCTGTTTCATATTCGGCATTGCTGACCAAAATCCCAGGGAAAATCAGCTGCTCTTGTTGGCCAGAACTTCTCAGCACGGACAAATTTGTCGGATTAATCCCATATTCTGACAATAACAAAATAAAATCACCACCCTCGCTTTCTGGCAAACTCAAAGGATCAAAATAAGAATAGGTTATTTTTTCAGGACTATAGGCATTGAACGTCCGAACTGTTTCTTCAATGGATTTTTGCAAACGCCGCATGCCACCCGGAAGATTTTCTCCCACCAAAAGAATCTCCACATGAAGAGGCTCGGTGATTTCAGAAAGCACTTTCTCAGTTGCAGGATGAAGAGAATAGCGTTTTTCCTCCGTAAGGTCAATTCGGAAATCGAGGAAGTGAGCCAACAATACAAACAGTAGAATTCCCCCAAAAAAGAATAACCAAGGCTTTGCGATATGTAAGGCCATGTTTTTCATTTATTTCTCAAAACCAAAATCGACCCACCCAAAAACAACCAAATCATGCCGAATAAAAAAAATAAATCTGCTGAATAAATAACTCCCCTGCTCAGATTGATATAATGATAACTAAGGCTAAGATCTTCTGCCCAATAGGAAATACTGCCAAGCTGCATGTCCGCCAAAGCAGAGAATCCAAAATAAAGAATAAAGCATAGAAATACACCTAACACGAAAGCTACAACCTGCTGGGACGTCAGAGAACTTGCAAACAAGCCTACTGCCGCGAAAACTGCTCCGATCATAAGCAAGCCTATCCAAGAGCCAAAAAAGCCTGCCTGATCTAGGTTGCCAATTGGATTGCCAAGCTGTATGATGCTGTAGAAATAGAGTAGCGTAGGCAGAAGTGCCACGAGAACCAGACAAAGCAAGGCGGAGTATTTGGCCAGAACGATTTGCACCAAAGAAAGTGGTGAAGTTCTTAGCAGTTCCCAGGTTCCGGTTTTCCGCTCATCAGCAATTGCTCGCATGGAAAGCGCTGGAACAAGAAACGTAAATACATAAGGAGTATAAGTAAACAGTGCTTCCAGATCCGCAAAGCCATATTCGAGCACGCTGCTTTCTGGAAAAACCCAGACGATCAGACCTATCGCTACTAGAAACAACGCTAAAACGAGGTAACCTAAAAGGCTTCCGAAAAAGGCATTTATTTCTTTTAGAAAGAGGCTTTTCATGTGTCTATAATTTGTTTTTCTAAGGCCATAACCTGTCCCGTGACGAAGGAAACGGGATAGCCCGTCCCGTCCGCCGCGGCGGATCGGGAGAATCTCGCATTACGGATAATCATCACTCCGTGTGTCGAATTCGACATGCTCATTTTCATAGTTAGGCGTTGGTGATTTCCCGGAAAATTAATTCCAGCGTTTTTTTACTTTGATTGAGACTGACCAAGTTCAGTGAGCGCTCATGTAGAATCTGAATGATGGCTTTTCTAGCTATAGCAGGATCTGCTGCGGAAATAAGCAATTCGATTTGTCCTTTTGCACCAAAATCAACTTGACCTACATTTACGAACCACTCAAGCTCCAAATCTTCCTCAGTTTCCAGTATTAAAATAGTCTCATTCGCATTCGACTTCAAATTTGAAAGCGAATCTGAAGCTAGAATCTTGCCCTTATTGATGATGACTACATCATGGCAAATTGCCTCTACTTCCTGCATAATGTGTGTGGAAAGAATCAGCGTTTTGTCTTTAGCAACTTCTTGAATCAGGCTTCTGATATCCACCAACTGATTAGGGTCAAGACCGGTGGTCGGTTCATCCAGAATAATCACTTGGGGATCATGAATCAACGCTCTAGCCAAACCTACCCGCTGCCGATATCCCTTGGAAAGCTGCCCTATTTTCTTGTGCTGCTCTGGCTCAAGGCCGGTGCGATTAAGCATTTCCCTGGTTCTCAATTTTAATATTTGCCCTGACAACCCATACAGTCCTCCAGAGAATTCCAAAAATTCCCGTACAAACATATCGAGATAAAGGGGATTGTGCTCCGGTAAGTATCCTATCAATCGACTCACTTCCGTGGGAAAATGTATCGGGTCCTTCCCCATCACTTTCACATCCCCGGAATCTGCTGACAAAAACCCGGTAATGATTTTCATCATCGTGGATTTCCCTGCACCATTTGGCCCCAAGAATCCAAGAATCCTTCCGGGAGTAGTAAAAAAAGACACGTCATCAAGTGCTTTTTGATTTCCGTACAGTTTGGTGAGTTTGGATACTTCGAGTGACATGTGGCTTTTTTAGTCAATCAAAAGTAAGGAAAAAATAGAGTTTTCATTAGTTGAATCGCTTTTGGAAGTGATTACATCTTCGACAATTCTCTTTCCAACCCCATCCTTTTTTAGAATATCTTGTATTTAGAATACACGATATCTTGTATTATAAATACAAGATATTATATTTACATTGATTTACAGATACTTAAATGGTACAAAAGCAAACACTTGGAGAAATAATCTTAGATCAAAATGAGAATTTTCTTCAAAAGTCACTGATAGCAAGAGAGGAAAGCCTACCCGATTACACGAATCAAATCATGATAGTAAGCGGGGTAAGACGCTGTGGAAAAAGTATTTTGATACGGAATACCTTTTCCGAAAACCAATCTGGACTTTATCTGAATTTTGAGGATCCTAGACTGGTAGACTTTGAGCCAACCGATTTCCCAAAGCTTGAAGAGTTAAGAAATGAGTTTGGAAAAACTATCATACTCTTAGATGAACTTCAATGGATAGTAGGCTGGGAGGTTTTTGCACGTTCGCTACATGAAAAAGGTCAGCCGCTTTACATCACAGGGTCCAATGCCAGCATGCTCAGCCGAGAACTAGGAACAAGACTTACCGGCAGATACAAACAAATAGAGCTGTTCCCTTTCAGCTATACAGAGTTTTTAAGCTATAAAGGGTTGGTGCCGGAAGAAGCAAGTTTCGAATCCTACTTCCAGCTAGGAGGATTTCCTGAATATTTGCAAAGCTTAGATCAGGAATACTTGAGAACATTGATGCGGGATATCTTGACTCGGGATGTGGCTGTCAGAAGAAATATCTCCAATGAAACTCAACTGATTCGATTGGGAGTTTTCCTAGCATCCAACGTAGCAAAGGAATTCAGTTATTCTAAAATGGCACAACTGCTGGAAATCAAATCTGTGCGAACACTGATTAATTACTGTGATTACCTAGAAGAAAGTTACCTATTTGACTTGATCCCGATGTATTCTAAATCCATCCGAAAGCAAGTAGCTAATCCAAAAAAAGCCTTTTGCGTTGATCCGGCACTGGCTTCCGCAAATTCCCTCTCCTTTAGTAAGGATTTGGGAAGAAGGCTTGAGAATTTCGTGTATTTACATCTGCGAAGATCATTCAATACAATTCATTATTACAAATCCAAAAACTCTGAATGTGATTTTCTCATCAAATGGAATGAAGAAATAATCGGTGCAGTTCAGGTCTGCTGGGAATTAACTCCGGACAACCTCGATAGGGAAGTTAAGGGCATCAAAGACGCGATGAAGGAAACAGGACTTAGCTCCGGCTTCATCATCACATATAATCAGGAAGACAGTTTCGAAGAAATTTCTGTGATACCAGCTTGGAAATGGTTTTTACACCAATCTAAGTACTACTTCAAAGCCTAATTTACTTGCGCCAATTTCTCAAGCAAAAGATCTATTTCGGTAATCCCTACGTATTCTGCTATCAACTGCTTTTCAGCATTGTAACAAAAGATAGAAGGTAAGCTTCTAATTTGGTAGAAAGAAGCAACCTGCATTTCCGAATCAAGTAAAAAATGAACGTTGTCTTTATTTTTAATCCCTAGCCCATCTACAAATCCTATCATTTCCTCCCTAGGCTGCACAGTAGTTAAAATGATGTTATAGTCCTTAAACTCATCTATTCTCTTCGAAATAGAACCCAATTCATCTTGACATAAATGACAGGTGGAATTGAAATAGATGAATAGCGTGGGCTTTTTTCCTGCCAACTGATGAATTGACTTTGACTCTCCATTTACATCATTCAACGTAAAGTCAGGAAGAGTACTTGGGGCTGTAAATGTTGCAGCTTCAACGGAATTGCCCATTTGAGACAAATAACCCATATACACCGCACCACCTATTAACACGGTAAGAAGAATAATCAAATTTGTTTTTTTCATGTGTTTATAATTGATTTTTAATGGTCACACCTGACTGCCGTCAAGCAGGTGGAATCTCGCATGGATTATAATCATCCCACTGTGTGTCGCTTTGAGTCATGCTCGATTTTAAAGAAAACACTTAACTCAGTCAAAACAAGTTGAAAACCTGCTAAAAGATCATCACCGTTATAGAAAATGATGAGACGCTTCCAAAATAAAATACCTATAAGGCTCAAATTATGACTTATAGATGCTATGGATTACATTTTCAAAAGAGGATTTTCTTACTTCTTGCCTTTCGGTCTCAGAGGTCTGCATTCCACGTCTGCCACGAAATAATTCGGGTGAGTTTCTAATGTTTGGACAATAGTCTGAGCCACATCCTGAGGTCGCATCATATTTTCATTCGCATTGGCGCCTTCTATATCATCGAAGAAATTAGTCTGTGTAGAACCCGGATAAATAGTCGAAACTTTGATTCCAAAATCTCTAAGCTCCATATACATGGAATGGGAAATCCCGCGTATAGCGTGCTTTGTCCCTACGTATCCTGCAAAATTGGCTACTCCATTCAATCCAGCGATTGATGCGATATTTAAAATATGTCCTTCGTCAGCAGCTTTCATAGCAGGAATAAGTCTTTTGCTCACATAAAACAATCCATGAACATTCGTGTCAAACATGGATTTCCAATCTTCCGAAGACATTTCTTCGAATTTACCCGAAACTCCAAAACCAGCATTATTGATAAGTACTCTAATATCCGAACCTAATTTACTCGTAGTTTGCTGAAAAGCTTTTTCCACAGAATCTTCCTTAGAAACGTCACAGGTGAAAAAGTGGAAATTATCATGCTGAAAATCCGGAGCATTTCTCCCCCATCCCGCGACAATCGTTCCTTTTTCAATTAACAATTTGACTACTTCCAGCCCTATTCCTTTACTCACGCCAGTTACTACTGCGATTTGATTATTAAGTTTCATAGATACTTGTTCAAATGATTTACAGTACAAAAGCATTTGAGGTGAAAAAGTTCTTTTACGCAAAGTGTTTACTTTCTATTCCCACCAAAAAAAGCTTGAGCATTAACACAATTTTCTAAATTTGAATAACAACATGACAAAACCACCAACCATGAAAAAACTTTTTCTACCCCTACTACTTGTTGCTATGCTTATAGGTACAGCAACGCTTTTCGCTCAATCCGAACTCCGTCCAGCTATCGACTCCAAGGCAAATTCAATAGAACCTAAGGTGATCGAGTGGCGCCGAGACTTTCATATGCATCCAGAGTTGGGAAATCAGGAATTTCGTACAGCAAAGAAAGTCGCAGATCATCTTCGCTCGCTTGGAATAGAAGTAACTGAAAACGTAGCAGTTACAGGAGTAGTTGGCATTTTGAAAGGCGGAAAGCCTGGCCCTACCGTAGCACTTCGCGCAGATATGGATGCGCTTCCAGTAACCGAACGAAATGACCTACCATTCAAATCTATAAACACCGCTACTTACAATGGCCAGGAAACAGGTGTAATGCATGCCTGTGGTCACGATTCACATATAGCTATCCTTATGGGAGTGGCGGAAGTTCTCGCCAGCATGAAGAATGACCTGGAAGGCACTGTGAAGTTCATTTTCCAACCAGCTGAGGAAGGCGTATATGACGCTGAAATAGCTGGCGCTGAACTTATGGTAAAAGAGGGCGTGATGGACGATGTAGATGCTGTTTTTGGCTTACATATCGCTTCGCAAATGGAAGTCGGAAAGATAGGCTATCGTACTGGCCCTGCGATGGCGGCAGTCGATAATTTAGAGATTACGGTAAAAGGAGTACAAGCCCATGGAGCTTACCCTTGGTCTAGCGTGGACCCAATAGTGACCAGCTCGCAGATCATCATGGGATTGCAGACCATTCTTTCCAGAAGTGTAAATGTCACTCAAAACCCGGCTGTAGTAACAATAGGCGCTATTCATGGCGGTATTCGTCATAATATTATCCCAGAGGAAGTAAAGATGATAGGTACTGTAAGAACTTTTGGTAATGAGCAGCAAGCCTTAGTAGAAAAGCGTATCACGGAGATAGTAACAAATATCGCAGCAAGTGCTGGAGCTACAGTAGATCTGAAAATCGAGAAACTTTATCCTTCTACAGTAAATGACACTGAACTGACCAAAGATATGATTCCAACATTAGAGGCTGCTGCAGGCAAAGAGAATGTGATTTATATGGATCCAGTGACAGGAGCGGAAGATTTCAGCTTCTTCCAGAGAGAAAAGCCAGGCCTATTTATCAGACTTGGAGGAATGAAAAAAGGCGGCGATCCAATTACCACTCCATCTCACCACACGCCAGGCTTTTATATTGATGAAAGTGGATTTGTTTTAGGCGTACGCGTGATGAGCTACTTTGTGGTCGATTTTATGGGACAAAATAAGTAGCGAGTAGCTAGACATCTGTAGCTTGATATAGAAAAACCCGATTCGTCATGAATCGGGTTTTTCATTTTATGCAGTAAGCAAGAGTAAGGCTCTATGAATTTTAAGCTTATTTACCTTTATTCTTCTGGTGCTTTGTCTTCAGCTGATTTCTATTGGTTTTGGCTTTGGAGTTTTTATTTCCACGCTTTTTCTCTTTCTCCTGTTGCTCTAGGTGTGCATTCGGTTTTTTAAACTCTTTCTTCTCATGAAATGCTCCCTTATAATCAGGATTATCTTTTTGCAGCAAACGATCAAGTTCTCGTGCATAAGCTTGCTTCTCCTCAAAAGGTGTTGCCGTCACATCCACTTCGGAAGGTATTTCTGCTTCCTCCACTTTCATTCGGATGATCTCCTCGATCTTATCGAAGTGATAGGTTTCTGCAGGGTTGACAAAACTGATTGCCTTGCCTTCTTTCTCAGCTCTGCCCGTTCTGCCTATTCTATGAACATAATCCTCATAGATAAGCGGCACATCAAAGTTGATCACGTGAGAAACCATCGTCACATCCAATCCTCTGGAAGCTACATCCGTAGCAACAAGAATCCGAACATCTCCTCCTTTGAAATCTTCGATGGAATTGATTCTAGTATTCTGCCCCTTATTGGCATGAATTACTCTGACTTCGCCGAAGTTCCGATTATTTAAAAATGCAAAAACCTCTTCCGCATTTCTTCTTGATCTGGTAAAAATAATAGCTCTATTAACCTCCTCATTTTTAAACAGATGCGCAAGAAGGTTGAGTTTGGTCCGGATATTTGGCACCAAGTATTTCAGTTGCCCAATTGTCTCAGCAGTAGTAGCCTGTGGAGTCACTTCTACCCGCTCCGGAAACTCAAGAAATTCCGCAGCAAATCTGTCGATGCGTTCTCCAAACGTGGCTGAAAAAAGTAAATTCTGCCTCTTGATAGGGATAATTTCCAAGATCGACCTGATCTGAGGCATAAAGCCCATATCCATCATTTTGTCGGCTTCATCCAAGACCAAGGTTTTAATTTCCTTGGTCAGGATTTTACCTTTTCTATAGATATCCAGAAATCTTCCCGGTGTAGAAACAATAATATCAACACCTTTCTCCAGAATTTCAATCTGAGTTTTTGGCCCCAAACCACCATATAGGGCAACCATCCTCAAATCGGTATTTGCTGCCATTTGCAGCACTACCTCTTCGATCTGCATCACCAGTTCACGAGTAGGTGCTAAAATCACAGCTCTCGCATGATCACCTTGCGCATACTTTACCTTCATGAGAAGAGGCAACACATAAGCAGCGGTCTTTCCTGTTCCTGTCTGAGCTATCCCTAATACATCATGACCGGCAAGTGCAAGTGGGATAGCCTTTTCCTGAATAGGCGTAGGATGAACATAGCCCGCATCCGCCACGGCATTCAATAGCTGTCGATTTAGCTTAAATGCTTCAAAAGTTGAGGCCTCATTGCTCATGATTCGTTAATTTTGGTTGAACTAGTAAAATCCTAAAAGGAGTAAAGATGAAAAGTATTCTGATCACCGGTGCAAATATAGTCAATGAAGGCCGGATAAGTCCGGGTGATGTGTTAGTAGAAAATGGAAGAATTTCAAAACTGGGGAAAGATCTCAGTGGGGAGAAGGCTGACACATATATCAATGCAAAAGGAAAACATCTTTTCCCGGGATTAATTGATGATCAGGTACACTTCAGAGAGCCAGGTCTTACCCACAAAGCTGAGATCTACACAGAGTCCAAAGCTGGCGTGGCTGGCGGCACTACATCCTATATGGAAATGCCAAATACTATTCCGCAGGCAACTACCGTAGAACTTCTAGAGCAGAAATACGCCAGAGCATCAGAAGTTTCTTTGGCCAACTATTCTTTTTTCATGGGGGCGACAAACAGCAACTTAGATGAGATCATGAAGGTTGATTTCGAAGAAGTGTGTGGTTTAAAGATTTTCCAAGGCTCTTCCACTGGAAACATGGTGGTGGACAACATTGAATCCTTAGAAGAAATATTTAAACAGTGCAAAGCGATCATTGCCATCCATAGCGAAAACGACAACATCATCAAAGCCAATCTAGATGAGTTCAAATCTATCTATGGAGATGATATCCCAGTGAAATTTCACCCAAAAATCAGATCCGAGGAGGCATGCTACGACGCTTCCAGCAGAGCCGTGGCAATGGCAAAAAAATACGGCACTCGCCTTCACATCCTTCATATCAGTACCGCAAAAGAATTGGAGCTTTTCACCAATACTATTCCATTGGAAGAAAAGAAAGTAACTGCTGAAGCCTGTATCCACCATATGTGGTTTTCTGAGTCAGATTATGAAACTAAAGGAAACCTGATCAAATGGAATCCTGCGGTAAAAACAGCTAAAGACCGGGAGGCCATTTTTAATGCAATGCTTGACGGCACCATCGATGTAGTCGCCACAGATCATGCCCCTCATACATTAGAAGAGAAGGCTCAGATTTACACCAAAGCTCCATCCGGTGGCCCATTAAATCAACACAGCTTGGTCGCCATGCTTGACTTCTATCACCAAGGTAAAATCAGCTTAGAGAAAATTGCGCTGAAAATGTGTCATAACGTAGCGACATTATTTCATATCAAGGAAAGAGGATTCATAAGAGAGGGTTATTATGCCGATTTGGTATTAGTGGACTTAACTAATCCATGGAAAGTTGCCAAAGAAAATATTTTATCTAAATGTGGCTGGTCTCCTTTCGAAGGACATATATTCCAGTCAAAAGTCACACACACAGTCGTTTCTGGACATTTAGCGTACGAAAACGGTACATTCCATGAAGAGAAAAAAGGTGAGCGACTTAATTTTTCTATAAAATTTTAATAATCATCTTGCGCTGATTCAGCTTAATTATTACTTTTGCAGACCGTTTGGAAGAAACCAGTCCAGATGTATAAATGGTGATTGTAGCTCAGCTGGTTAGAGCGCTGGTTTGTGGATCCAGAGGTCGCCGGTTCGAACCCGGTCTTTCACCCAAAACAGCCCCTCCTTGTTGAGGGGCTTTGTTATTAACAGCGTATTACTTGAGCTTCTGTTGGCACAGCATTTGATAAACCCTGCCAGAACTAAACCAACTTCAGATGTTTACTTTGTTCAAAACTTCTCCCAAATTTCCTCAAGTAAAACCTATCAATATCAGAATGGCAAAAAGCTACTTGATGAAATTCGAAGAATCGCTAAGAAATTTCGAAGAAATCCAAAAAGAGGCGATTCATTCTTGAATATCACTACAAAAAATAAAGGTTATGGAAACATAACCTTTATTTTTTTCCATTTCATTTTTCTTGTCGGTGCAAAACTCTATTTTTAACGACATAGAATTTTTCCCGCATGAGTTATATCCATTTTGATAAAACACAATTAATCAATCTGAACTATTCCCTCGAAAGAGAGATCATCAGATCCAATCGTTCTGGGGCATACACCAGTACTTCGATCATTTGCTGCAACACCCGCAAATACCACGGATTGCTAGTGGTACCTCAGCCTCAAATCGACTCCCAAAGCCATGTCATGCTATCCACAGTTCACGAAACAGTGATCCAGCATGGGGCAAGTTTTAATTTGGGTATCAGTAAATTCCCGGGAAACTATTCTCCAAGAGGCCATAAATACCTAGAGGATTTTGATTCTGAACCCATCCCAAAACTGACCTATCGTGTGGGGGGAGTACTCTTGCAAAAAGAATTGATCTTGGATACCAACCGAGATCGCCTCATGATTCGATACACGCTGCTGGATGCACATTCACCCACTAAAATACGGATCCAACCTTTTTTGGCATTTAGAGGATATCATGACCTCTGTAAAGCAAACACAGATATAAATAAGAAATACAAGAAGGCTTCAAATGGAGCTGTTTTCCATCTTTACGAAAAATACGACCCGCTTTATTTACAGGTATCTAAGAAAGTAGAATTTGTCCCAGCCCCCGATTGGTATTATAATATAGAATATATCTTGGAGCGGGAGCGAGGCTATAATTATCAAGAAGACTTGTATGTTCCGGGATATTTCGAGTTTGAGATTGAAAAAGGCGAATCTGTCATATTTTCAGCTGGACTGACAGAGGCTGACCCGAAAACACGTCAAAGTGCTTTTGAGAAAGAAATCGCAAGGAGAATTCCAAGAAGTAATTTTATAAACTGTCTCAAAAACTCGGCTGGTCAATTTATTAGGCAGCGTGATGGAGACACAAGAGTTATAGCCGGGTACCCATGGTTTGGCTGGTGGGGAAGAGACACCTTTGTGGCAGCTCCAGGCCTTACACTTGCCACTGGCAATCCCAAAACCTTCTTGGATATCATGGACACGATGTCCCGTGACCTTCGAGGCCCTCTTTTTCCTAATGTGGGAAGCGGAGTGACTACTAATATGAATTCTATTGACGCCCCATTATGGTATTTCTGGGCATTACAACAATATGTAATCTATACTGGAGACAGTAAAACGATTAAAGATCGATACCTCGGAAAAATGAAGGGAATCATCGATGGCTATATCGCTGGCACAGACTTCAATATCCATGTCCAGGAAAATGGACTAGTCTTCGGAGGCGAGGAAGGGAAGGCACTTACCTGGATGGATGCGGTGACTCCCGACGGGCCTGTTACCCAGCGAGCTGGTTGCCCGGTGGAAATTCAGGCTCTTTGGTACAACGCACTTTGCTTTTACCATGAATTGACCGGTGATGAAAAGGCAGTAGATTATGCTACAAAGATCAAGGAAACTTTCGAGAAAACGTTTTGGTCAGATGAATATGGCCATTTGGCAGATTGTGTGAATGGGGAAGAAAAAGACTGGTCTATCAGACCAAATATGATTTTTGCGACCTCATTGCCTTACCTTATGCTCAGTGATGATAAATGTGATCAAGTTCTTGAGACAGCCAAAGCAAAGCTCCTTACCACAAGAGGGGTGCGCTCACTTTCTCCAGATGACCCCGCATACAAGGGCTATTACTTTGGGGATCAGATCAGCAGAGACGAAGCGTATCATAATGGAACTGTATGGGTTTGGCCGCTTGGGCATTTTGTCGAAGGATATATTAAGCTTCATGGGAAGTCAGGAGCTAATTTTATCCGAAAAATCGTAAAAGGTTTTGACGGAGTAATGACGCAATACGGTGTGGGTGCAGTAGCAGAAATATACGATGGAGATCCACCGCATCGCCCGAAAGGAGCGATATCGCAGGCTTGGAGCGTATCAGAATTGCTTAGAATGATGGATTTAGTCAAGAAGATATAAAAGACTTTTATGAAGGTGCTAATGTTTGGGTGGGAATTCCCACCACATATTTCTGGAGGTCTTGGGACTGCGTGCTATGGTTTAGTCAAGGGGATGGCTCATCATAATCAAGACATCATATTTGTTGTACCTAAACTTTGGGGTGACGAGGAGCCATTGGCAGATTTTGTCAATGCAAGTGACATCACCATAGATTACCGCGAAAAAAGGTTTAAAAAATTCTGGAAAAACCTCACCTATTTGGAGGTGAGTAGTTTTTTGGTTCCTTACCTGGGGCCGGATGAATTCAAAAAGTACACGGACTACTCTATCCACGATAGGACTGATGTAGATGAAAGTGTGTTTTCAAATAAATTTGAATTCAGCGGTAAATATGGCAAAGACTTGATGATGGAGGTTTCACGCTATGCCTTGGTCGCTGCTCATATCTCTAAAAATAAGGAACACGACATCATCCATGCCCATGATTGGCTTTCCTTCCCCGCGGGGATAGCAGCAAAGGAAATCAGTGGCAAACCGATGGTGGCGCATGTCCATGCCACAGAGTTTGATCGCTCCGGGGAATCCGTCAATCAGGTGGTCTATGATATCGAAAGAGCTGGAATGCACGCCGCAGATCATATCGTCGCTGTGAGCCAATTGACCAAAAACATTATCGTCAGAAAATATGGAGTTCAGGCGAGCAAGATAACTGTCCTTCACAATGCTGTCTTGGATGCAAGTATAATCAAGTCTAGCTACCAGAAAAAAGTACCTGAAAAAATCGTGACCTTCTTAGGAAGAATTACTTTTCAAAAAGGCCCAGAATATTTCGTGGAAGCCGCCAAAAAAGTCATCGAGCGAGACCCCAATGTACGTTTTGTCATGGCGGGTAATGGAGACTTATTGAATCGAATGATTGATCGTGTGGCAGAGCTGAGAATGGGTACCAAGTTTCACTTTACTGGATTTCTTAAAGGTGATGATGTAGATCACATGTACGCAATTTCAGACGTGTATGTGATGCCGTCTGTATCCGAACCTTTTGGAATATCACCTCTGGAGGCAGTAAGGCATAATACGCCCGTGATAATTTCCAAACAATCCGGGGTTGCGGAAGTCCTCAATAATGCCATCAAAATTGACTTTTGGGATATTGATTCCATGGCAGATGCCATATTCGCGCTGCTTCACTATGATGGTATTTCCAGAATGTTTAAAGAGCTGGGAACTGAAGAATTGAAAAAATTGAAATGGGAACATGTGGCCGAGAAACTCGTCACAGTTTACCAAAAAACATTACACCAGATACCATGAGAACCATATGCTTTTACTTTCAGGTTCATCAGCCTTACCGTCTGAAACCTTATCGCTTTTTTGACATTGGCGAGGACCACCATTATTGGGACGATTTCTCCAATCGTAGTATCATGAGGAAAGTAGCACAAAAGTGTTATTTACCTATGAATGCATTACTACTAGAACTCATAAATAAGTATAACGGAGAGTTTAAAGTTAGCTTTTCAATCTCTGGAACCTTCATGGATCAAATACAGGCTTATGCTCCTGATGTTTTAGAGAGTTTCCAGAAGCTAGTCGCAACGGGACATGTAGAGTTATTAAATGAAACTTTTTCCCATTCACTAGCCTCGCTTAAAAGCAAGGACGAGTTCAAAGATCTTGTCTATAAGCATCAGGCAAAAATCAAAGAGCTTTTCAATGGATATACACCAAAAGTCTTTCGAAATACAGAGTTAATTTATTCTGACCAGATAGGAGCCTTAGTAGCCGAAATGGGGTACGATGCCATGCTGACAGAAGGAGCTAAACATATCCTTGGATGGAAAAGCCCCAACTATGTCTATGTAAATAGCATTGAACCAAAATTGAAAATCCTGTTGAAGAATTTCCAATTGAGCGATGACATTGCATTTAGATTTGGGAATAAAGCCTGGAATGATTATCCATTGACTACCGATAAATTTATCGACTGGATCAATGCTATTCCAAGTGAAGAAGAGACGCTTAATCTTTTTATGGATTATGAGACCTTCGGCGAGCATCAATGGGCTGAAACTGGAATATTTGACTTCATGAGACACCTTCCTGAGGCAGTCTTCACAAAAACTAATTTCGGTTTTTCTACACCCTCAGAAATTGCTTCAAAAATCTCCCCAGTCGGCAAAATCCATGTCCCTATACCTATTTCTTGGGCTGATGAAGAAAGGGATTTGACCGCATGGCTTGGAAATGACTTGCAGGATGAGGCTTTTGATCGGCTATATGATTTGGAGAAATTAGTCAACACCATTGACGATGAGGAGATTCAGCGTGACTGGAGATACTTACAAACTTCTGATCATTTCTATTATATGTGTACCAAGTTCTTTTCTGACGGAGACATCCACTCCTATTTTAGCCCTTATGATTCTCCCTATGATGCTTTTATTAATTTCATGAATGTGCTGAGTGATTTCATGATCAGAGTAAAGGAAAAACAAAAAATCCTTTAGAATAAGATTATTGGGTAAAAGGCGTAGCTAATAGCGGTCACGAAAAAGGCACATTTACAAATACTAGCTCCAAGCTCTCCAAAGCTTTAGGGGATGTCTATGTAGCAGTGGCTACCTTTATTTTCCCATTTGTGAATTTGGATCAAGCTTCACCAGTTTTGCCAATTACGCGTCCTCAAAAGTAAAAGAAGATATCAATTTGCAATTAGCTACCACAAAGGGCGCTCAAGATAATGAGCAGACTTGTCTTACTTCATTGATCAAATAATTTGCCACTACCTCCAGCCAGGAAACGTTCTTTTCCTGAGTCCGATTTGTAGCTGGCCATATGGCAAATTCTCCGGCATAATAACACGCCCTTTTTTTGGCAAGTTTCAAGTTTGGGGAGTATTGAAAAATAGGTCATACGCCGTATTTATTGAAAGTGGATTTGTAAACAAATTGGCAATTCAAACAAACCCCACATCAACATGAAACTAAAACACATAACACTAGCAATAATTCCACTTTTTGTAATAAACATCTTCTCAGAACTATCAGCCCAAACATTAAGTAAATTCTCCCCCTCAGATGATATGTCTTACGGCTTAAAAAAGCTAAGCAAAAAACCGAAAAAAATCTATATCGCTGCTTTCAATATCAACTTTGAAGTGTACAAAGAAGCTATAGATTATAAAAAAGGAGGAGCAGGTTTTGGTGGAAATGTAAAAGGGGAAGCTACAGCAAGAGGGGCAATTGGGCTCACCGGACTGGATCAGGCGAAAATTCAGGAAAAAACCGATCAATTATATAAGGAATTTATTGAGAGTCTGAAAGCAGAAGAATTCGAAATTGTCGATCCAGCGCTTGCCGGAGCCACCGAGATTTATAAAGGCTGGGAAAAAGCGACAGGCCCTTATGTAATAGAATCACCACTCCCTGGTCTCATGGTGAGTGTACCTAGCGGATATTCCTTTTACGATAGTGGCAAAGAAGGGCCATTGGCGAACCTAAATGCGGCACAAAAACTCTCTAGCGAATTGGATGATGCAGCTGTCGCTACTGTCAATCTATACTTTATGTATTCCGAAGATGGAGATAGTTGGCTGCCAAGCAATGGTGCTGAAGTCAAAATGCTGACCAATTACAGACTTGCCGGAGAATATATGGTACGCGCCCCAAAAGAAAAGGGGTTAAAAGGATCCGAATCCTTTGACAAAATCTCTTCAATGATCAAAGTTGTCCAAGGAAAAATGGGAGCAGGAGCTGAGATTCAATACCAAGGCTCATTAAAAGAAGCTTTAGAAATTGAAGGAATCATCAAAAAAGAGAAAATGGTGGTCTATTCCAAACAAAGCTCTGCGACCACTACTTCCTTCACCCCCGTGGTAATCGCAGGGCCAAGCTATGCAAAAGATACAAAATGGGTGGATGTAGATCCTGCCAAGTATGCTGAAGGACTTTACCATGCAGGCCACAAATTTCTTACCTACCACTTGACAGAATATACTAGTAATTATTAATGAGATACTTTCTAATACTAAGAGCAGCTTCGCAAAGCTGCTCTTAGTATTGCTTGGGTCTCAATAACTCTCCTTTTCGTTTGGAAAGTCTTTACTCTTCACGTCTTTGATATATTGCCCAAAGGCCCCCATCATTATCCCTTCTAGGTCAGCGTATTGTCTTAAAAATCTTGGTTTGAATTCCTGAGTGATTCCGAGCATATCGTGAACCACCAAGACTTGGCCATCCACGCCACCTCCAGCACCTATGCCGATAATTGGAATGGATACTGATTCAGCCACTTTCTTCGCTAATTCCGCCGGGATTTTTTCCACCACTATTGCAAAGCATCCCAATTCTTCCAAAAGCTTCGCATCCTCCAGTAGTTTGGCTGCTTCCGCACCTTCTTTGGCCCTGACGGTGTAAGTACCAAACTTATATATCGATTGGGGAGTCAATCCCAAATGGCCCATAACTGGAACTCCAGCACTAAGAATCCTAGCGACTGATTCTTTGATTTCAGAACCACCCTCCACTTTTATAGCATGGGCTCCTGATTCTTTCATGATTCGAATAGTAGATCGCAATGCCTCAGAGCTATTACCCTGATAGCTACCAAAAGGAATGTCAACTACTACAAAAGCTCTATTCACTGCTCTCACTACAGAAGAAGCATGGTAAATCATTTGATCCAAGGTAATCGGCAAGGTAGTTTCATGACCAGCCATCACATTGGAAGCCGAATCTCCTACGAGAATGATATCAATCCCGGCAGCATCCACGATTTTGGCCATAGAAAAATCATAGGCAGTGAGCATGGAGATTTTCTCACCACGATCTTTCATCTCCTGGAGAATGTGCGTAGTGATTCTTTTTACATTGGCAGAGGAATGTACTGACATAGTTTTAGTGTAGATAAACGAAGTAGTTATCTCCAGAGAAATCTACTTTGATATGTTCATTGAGTGTGGTAGAAAGCTCAAACCCTGTGTAATCAGCTCGAATAGGAAAGAGACCGTGGCTGCGATTGACTAGCACAGCTATTTCCATCTTGTACAGTTCTTCATCCAAAAAAGGCTTCATGGCATATACCAAGGTCTTGCCGGTATTGAGTACATCGTCCACCAAAATCAGGGTTTTCCCCTGCAAAT
The DNA here is from genome assembly GCF_035156415.1 of Algoriphagus persicinus. Lineage (NCBI taxonomy): Bacteria > Pseudomonadati > Bacteroidota > Cytophagia > Cytophagales > Cyclobacteriaceae > Algoriphagus > Algoriphagus persicinus. Next base: position 44,941 of record NZ_JAYEEY010000021.1, read on the forward strand.
CTATTGCAGTCGAAAGCTTCACCTCTTCTGAAGCAACGTGAACTTTGTCTATAATGATTTTAATTTGCTCGATAGTAAGAGGAGAAATTGCTCTTAGCTCGGTAGCAAGAAGGTCGGCTAGAGTTTCCCCCATTCCAGAAATCCCTGCAAATACAACGGCCTTTGAATTGAGATTTCTTTCGTAAATCTCATAGGCCATCCGGGTGATTTTCTTCTTTATCTGCTGGTGATTGAGTACTTCGCTCATGGTTTTTTTCAAAAATGAAAATTAGGTCAATTCTACTTGGATTCAAAATCGAGTGAACAGCTTATCTGTAGTCATCTTCTTCATTGAGGATATTCAAATAGCTTTCGTAGCGGTAAGGATGGATATATCCAGACTCTACCTTCTCCAGCACTACACACCCCGGTTCATTTACATGCTGGCAATTATTGTATTTGCATTGTCCGAGGCAATTTCTCATTTCAGGGAAATAATGTGACAGCTCATTGTCATCTATATCTAGTATCCCAAACTCCTTGATTCCGGGTGTATCGATCAAATCACCACCATTCTCCAAGGAAAAAAGTTCTGCAAAAGTAGTAGTATGTACACCTTTGGATGTAAATCCGGAAACTTCTTTGGTATGCTGTGCAGCTTGGGGAACCAACGCATTAAGCATAGTTGATTTCCCCACTCCTGAATGTCCTGCAATCAAGGTGGATTTTCCAGCTAGAACTGGGTTGAATTTTTCTTTCAAATTCTCCTCTTTCAATGCCGACGCTTCCAATACCTGGTAGCCCAAAGGCTCATAGATCTCATGAATATCCAGTAGCCAGTCCTCCGCCTTTTCACCGGACATTTGATCCATTTTGTTCACTACCAAAATGGCAGGAATTCTAAAACTTTCTGTACTGACCAAAAACCGATCAATAAAACCCAAGGATGTCCGTGGACTTTTCATGGTAATTACAAGAATTGCTTGATCTAGATTACTGGCGATGATGTGAGAAAAATGCTGATTTCGAGTGGACTTCCGGATCACATAATTTTCACGGGGTAAAATATCCGAAATCACAGCAGTCTCCTGATTCTCTTCCTTTGCCAATTCTACCCAATCTCCCACAGCAATAGGATTGGTCAGCTTAAGATCGTCTTGCTTGAATTTCCCCTTTAATCTGGAAGAAACGACTTCTCCATCGGTCTGAACCAAATACCAGCTACCGGTAGATTTTATCACTCTTCCTTTCATGTGTTTATAATTGATTTTTATTGGTCATAACCTGTCCCGTGACGAAGGAAACGGGATAGCCTGTCCCGTCCGCCGCGGCGGATCGGGAGAATCTCACAGGTTTTTATAATCATCGCACTGTGTGAGCCTATTTGTCCTGCTCAATTTCATACCTCTGAAACTAGTTTCCCCACTTTTCTTATAATTTTCGCTGCTGCGCCACGATTCATTTGCACCCAATCCCGGGCTGAATCTGCACTGTATTGATAAAAGTCTGGCTTTTCCAATTTAGCAAAAACCACCTTCAAACTTTCTGCATCGCTGACTTCAAATCCACATCCTTTGGCCTGACTTTCTGATGCCTCAGGAAATTTTTCAGACTTTACCAATTTGCCAAAAATCACAGGAACCCCGAACCCCAGTGGCTCCAAGATATTATGAAGCCCTTTACCGCATGCACCTCCCACATAAGCTACCTTGGCAAATTGATATAATGAACTTAGCATCCCAATACTATCAATAAAAAGCACCTCTGGAGACTGTTCCGAATCCCATTGAGAATACCTAGCAGCAGCTAAAGATAACTGATCCGCCCATCGATTCATCGGCTCTGGATTCAAATCGTGCGGAGCAATGAGCCATCGATATTCTGGATGTGCATTTATCAAAGGAATCAGCATATCCATATCCTCCTGCCACACCGAGCCAGCTACAATAGTAGGTCTTTCACCGACCCAGCTAGCCAATGCCGGGAACTCCCTATAATTCTTCGCCGTCTCCGCCACTCGGTCATAGCGAGTGTCCCCAGCTATACTGGTCTGTTGATAATTGATTGATTTTAGTAAGTCAAGAGAACTCTTGTTTTGGGTAAAAATATGGTCGAATTGAAATAGGATCTTTCTGAAAAAGCCATCTCGCATAAAATAAATCTGATCTGGACGAAAAGATGCCGAGAAAAGAAAGAGGGGTATCTCTCTCACTTTCAGCGCCATGATATGATGATACCACAGGTCGTATTTGACAAAAAAAGCTAGACTAGGCTGTAGGGTTTCTACAAATCGTGTAGCCAAAGTCTTACCGTCCAGTGGCAAATAAGTGATAAAATCCACATTTGTTTGTGGTTTTTTGATCACATTATCATACCCCGAAGGACTGAAAAAACTAACGACCACTAACTGAGCAGGTTGAACTCGCTTAAGCTCAGCGAGCACAGGCCTAGCCTGCTCGTACTCACCTAAAGATGCTACATGAAACCAAGCCAGACTACCTGGATTTTTTTTCCTAAATGCTAAAAGTCCCTGAAATAGATTTTTTCTGCTTGTCAAGAAATGGCTAATTTTGGGGATAAAGAGTCCGCCTAGCAGCAGAAGGATCCTCGCAAAAATTATCCCGATTCTATAAATCCATTTCATTTGTCAAAAGTAGCCATTTGACTGGAAATAGTCTCATTCGCATGTAATTCCCTGGCAAAGGATAAATAAAAATACAGGTTTGAAGGTGTTTCATAAAAAAACACAAACTACGCCGTGCATTTTTCCTGAAAATTAGGTACTTTCAAAACCCTCGTTTTTTATAAACTTTTTAAGTTCAGAGTTAAAATAATATGATTAGAGTTTTATTTGTTTGTCTGGGTAATATTTGCAGATCTCCACTTGCTGAAGCTATTTTTAATAGTAAGGTCAAGCAAGCAGGCATGCAGGCACAATTCAAATGTGATAGTGCCGGGACTTCTGATTTTCATATTGGTGAATTACCCGATGAGCGAACTATACAATGCGCCGGAAAGTACAATCTCCCTTTAAATCATCGTGGAAGACAAGTGAATCGCACGGATTTCAGAGATTTCGAATATATACTGGCAATGGATGAAAACAACTTGCGAAATCTAAATAATTTAAAAATCCGATACGGGTTTGAGGACAAAGAAATTCATTTAATGCGTGATTTTGTAGCTGAAACACAGGGAATGCCTGTTCCTGATCCATATTACGGGGGAGAAGAAGGATTTGAGGAAATATATCAGATTTTGGACAAGGCGCTTGACTGCTTCCTAGCTCAGGTCAAAGCTACTCATCAGCCCTATGCATGAGCAGAGCGAGATCTACCAACACATACTTTTTGAAAGCCTAGGCGCTAGGGCAGAATTAAAATCAGCCTCGCTGGTTGCTGCCGGAAATCATAATCAAGGTGTACGAATTGAATGTAGTGAGGGGATTTTTTTCCTAAAGATGAATCTCGATCACGAAAGAGATATTCTCCTGAAAGAGTCGGAAGGATTAGATTTACTACGTAATGCCACCTTATTGAAAGTTCCCGAAACGTATGGATGCGGTAGAATAGGAGATTACAATTTCTTACTGTCAGAATTTGTCTCTGCTGGTAGGTATAAACTCGACTATTGGGAGAATCTCGGTTTGGGCATAGCCCATCTCCACCTGACACATCACAATGAATTCGGGCTAGGAAATGATAACTACATTGCCTCACTTCATCAAAAAAATCTCCAAACAGGTAATTGGGTTGACTTCTATATTGAGCAGCGACTAGAGCCTATGCTGGGAAAAGCATATTTTGACCGGCTGATTCCTTTAGAATTTTTAAGGAGATTTCAGGAAATCTACCCTAAACTGGAAGCAAACATCCCCAAAGAAAAACCATCTTTAGTCCATGGAGATTTGTGGTCAGGGAACGTAATAAGCACAGCAGATGGCCAGCCCTGCTTAATTGATCCGGCTGTTTATTTTGGACATAGGGAAATGGATCTGGCTTTCAGTCGTCTTTTCGGAGGGTTTGACTCCAAATTTTATGATTCTTATGAATCAATCCTCCCATTAGAACCGGATTTTGAAAACAGAATAGGCCTGTATAATCTGTACCCGCTGCTGGTACATTTAAATCTATTTGGCACGGCCTACCTTCCAGGAATCGAACGAACAATCAATCGATTTGTAAGATAGGCCATTCCGCCATCAATGATTTCAACCCAGTCTCAGCGATACCTTCTCCCCTGTTTTGGCCGCTTTGAAAATCGCATCGATAATCTTCATATCCTTCACGCCCTCTTCTCCATTTACAGGCACTTCAGGCTTTTTCCCATCAAAAATAATAGCCGCCATTTCATCCATCTGCACAGTCTGATGAGTTACTATCGGCTGTGAAAGAGGCCCTTTATGAGTTGTTCCTTTGATAGGACCATAGCCGGTGGAAGGCTGCATCTCTGCCCAACCCTTACTCCCATTTAGGTAAAACCGATCCAGATTATTCATATTGTAAGTTGATAGACATGAAGCAACAACTCCATTTGGAAAACCAAGCTGGAACGTGATGGTCTCGTCTATCCCTTCTTTAAATTTTACAGGATTGGTTTTTACTTCTTGAGCTGTCACCCACGTCGGCTCATCGCCTATCATATATCTGGCACCATTTATCGAATAAATACCTATATCCATCATGGCTCCTCCACCCGATAAAACAGGGTTTAATCGCCACTGGTTTGGATCTCCAATCACAAAGCCACTCAAGCCTTGGAAAAATCGAATTTCTCCCAATTCACCTGCTTTGCGCATTCGTATCACCTCCAAGGTATTTGGCTCAAAGTGCATTCTATATCCAACCAAAAGCTGTACCCCTGCTGCTTTACAAGCATCTACCATAGCTTGTCCATCTTCCGCGTTGACTGCCATAGGCTTTTCACTGATCGCATGCTTTCCAGCTTTCGCTACCCGGATTACCTGATCTTTGTGCAAGCCATTTGGGGTGATGACATAGACTGCGTCAATGTCTGGGTTATCTTTTATCGCATCGAAATTTTCATAGTTGTAGCAATTCTTCTCTGGAATGTCATATTTCTCCCGCCAAGCCACCACTTTGGATGGGGTACCACTTATCACTCCTACCAACTTGGTTCTTTTGCAATCCTGAATCGCTTCTGCTACCCGAGTGCCATAGCTTCCAAGTCCCATGATGGCTACCCGGAGTGTTTTGGAATCTTTGGAATGTAAGCTTGTAGGGTTGGTCATAGCGGAAAGGGGGTTAAAGGCAGGGATTGATAATGCCATAGCAGAAAGGCTGGCTTTTTGCAAAAATAATCTTCTTGTTTTCATAGGTAAGGTTTAGGTTATTGAGTTTGGATATCCTGAAAATATTGATTTTTGACCAAATACCCTCGTTATTTTACAAATGACTTCCATAAAGCCTATTTTATCCTTCGGACGATCTGAACTGTGTTTCGGGTACTTTGCTCCAGCAAAACCTCATGGCCTACCAATAAACTTGGTATAGAATCCAAATCCGGATGAAGGACAGTGAGTAACTCTAGTCCTTCATTATACCTAATCTCAAAATCTCCCTTAAGTTCAGAAAGCAACTGCTCCAGCTTGAATGACTGGGAGTCGATCACTATAGAAATGGTAATCGCTGAAGTCTGTAGCATATTCACTCGTAGCTTTAGCTTCTGCAATTGTTCATATACTTGATGCATGTGCTTCTCCTCTATAAATGTAAAGTCAGTCACCTTAAAGCTGACCAGAATTTGATCCTTCTTTAGGATAAAACAAGGTACAGCTATCGCCTTAGCTGCAGAATAGATCTTCGTCCCAGGCTCATCGGGATTAAGAAAAGATTTGACAAAAAGCGGAATCCCGGTATTTGCCAATGGCTTGATCGTCTTGGGATGAATAACAGACGCGCCATAGAAAGTCATTTGCGCAGCTTGTTGATAATCCAGCTCCGTAAAAAGAGTGGTGTCGCTAAAAATCTTTGGATCTGCATTTAATACACCGGGCACATCTTTCCAGATAGTCACTGATCCTGCATCCAGACTGGCAGCCAAAATCGCAGCAGTAAAATCTGACCCTTCTCGTCCCAACGTAGTAGGTCTGCCTGCACTATCGGCTCCTATAAAGCCCTGAGTCAAAACGGAGTATTGTTCAAGTTTTGGCTTCAGTTGGGACTGGCAATTTTTTCTCGTTTTATCCCAATCTACTTTTGCAAAGCGGAAATCACTGTCCGTACATATCAGCTCCCGGACATCTTGCCAAAGCACTAGCAAATTTTGAGCACACAAATACTCCATTACAATCCTCGAAGAAAGTAGCTCGCCAAAACCGATAATCCGATCATAAAACTCATCGTAATTCTCCTTGGAAAGAGGTCGGTTCAGTTCGTGATGGAGCTGGATAAAGTAATTCTCGATTTTAGCAAAAATAACATGTCCCACTGGAAATAACACCAAACAAATAGCTAAATGAAAGCTTTTTAAAATTGAACTATTCCTAGAATAATCCTCCTGGGCTAATTTGAGTGAAAGAATTCCTTCCAAGTGATTAGTGGTTTTCCCCATGGCCGAAACCACAATCACAAAATTAATCCGCAATCGATTACGCAGAATAATAGCTAGGTTTTTAACTGCAGACGCATCTTTCACGGATGCCCCTCCAAATTTATAAATTTGAGTTTCTGTCATGAAAATATTTACTTACTTTTCAAAAGTAATAAATCACCAATTGAACTATTCCAATATATGAAAATCCTACCCTACCAGCCTGACCAAAGTGGCTTGGCTTACGCTGTCGGTACTACTTTAGACCGATTCATCAAACTCAAACAGAGTGATTTCCCATTTGCCTCAGGCGAACTATCCCAGCTACTACGCGATATCGCACTAGCCGCCAAGATAGTAAATAGAGAAACTACCCGTGCTGGACTCTCAAATATCGGAGGAGCTTTTGGTCAAGTCAATGTACAAGGTGAAGAGCAACAGAAACTAGATGTAATCGCAAATATCAGATTTATGCGTGCCTTGAGTAAAGGTGGCGAAGTCTGTGCCATAGTTTCTGAAGAGGAAGATGCTGTGATTGATTTGCAGAATAGCTCCGGTAAATATGTAGTGGCAATTGATCCCTTAGACGGCAGTTCAAATATCGATGTGAATATCAGTATTGGGACGATTTTCTCAATTTATAGAAGAAAAACTCCTGCAGGCAGTCCAATCCAAAAGGAAGACATCATGCAGGCAGGTACCGAGCAGGTAGCGGCGGGCTATGTGCTTTATGGATCGTCCACTATGCTGGTCTATACTACTGGATGCGGAGTAAATGGATTTACTTACGAACAGTCTTTGGGCGAATTTTTTCTTTCCCACCCTGCTATTCAGGCTCCAAAGAACGGAGAAATTTATTCGGTAAATGAAGGAACTCAGAAGGACTGGGAAGACGGGTTTAAGGCTTATATAGAAAAATGTAAGGAAAGAAGATACTCTGCAAGATACATAGGCTCTTTAGTCGCAGACTTTCACAGAAACCTGCTGAAAGGAGGTATTTACTTATATCCTGCCACCAAAAAGAATCCCTCTGGTAAGTTACGCTTGTTGTATGAAGCAAATGCTCTGGCACTTATTGCCGAACAGGCTGGAGCAATGGCGACGGATGGAACTCAACGGATTTTGGAGATCCAGCCGTCCTCGCTTCATCAAAGAACTCCACTTCTAATAGGTTCTTCTGATATGGTAAAAGAGGCGGAATCCTTCTTGTCCTCCTTTGCGGAAAAGACTATTTCTTAATTACTTCGTGTAAAAAAGGTTCAGGATTCGAAAGATGTCTTTTATCTTGCGGGATTAAATAACTGACTATGAAAAATATCAAACCCCACCTACCTATTGCTCTCATGGTTGCGACCGTCTCTATATGGGCATCTTGCTCACCCAAAAAAGAGGAAGTTGTCGAGCCAATCGACGAAACTTATGCAGTGCAAACTGAGAAAATGTTGATCAATGTTGACACCCTTTATACAGAATTTGAAAATCCTTGGGGCATGACCTGGCTTCCTGATGGCAGGATGCTAGTCACTGAGAAAAAAGGAGAAGTACTTATATTCAAAGACGACAAATATACCGGAGAAAAAATCCAAGGACTTCCAGAAGTTTGGACAGTAAGCCAATCTGGACTTTTGGATATAACAGCTCATCCGAATTATGATGAAAACGGCTGGATATATATTTCCTACGGAAAACCAATGCCTGATAGCACTTCGTCTACTACGATCATGAGGTTTAAATTGGAAGGCAATACCGCAACTAATCAAGAAGAACTTATTCAATCTCTGCCGGCTTGGAAAGGTGGCAGACACTTGGGAAGCCGAATAGTTTTTGACAATGACGGATACCTTTACTACTCCAGCGGAGAGCGTGGAGACATGCCTACTAACGCACAGGATCTAACCAATTCTCATGGCAAAATTCACCGTATTCATGACGACGGAAAAATCCCGACTGACAATCCGTTTGTAGGTACTGAAGGAGCTGTTGCCTCTATTTGGACTTATGGAAACAGAAATCCTCAAGGAATGTACTTCGATAAGGAGAACAACAAATTGTATGCAACCGAGCATGGCCCTCAAGGAGGCGATGAGCTAAACCTGATCGAAAAAGGAAATAATTACGGCTGGCCAGTAATTACTTGGGGTATTGACTACGATGATACGCCAATCTCGGATATTCAGGAAAAAGAAGGAATGGTGCAGCCTTTGACTTATTATGTTCCATCTATTGCTACAGCTGGAATGACTATGGTCACTTCAGATAAATACCCTGCCTGGAAAGGTGATATCCTGATTGGAGCACTAGCCAAAATGCATATCAATAGAGTGGACATGGACGGATCTTCCGCTGGTGAACAGGAAATAATGCTTCAGGATTTTGGTCGGGTACGTCAGGTATCTCAAAGTCCAGAAGGTTATATCTATGCAATCACTCAAGCTACTGGATTGATGGTGAAGCTTATCCCGATTAGATAGTCTCCTAATGAGTAAATAAGCACAAAGCTCTCTGAAGTTTCAGAGAGCTTTGTTTTTTTTTAACTGATCAATATCCAATAAATCTTTAGCCCGAGCAGCCCTCAATTTACTTTCAATTAAATCTTCATAGTTTAGCACCTTCCACATTTTTAAAGGGAAGCCAACAATGTCAACTTCATCGGCACTCTCATAGGCTTCATCGAAAGTTTTACCAATTTCAAATCTTGTAATCAATTCCAAGTCCAGATCTTCCGGTGTAAACTTCACGGAAATATTCTTCATTTGATCCCTCACTTCTACTGGGAATTCTTCAATCTCAAATCCCATTTCATTAAAGGTTGCAACCAGTTTTGCAAGGTTTTCTTGATCAGTTTTAATCCAAAAATCTACATCAGCCGAGTGTCTTTGATATCCATGAAAATTAACAGCACCTCCACCTACAAGTAACATTTTCACTTCATGCTTATTTGCTAGCTCAATAAATCCGCTAATATTTTCTTGCCAAATTTGATTCATTTTTTTCTTTCAAGAATGAAATTGCCTTTCGTGCGTTCTTTGAAAGAAGACTTTGAAGGAAACAACAGATTTATTTTTCTGCTCAGCGCTAAAAATGCTTTAAAACGCTCAGCACCAGAAAGGGCTAAAAACTCCTTCTTCCTAAATCCGTTGCTTTCCTCTTTTGTCAAAAATCTAATTTCCATCACTTTAAGATATCAAATGAAAATCTGAAATGAAACAGCATACTTTATCATCTTACTTTTTTACACAAAATCCACATCCACATTAAAAGGATATTTCATCAAAAACTGAAGCGCCTCTTCAATCTCCAAATCTTCAAAAAGAACCCGATAAAGATTCTCTGTGATCGGTGCCCGAAGATCTGCTGTCTCCAAAAAAGCCTTGATGATCCTCACGGTATTAATCCCTTCTGCTACCTCTTCCATATCCCCCAGAATCGTGTCCAGCGAATCTCCTTTGGCAAGCCTATATCCTACGGTGAAATTCCTGGAATGAACCGAATTGCAGGTAGCCACCAAATCACCTATGCCTGCTAGGCCCATCACAGATTTGATACTGCCACCGAGTGCATTGCCCAAGTGAATCATTTCCACCATTCCTCGGCTGATCAGAAGTCCTTTGGCATTTTCACCCAATCCTAATCCAGCCAATGCTCCAGAGGCAATCGCTATGATGTTTTTCAACACTCCGCTGATCTCCACTCCGATAATATCCGAATTCCCATAAACCTGGAATTTCTCGGATCTCAACAGACTCTGTCCCTCCAAGATCACCTCATTGTATTTACTAGCGATCACAGTAGCCGCGGGTTGGCCTTGGGATAGTTCTTTAGAAAGATTAGGGCCAGCTAGGCATCCCACACGTACAGCGACAGTTTCCTGAAGGATCACTTCGCTCATAGTTAAGATTTGGCTTCGTTTGATTCTCTTGACAGTCTCTAGCGTTTCTCCTGTTTTGAGATTTAGACAAAGACCTTTTGTTCCATGAATAATCAAATGATATGGAAAAAGAAAAGGAGAGAAAGTTCTCACCACATTCTGGAATCCAGCTGATGGAACCATGAAAAAGAGCACATCACAGCTATTGCAAAGTTGCTCCGGGTCATTTGAAGCAATTACATTGTCACTCAGTGCTTTTCCCTGAGCAGTATGAGTGGTATTGATTTCCTCCACCACTTCCTGCTTTCGCGCATAAACCATCACTGGATTTTTGGCAGCCAGAATATTTGCAATTACTGCCCCAAAGCTTCCCACTCCGATTACACCGATGTACTTAGATTTAGTAGAGTTTTTCGAGTCCATATCCTGCTAATCTGTTATGATAAAAATAAAGTAAGCTCATATCATCCGTGCCTATATCTCCATTTTTATCTTGAATAATTGGGCGTTTGGCATGGTACATTCCTACGTTTTCCATGCCTCGCTTGACGATTTCGTCCATATCAAGATAAAGATGCGGCGCAGTATTGATATGACCTTGAGACTTCAACTCATTGATTTTGTCCAAAACGAGCTGACAACTCGCCTTGAAGTCCTCGTATGGAATGGAAATCTCTTCCTCGGGAAGTCTTAACAAATCAAACAAATCTAGCTTTCTGTTTTGCTTTTTGATCATTTCAAAAGCCACAAAAGCCACCAAATGCGAATTAAATACGCGGTTGATTTTATGGAATTCCTCTACGATGCGCTTGCCAAGCATATTGGTGTACTCTTCCTCCCGCTGATTATCCACTGAGACTTTCCCGTCAGAAATAAAATAATCCCGCGTATTAATTATTCTACCATGCTTGTCCAGACTTCTTCCGTCCTCATCTACATAGTTACCCAGCACATCCATAGCTTTCCCTACAGAAACAGAGATATCAGACCCTTTAGTAAAAAACTTGATCAGAAATTTTGAGATTTTGTATGAATTAGAAAATTCATCATTCTCCTTATAATATCGTTCTTGTCCTGTGATACTGAGATGATCACGGATCAAACTTGGAGCCTCCAGCACAAAGTGATAATTGATCGTAACCGGTACGATAAAAATCTTTCCTGAAATATTATTTACCCCATTCTCAAAATTTGCCCGCTGTGCTTCTATCGCAGTACTTAGAAGTCCCAGCTTGAGCTTCGATTCAATCATCCCGCTTCGGGATCTGGTACCTCCAGGAAAAAATAAAGAGTGGCAACCGAACTGAATAGCTTCCTTGGAATAAGTCTTCAGCGTCTCCAGATACATCAGATTTTTCTTTCTTCTATCCACTTTGTAAGCTCCAAGTGAATTCATGAAGTAAGCGAAAATGGAAATATTGAAGAGATTCAATCCTGCTCCATAAATAAATGGAGGCAAACCCAACACTGATATTACCCAGCCTATTAAAATACTATCTAGGTTACTGAAGTGAGTAGGAACCATCACCACAGTCCCTTTAGTCGCCAGATCACGCAACTGATCTGTTTCGCCAGTAATCTGGATTTTATCCTGAAGCGTGTACTGATTACTGAAAATAGATTTAAAACCTTTCACTCTGGCCGCATTCAGCAACCTAGAAAAGCCGTAAGTAACTACTGAGCGAGTGAATTTATAATGCGTCGCCTTGAAATTACTAGCAATCTCCTCTGCATAGCGAGCTGTAATACTATTCAAAACTGCTTTATAAGCCTGAAAGCTTTTAATTTTACTTCTTACAGTTTCAGTACTGATTTGCACCAAGGAAGATTTTACTCCACTCCAAAAAGACCCATCATCATCAGGATCTACTACCCAAGGATTCTGCTTGATTCGGAGCTTTTCCCGGTATAATGTCGTTTCTAACTCTTCCTTGAGAATTTCAGGATGGTTGCCAGTGAGGTTGAGAATTCTGTCTTCTGATAGATCCGCCACTTTCTTCACAAATTCCTTCCGTTCTCTCGCCAGCTTCACTACAGGCCATTCCTCTTTGCTGGGGTGAATCGGCTCGTATTTATGTTTGATGTATTTCTCCTCCAAGTGGCTGGTTTTTGTTAAAAATCTAATCAAAGATAGTGAAAAAGCCCTTTTTACTACGACTGATCACTTGGGAGAAAAAGCAGAAGGTTTTGACTTCGACTTTACAAGAACAGCCACAACAGCTGAGGTAGCTATCCCCATAATTAAAGCTCCTACTACGGACATGATCATGTAGCTTTGCAAATTAAAGTAGGATTCAGCTTTATCCTGAGTCATTTCGCCTATACTCACAGAATAATTAATAACATTGGTGAAAAAATTAGGAGTAATAAATTCGCTTGTGATGTATTGAACAAGCGGGCTCAAAATCGCCACAATGAGAGTAATCACCAAACCTGCCATAAAGCCCTGATAATAACTAATCACACCGTGATAGAAATTCTTTCTTTTGTCCAACAGTGCAAAAATATAGATCGCAATAGAGGGTATGGCCACCAAGTTGGTCAACACGGCATGATCTGCTATTTTTTCATCATGCCAGCCTAGGGACTTTTCCATCACCATCCAGGCAAGCATCATGACTACAAAGATCAATGCCCATTTGATTTCAATCTTAATGTTTTTCATAGTTTCTTGGCTTCAGGGTTCATAATTAGGAATCCAAAATACATAATTTTATGAGTTTATATTTTGTTTCTATTGTCACACCTGACTGCCGTCTGGCAGGTGGAACCTCGCAGGTTATAATCATCACTCTGTGTGACGCTTGCGTCATGTTCGACAATCATTCCTCCCTGTGCGCCTGCGTCATGCTCGATTTCCTAAAATCAACGTCATTTTCAATTGATTGCTACACCTAGGCTATGAATCCCTTGCCCATGAGAGAAAGGGTATTATTTTTACAGCATCAAAGACCGGATGAAACCAGACCTTAAGCAAATACAAGTACCAATAGAGAACGAAATGGCTCAGTTTGAACTGAAATTTCGGGACTCCATGAAAAGTAAGGTCAAGCTACTCGACCACATTACTAATTACATTGTTAAGCGCAAAGGCAAGCAGATGCGCCCCATGTTTGTTTTCTTGAGTGCAGGTGTGTGTGGAGGAATAAACGATTCTACCCATAGAGGTGCCGCTCTTATTGAGCTGCTGCACACGGCTACTCTCGTACATGATGATGTAGTCGATGATGCAAATTACCGGCGTGGGTTTTTCTCGATAAATGCCCTCTGGAAAAATAAAATCGCAGTGCTCGTAGGTGACTACCTCCTATCCAGGGGTTTGCTGTTGAGTGTGGACAATGGCGACTTTAAACTGCTAAAAATAGTCTCTAATGCCGTTAAAGAGATGTCTGAAGGCGAACTTCTTCAAATTGCCAAAGCCAGAAAACTCGATATTACAGAGGAAGTTTACTACGACATCATCCGTCAAAAGACAGCCAGCCTGTTGGCCTCTTGCTGTGCTGTAGGTGCATCCAGCACCGAAAGCAATGAGGAAACTATAGTCAAAATGCGGGAATTCGGTGAGAAAGTCGGTATGGCTTTTCAGATCAAAGACGATCTTTTTGACTACGGTGAAGATGAAATCGGCAAACCTGTCGGCATAGATATTAAAGAGAAGAAGATGACGCTTCCTCTTATTTTTGCTTTGCAAAAGGCAGACTGGTTAGAGAAAAAGAAAATCATCCACCTCATCCGCAGTCGCAGCGAAGATAAAAAAGCAGTAAACCAAGTGATCAGCTTTGTGAAGAAAAGCGGTGGTCTTGAATACGCAAAAACCATCATGGACAGGTTTTACAGGGAAGCCCTCGATATCTTGAATACTTTTCCAGAATCATCCTACAAAACATCCTTGGTGGGACTGGTCAGCTACACTATTGAAAGGAAGAAATAGAAATCTAGTCCCTTTCCCTTTCACTAGTTAAGCGGCTGACTTTAAGCTTCTAAGCCCTCCAAATACACCTTAAACTCCTCAAAGTCATTTTCCAAAGCTTCCACTTTTTTCTCTCCGTCCATAAACGCTGCAAGTCGTTCTGGCAAAGCCAACTTTAAGTCCAGTGCCTTCTCTACAGTTTCCCGGAATTTACCTGGATGTGCAGTTTCCAAAAATACGCCTTGGAACCCAGCATTGGCAGTCATAAAATCCTTCAAACCTATGTATCCAACCGCTCCGTGAGGGTCGAGCGTGTAACCCATTTTTTTGACAGCCTGCATCACTTCAACTGTTTCTTCGTCGGAGTAGAAAAAACCCTTCACATTATCCTTCAATACGTTGGCATCATCTCCATACAAGGCCAATAACCTAGGGAAATTGCTCGGATTCCCGACGTCCATACTATTGCTTATCGTAGCAATCGAGGACATCTTAAGAAAATCGGCTCCATTCAAATAGTCTGGAACTACTTTGTTCACATTTGTTGCAGCTACAAATTGATCAATAGGCAAGCCCATTTTTTGTGCTAAAATCCCAGCAGCTAAATTCCCGAAATTTCCCGACGGAACAGCGAACACTACTTTTTTATCGTTTTTTGGCAGCCTGGAAAAAGCATAGAAATAGTACAAGCATTGCGGAATCCAACGTGCTACATTGATAGAATTTGCTGAAGTTAGCAAAAGTTTAGTATTCAAATCCGCATCCAAAAATGCGTCCTTCACCAACTTTTGGCAATCGTCAAAAACGCCATCTACTTCCAGTGCCGTTATATTTTGTCCTAAGGTAGTAAATTGTTTTTCCTGGAGCTCACTTACTTTTCCCTTCGGAAAAAGGATGATCACTTCTACTCCGTCCACTCCCAAAAACCCATTGGCTACTGCGCTTCCCGTATCTCCTGAAGTAGCGACAAGCACCCTTACTTTCTGATCGGACTTAGCCATCAACATACTCATCAATTTGGAACAGAATCGCGCTCCAAAATCCTTAAATGCCAGCGTCGGGCCATGAAAAAGCTCTAAGCTATACACATCTTCCTCCACCTTCACCAGAGGCGCATCGAAGGTCAGCGTATGATCTACTAACTCCTTCATCTGCTCTTCGCTTAAGGCAGTCGAAAACAAAGCTCCAATTACTTCATAGCCTATTTCCTGAAAACTCATTTCTGGAAATTTATCCAAAAGCTCTTTTGGTAAAACAGGGATTTCCAAAGGTATATAAAGCCCCTGATCTGGTGCCAGACCTTTGATCACCGCTTCGGCAAGATTGACTTGATGTGCAGGATTATTCGTACTAAAAAACTTCATAAGTTTATTTTTCTTCAATAACGTAAGCGCCTTTGGTGTTGATTTCAGAGAAATACACATCTACGCCCAAGCCAATTCCTTGATAGATTTTTTCAGCTGCTTTAGCTAACGCAATTGCTGTTTCTTTTCCCCTGGAAAGAGCGAATAGTGTAGGTCCTGAGCCAGAAATGCCCATACCGAGCGCTCCGGCTGCTTTCAAAGCTTCTTTGACTTCGTAAAAACCTGGAAGCAAAACTGCACGATAAGGTTCTGCGATCACATCCCTAAGCGATCTTGAAATCAATTCAAAATCACTTTCATATAATCCCGCAATTAATCCCGCCACATTTCCTGACTGAATCGTCGCATACTTCATAGGGATCTGATCTCTCAACACTGACCTGGAATCTGCCGTTTTCAGCTCAAAATGTGGGTGCAACAACGTACAATAAAGACCATTTGGAACTGGAAGCTTGATCACATCCAGCGGATGGTAATCGCGAATCAGAACAAAACCTCCCAATAAACTTGGGGCGACATTATCCGCGTGCCCTGCTCCACAAGCTACTTTTTCAGCCGCTATCGCAAAGGGTAAAAGCTCTTTCTTCTCAAATGGATCCCCCAACAGCCGGTTGGCAGCTGCTAATGCCGCTACTGCACTTGCCGCGCTTGAACCCATTCCTGAACCTAAAGGCAAACCCTTTGTCAGGTAAATATTCATACCCACCTTGGAATCCAATTCTTCCAACATGGCTTGAATAGCCACCGCACAGGTGTTTTTCTCTGCTTCCAGTGGAAGTTTCCCGCCGTCTCCTTCTATGGAAACGACAACTAATCCCGGCTCATCTTTCAGAACCAGTTCTACTGTATCGCCCATCGCATCAATCGCAAAACCAAGGATATCAAATCCACAGGACACATTGGCGACAGTTGCAGGGGCATAAGCTTTGACGGAGCGCAACATTATTCTCTAGTGTAGTTACCGATACGAATCACATCTGCAAATACTCCTGCAGCAGTTACGTCTGCACCAGCACCTGGACCTCTGATGATCATGGGTCTATCACGATATCTATCAGTAGTCAATAGAATCATATTATCGCTTCCTCCCAATCCACTGAATGGATGTGAAATAGGAAGTGAATTCAATCCAACTTTAGCTTTACCATTCTCCAAAGTCGCCATAAAGCGAAGCTTTTCTCCCTTCTCTTCAGCAGTTTTAAGCATTGCTGCAAAATCTTTATCGTGCGTTTTCAGTACTTCAAAAAACTCAGGAACAGAACCTAAATCCTGACAATCATCCGGCACCATGCTTTGAATGTCTATGGAATCAAACTCCAAATCTTGTTCTGCTTCGCGGCCTAATATCAAGATCTTTCTAGCCACATCCATTCCGCTCAAATCATCTCTTGGGTCTGGCTCAGTAAATCCCAGTTCCTTTGCTTTTTTCACCACTTCAGAGAAAGGGTCACCTTTTTCAAGTTCAGAGAAAATATAATTCATAGAACCGGAAAGTACCGCTTCTATACGGATCACCTTATCTCCACTTAGCATCAAGTCTTGAAGTGTATTGATTACAGGTAGACCGGCTGCCACGTTGGTTTCATACAGGAATTTTACACCTCGTTTTTTCGCCAATTTCTTTAACGATCTATACTGCTCCATGGAGCCAGAATTAGCTTTTTTATTTGGAGTGACAATAGCCACTTTAGCTTCCAGGATTTGAGTATAAAGCCCAGCCACATCTTGACTTGCAGTACAATCCACAAATACCGAATTGGAGAAATTCATCTCTTCCATGGTTTTGATGAATTTGCTGAGGTCAGTTTTCGTGTCTGAATCACTCAATTCGTATGGGTTGCTAAGATCAAAGCCATCCTCATGGAATGCCATAAATCGGCTGTTTGCAAGCCCGTGAATTTGGATATCCAGCTCATTGTCCCCACGTAGTTTCTGCTGCTGATTGGCAATCATTTTGATCAAAGCCTGACCAATCAGTCCTGTACCCACTAAGAATACGTGAAGCACTTTGTTCTCAGAGAGGAAAAATGCCTCGTGAAGTGCATTCAGCGCTTTTTGCAAATCAGGCTGAGGAATCACCGCTGAGATATTCAACTCCGAGCTTCCCTGTGCAATTGCACCTACGTTAATGTTGTTTCTACCCAATGCGCGGAACATTCGTCCCGAAGCACCTGGGTTGTGTTTCATGTTTTCACCGACTACTGCTACGGTAGCCAAGTCATGCAGCAAGATTACCTGATCCATTTCACCTGACTTGATTTCGTAGTAAAACTCTTTTTCTACTGCCTCCTTTGCCAAATAAGATTCTTGAGTCTTGATTGCTAGGCAAATGCTATGCTCCGAAGAGGCTTGTGAGATCAGCAAAATATTAACTTTGGCCTCTGCCAATGCTTTGAAGACGCGACTTGTACCGACTACTGAATCCAACATTCCAGCTCCTTGTACAGTCACAATAGACACGTTTGGTATAGAGCTTATTCCTTTGATCAAAGCTCCTGGACTCACATCACCGTTGATGAGGGTACCGGGATTTTCTGGTTCAAAGGTATTTTTGATGTAAATCGGGATACTTCTGCGCATAGCAGGCTGCATGGTCGCGGGGAAAATCACTTTTGCCCCAAAATGCGATAGCTCCATCGCCTCGTTGTAGCTCAGCTGAGGAATGGTAAATGCAGTGTAAACCAACTTCGGATCTGAAGTTAGCACTCCTGAGACATCAGTCCATATCTCAAGATTCTCTGCATCCAGCGCTGCCGCCAAAATCGCTGCGGTGTAGTCAGACCCTGATCTACCAAGCGTAGTCGTCTCGCCTTTAGCTGTGGAAGCTATAAATCCAGTAACGACCTTGATTCCCTCATGTTTGTCAAAATAATTTTTGATCGCAGCATTAGTGACTTCAAAATCAACTTTTGCCTGTCCAAATCTATCATTAGTGCGAATAACGTCTCTGGCGTCGAGAAACTGGGTTTTCAACCCCTGACCCTGCATAGACTCTGCCAGGATAAATGCCGCCAGCCGTTCCCCAAAACTCGCCACATAATCCAACGTGCGAGGCGAGTTCTCTTTGATCAGGTAGATACCGTGGAATAGATCTTCAAGTTCTTTGAATCTCACCTTCACAAAAGTCATCACCGTGGATTGGCTCTGAACAGAAATGAGTTGACGCACAATCGTCAAATGCTTCTCTTCAAGCGTTTGAAGCACGTCCCTATACGCCTCATCTCCTTCTCTGGCCAACTGAGCAATCTTTAGCAAACTCTCTGTGACTCCACCAAAAGCGGAAAAAACAATGGCGATTTCGTGCTCTTTGAGTTTGTCCTGAATGATGGAGAATACTCGCTGTATATTTTCTGGGTTCGCTACGGACGAGCCACCGAACTTGATGATTTTCATATGTTGATAATTTTCTTTTCAAAGGTCATAACCTGTCCCGTGATGAAGGAAACGGGATGGAATCTCGCATAGTTGATAATCATACTTCTGTGTGACGCTTCAGTCATGCTCGATTTCATAAATAATACTTCTGGAATTAATTACTGGGAAATTAAAATAGACCTACTAAAGGCCTCGGGGGCGGATACTTTATAAATTGAAACGGGATCACCCCGTAATAGTGGTACCCATCCATGTCGTCATAGAAAAAGTGGTGCAGGCTCTCGCTTCCATGGCTGGAAGTAGATTGATGTCTAAAGAGATTTTTGCTGCAAATACCATAACTGGACAATTGACAAGACAATCTTACTGCCAAAATTTCTATTAGCCAAACAAACCATTAGAGTTTTTCGAAAAAAACGGAAACTCTATTAGAAATAACTCAACAATTTCACCAAAACCTGACGATCGAATAGAATCATTGTCCGTGAGAACCAAAGACAAAATTGAATTTGGAATCAAATCACTTAATTTAGTTGAACATTAACCCTTGGTAAAAATGAAAGCTATTAAAACCATATCCTTTGGACTTCTTTTCTTGCTTTTCGTGAGCTGTGGAAGTACCAAGCCCATTAACCCGCTAGGCTTACTGACTGAAAACAATTGGGCTCTTTCATCCCTTAGGGGCACTGGACTAAATATGAACCAGTTTGCTGGTGGCATTCCTACTTTGAGCTTTCTGGCTGACGGGAAACTCGCTGGATTCACAGGTTGTAATAATTTCTCGGGGAATTTCTCATTAGAGGGCACTGGTATCAAGCTTGACCCTGGCGCTAAGACCAAAAAACTGTGCCCCGGCACTGGAGAGCAAGACTTCCTCTCAGCTTTGGACAAAGTAGGAGATTTGAAAATAGGGCAGGACAAACTCACCCTTTTCGATGGATCCACCGAGTTGATGAGTTTTGTACCCAGAAGGGACTAAGTGAGGATTACAGTATTTCAGTGATAAGAATAGATTTTCCGCGGAATTCTACCTGCTCATTTTTTTTTCGCCCGACTAAAACCTCTCCAAGCGGTGAGTTTTTACTCAGCATAAAAAGCTTTTGGCCATCCACAGTCAATTGACCTAGACTAATGGAAATCAGATAGTTATCAATTCCTAATTGAACTAGACTGCCTTCTTGCACGGTAGCCGATGGCTCTTTGATGGCTTGGAATCTGCACAGTTCGTCGAATTCGAAATTCGCTTGCTTAAGCTGATTCTCCACAGTCATGAGATCACGGGACATCGTTTCTCTGCCAGTCTCAAACTTATCCCCTGCGCTACTTTTTGTGTCCTCCAAGATTCCATCATTGATCGCCTTGCGCTCAGCTTTCAATAGGTTGATTTTCTCTTTCACCTGCGCAATCGCAGTTTGATAAACTTTTTCTTTAAACGTATTCATAAATTATCAGGAGCAGCCGTCGTTTCGGCGAGTATCGATGATGTAAATAATTTTCCAGCCTTCGGCCATTTTTACTAATTGAAAGGAATTCACGCCGCAATGGCTGAATTTGTCATTGAAATAAAACTCGTACGGTGTCCAGGCTGTCGCCATCGGGCCGTCAATATTGATTTGGTAGTCGGTGATTCGCTCGTCAAGCTTCGCCTCTGTAGGAAGACTTCCTATGCCATTGACGAAATCAGCAACTGAACCTGCTTTTACCACACCAGTATCGCCAGTTGTCTCTATGGTCTGCATGATTGCATTTTCTGAAAAAGCTGAAGCAATTTGATCCCCATTTTTGGCTCTCATCCCATCAAAAAGAGATTCGATTACGGTTTTTACAGCATTTTCTTCTGACTGCGAAAAAGCAGGAATTGCCATCAAGAAGGCGAATAACGTGAGTAAAAAAGATTTTATTTTCATAAGTGCAGCTTAAACTTCTCCATAAAGTTTGAATGTCATATTGCGAAGCGCATGGGTATTTACTGCATAGTGCATTGTTTCTGCGATCTCATCTGCATGAACCCATTTGCTAAAGTCAGCCTCTGGCATTGACTCGCGATTAGGAGGAGTATCTATAATACTAGGGACAAAAACATGTGATCTGATCGGTGTATTCTTGGTTTCTTCTCCCACTATTTCAGCTAGAGAGATTACAAGCTTTTTACTCAGGGAATAGGCCAAAGCAACCCCAGCATCCTCCAATTGCAGTGCTTGTCTTGCTCCTACAAAAAGCAGGGTGCCTTTGCCTTGCTTTTTCATGACTGGCAAAAAGCCTTTTACTAAATGAAACGCTGAGAAAAAATTCAGCATAAACATTTTCTCTAAGTCTGAATGGGTAGTTTCTGCTATTCCTCCCATAGCAAAACCACCGACCAAAAATGCCAATGCATCCACACTTCCATATTGCAAATGGTACTCCTTAATGAATTCAGAAACGGCCTTTTCATCGGTTACATCCACTTCGTAGATATCATCAGCATCTTCCAAATCATAGTCTTTGCCTGGCTGAACCAATGCAATGATGTGGTATCCTTCGCGCGCAAACTTCTCTACAACTGCTGAACCCAGATTTCCTCCTGCTCCTGTGATAATGATATTTCTGCTCATACTACTCCAAAATTCTTTCTGATATTTGTTAAAATTAGGCTTAATTTTTCAAAAACGATATGAATCAACTCAAAAGCATCATTAAGAGTCAGGAAAACAAGCGAAGAAGAAACTTCCTATTAAAGCTGGTTTTACTTTTGATTTTAATTGTGGGTTTTGAATCAAATACTTGGCTTACACCACTTTTTGAGCGGTATGCAATCATCGCTAATGTGGTTCGCGCGTTGATTTTTCTCCTCAGTGGAAACCTCATCATCTCCCTTGCCCGCATTATCACGCTTCAGTTTTATCTTAAAAGAACCGAAGAATCAAGAGTGCAACCAAACTTCGTGATAGGTATTGATCGACTTGCTACCTTGATGAACGTAATAGTCATCTTGGTAGGACTGATGTTGCTTTTTGGAGTTGAGCCATTAAAATTCCTCACCAGCATCACCATAGTCGCAGCTGCAATAGCCCTACTCACCAAGGATTACATCACCAATATTGTGAATGGCTTGATCATCATGTTTTCAGATCAGCTGGAGATAGGAGATAAGATCTTGATTGGGAAAAACGTGGGTTTTATTCGCGATATCACGCTGATCAATATGGTGCTCAAAAGTGAGACGGGCGAGCTAATCATTGTCCCAAATACCCTAGCCTTGACCTCAGAAGTGGTGAATTACTCCAAAAACAATTCACATCAAATGATCTTCGACTCGGAATTACCCTTCTACACCAAAATTGAATTGAATGAATTAGAAAGCCAACTCAACCACTCTTTAGCTGATTTTTCGGAGCTTGTCTTTGTAGATGGTGCCCAGCTGAATGTGATCGAAAGAAAGCCAGAAAGTATCATTGTCCGCTACCAATTCCCAATTAAGTCTGGCGAAAAGACTACTGAATCCAACGTAAGAAAAGTAATCAACCAAGCCTTGATCAACTGGTCTAATGAAACCCGAAAAGCCTAATTATTTCGATTTAGTCTATCAGGTGGTCCGTTTGATTCCGAACGGAAGAGTCACCAACTACGGAGCCATTGCACATTATCTTGGGATAAAAAGTGGTGCCAGAATGGTGGGATATGCCATGAATGCTGCCCATACGATGGCTGATGTGCCTGCCCATCGTGTGGTAAATAGTCAGGGATTATTGACTGGAAAAGGGCATTTTTCCACAGCTACTGAGATGCAGGAATTGCTCGAAAAGGAAGGTGTGAAAATAGTGAAAGACAAAGTTCAGAACTTCGAGAAAGTCTTCTGGAATCCAGAGGTAGAGCTGGCGCTTTGATTATTTCCTTCTTAACAAATACAACCCAACAAACATAATCAGCCCATTCAAGATTAGCGCTTCGAAACCGAATTTGTAACCCCAAAACAATCTCTCTGAATTGTAGGCTATAGCGAAGGTCAACGCGGGTGCAAACACAGCGAGGTAAGGAACGAATTTATCTTTAATCTGCCACTTGGTAAATAATCCAAAAGCATACAGTCCAAGCAAAGGACCATAAGTATATCCCGCTATCACAAATACAGAATTAATTACACTCTGATTATTGATCCAGTAAAAAGCCATAATCACCAAAAACATCACAAAGGTGAATACTAGGTGCACCTTCTTTCGAACTGACACGCGCTTTTCCGCAGGATATCTTTTCTCTATTTCAAGAAAATCTATGCAAAATGAGGTAGTCAAAGCTGTAAGCGTAGAATCGGCACTGGAATAAGCCGCCGCCGTAATACCCAGCACAAACACAATTCCCGCAAAGGGTGAGAAATATTGAGTGGCTAACAGGGGGAAAAGTTCATCCGTTTTAGTTGGAAGCTGTACTCCCTGAGTCTCCGCATAGAGGTAAAGCAACACGCCCAAAGCCAAGAAAAGCAAATTCACAAAGACTAAAATAGTCGTAAACCAGAACATGTTCTTCTGCGCATCGCCAATATTCTTACAGGTCAAATTCTTCTGCATCATATCCTGATCCAGCCCTGTCATCACGATAGTAATAAATGCTCCGGAGATAAACTGCTTAAAGAAATTGGTACCGGCTTTCCAGTCCCAATTGAAAATTTGGGATCGAGGATCATTGGAAACAGCTTTGAAGTAATCACTCACCCCGTCATAGTTCAATTCATTTCCCACCATAATCACGCAAACCACCACAGCGGCTAGCATAAAGAACGTTTGCAAGGTATCCGTCCACACGACCGTTTTGATGCCTCCACGGTGGGTATAAAGCCAGATCAAGCCAACCGTAATCAGCACAGAAAGCCAAAACGGAATGCCTAAGGAATCAAAAAGGATCAACTGTAAGACACTCGCAACCAAAAACACTCGGATGGATGAACCCAAAGTTCTTGAGAGAATAAAGAAAAAGGCCCCAGTCTTATAAGACCAAAAGCCAAATCTGTCATCCAAGTAAGAATAGATGGATACTAAATTCAATCGATAGTAAAGCGGGAGAAGTACCTTGGCTATGGTGAAATAGCCTAGCGTATAACCCAAAACAACTTGGAAGTAAAAGAAGTTAGTATTGCCGACTTCACCAGGAACAGAAATAAAGGTAACCCCCGAAAGAGATGCGCCTATCATCCCGAAAGCCACCAAAAACCAAGGTGATTGGCGATCTCCTGTAAAGAAGGTATCGGCGGAAACCTTGCGGGAAGTAAACCAGGAAATAAGAAATAGCAGTAAAAAATAACAACAGATTACCAGTAGGACCAATTGTGAATTCATAAATCGTATTGAAGTGGGTTCGCTAAGTTGTCCAATATTCTTAATTTTGCAAAATGAATCATTCAAACGAGCCACTTCCGTATATCGAAGAATCAGAAGTTCTGGTGGAGGAATTGATAGATATCGAATCCAATGACCTGATTGTGTACAATGACGAATTCAACACATTCGATCATGTGACCAAGATTCTCATGAAAGTCTGCAAGCACAGCATAGAGCAGGCCGAGCAATGCACAATCACCATCCATTACAAGGGAAAATGCGCGGTAAAAAAAGGCAGTATTACAGAGCTAAAACCTATGTGTGAAGCTATATTAGATGCCGGAATACAAGCCGCAATAGTTTAAATCCACATAGAATTGAATTTTCCTTCCAAACTGATAGAAGATGCTGTCACTGAAATATCCAGACTTCCTGGAATCGGTAAGAAAACTGCACTTCGACTTGCGCTTCACCTTCTGAAGCAGCACGAAGCAAATACTGAAGCCTTGGCATTGGCGATTACCCGTATGCGAACTGACATCCAGTATTGCAAAACCTGTCACAATATTTCTGATGCAGAAGAATGCAGCATTTGCCTAAGTCATAGAAGAGACGGTTCTATTCTTTGCGTGGTCGAGGATATTCGTGATGTTTTAGCAATAGAGAATACAAACCAGTTTCAGGGAAAATACCATGTGCTAGGAGGAGTAATTTCACCAATCCAGGGGATTGGGCCAGAAGAATTGAAGATCGAATCTTTGTTGACCAGAGTAGATTTTGCTGCACAAAAGGAACCTATTCAAGAAGTGATTTTAGCACTGAGTGCTACCATGGAAGGCGATACCACCTCTTTCTATCTTGCAAAGAAACTGAAGGAAAAAGGCATTCAGGTAAGCTCTATCTCTAGGGGAATACCTGTAGGAGGAGAATTAGAATTCACTGATGAAGTCACACTTGGCCGCAGTATCATGACTCGAATTAATTACGCTACCGAGTAAAATTTCCTTTGCACAGCAAAAACCTAGGTCTATATTTGCAAACCAAAAGGGGGATTAGCTCAGTTGGCTAGAGCACTACGCTGGCAGTGTAGGGGTCAACGGTTCGAATCCGTTATTCTCCACTTTCAAAAGCTTCACAGAAATGTGGAGCTTTTTGTATTTATAACCCACCTTCACTTTTAATACAGAATGATTTGTAGCGCTCCCATCCTAATATCCGTATACGCTATACTTTTGAGCTAATACTTAATCGAATCGCGATGCGTAACCTATTGATTCTATTTCTATCAGTTTCCTTACTTTTCTCTTGTGATGATAAGATTGCCTGCAATGGATTTGACGTTGGACAAGAATTTGAAATAGCAATCAATGAAACGCTCGAAAACTGTCCTAAAAACATTTCCATCACACTTTTAGACATTCAGGATTCTCGATGTCCTAACGGAGCGCAATGCATTTGGGCTGGAATGATCATCATTGACGCACAGCTTAAAATCGATGGAAAGAACCTGGACTTGCAACTTAGCACCAATGAAAATGCAAGTGGATTTCCAGATGAGTTCTCTACCTCAGAATACAGGGCAAAACTGATCGATGCCATCCCTTATCCGGATCTAAATAACCCTCATAAAACCGAAGACAAACGCGTCATTTTAGTCATTTCGAAAAGATCTACTTAAGAATGTTTAAATTCGCCTGACCTAAATCCTAACTGGAATCATCATGCGAAACCGTATTTTTATCCTACTCTTTTTACTTTCAACTATAAGTTCCTGCTCATGTAATCCTGAAAACATTGCAAAATTTGCTTTCAAGGGGATGGAAGCAATGATGGGAGAAGGGTTTATGCCATCAGAGGAAATTCGAATGCTGGGTAAATTCCAAGGAATGAATGTTAATCTCAGCAAATCAACTTCGAATGACACCACCACTTCTACCATTTATCTTAAACTGGAAAATGGCGATCCGCTGATCCTAGGAAATCAACCAGAAATCCTTGCCCGTAAATGCGCAGAACTTTACCTTCGTGATTTTGAAAATGCTGAAGAATATCAACAAATTACTGTTCAGTTTATCCAAACGGATCCTACTAATCCTGAGAATGTTGCTATGCAGGAGTATATGTTTGACACAAAAGACTTTTAACTAACCCTATTTACTCATGGAAATACCAAACGAATACAAAAACCCGCCAACCTCTTTGGGAGAATGGATAATTGCAGTGCTCGTCAAACGCCTTCCTTTGATCGGTCTGATCATGCTCATAATTTGGGCTACAGACAAAAACACTGATCCAGAAAAGGCAACTTGGGCTAAGGCTGAATTAATTGTTAAGCTCATTATTTTTGCCGCAGTCATAATTTTTATTGCTGTGATTGGCTTTGGTGTATTCGCCAATTTTGCAAATGATGTAAACTGGTCTGACTTCGACTAATGAAGATAAAAGCTTTTTGCTCCGACATTGACGGGACACTCCTCAATTCAGTGCGTGATCTATCGCCTCGTCTCAAAGCCGTGGTTGCGGACTTACCCGAGGGCTTTCCAGTGATTCTTGCCAGTTCCCGTATGCCTGATGCTATGCGGCATCTGCTTCATGATATGAATCGATTTCCTCAGCCCTTGATCAGTTACAACGGTGGTTATGTATTGAGTGCCGAAGGTGAAGTCTTGGAAGATGTAAGCATTCCGGTGGATTTGGTTACCAAAATCCTTCAACTCACTCATAAAACTGATATCCATGTTAGTTTGTATCAGGGTGAAAATTGGTATGAGGAAAAAGATGATTACTGGTCCCAGCGAGAAGTTAGAAATACAAAAGTTGAATGTACTTGGCTACCAGGTCAGGATGTGGTAAATCTCTGGTCAAAAGGTAATTCAGGTGCACATAAAGTGATGTGCATGGGAACCAATGAAGAAATATCCTGGCTTTTCGGAGAATTACATTTTGAACATTCCCTTGACTTGCACCTCTATCGCTCCAGTGATACCTATCTGGAGATTGCCCCGAAGGCCATATCCAAAGCTACTGGCTTAAAGAAAATTCTCGAGCATGCCTATGACTTTGGGTTAGAATCAGTGGTCGCTTTTGGAGATAATTATAATGACATCGATCTGATTCAATCTGTAGGATGGGGTGTGGCTGTAGAAAATGCCCGAATGGAAGTACAGGCTGTCGCTAACGAAATCACGCACCATAACAAAGAAGATGGAGTCGCCGCAACCTTAGAGAAAATCAGAGATTCGAGATTCGAGATTAATTCTTATTTATAAGGTATTTGCTCTAAACGCGTGGTTCTTAATTCTACATTCTCCCCTCTAGCTTCTTGATACTAGCTACTAAAATCTATAAAAGGCCAGATCCATCTTCCACCTCATCGATAGCCTGCGTCAAAAAGACCTGTAGAGGTCTCATTTTCTGAAAGCCATCCAATGCGATATTGATGAAGTTTCCTGATTCAATGTCCCGATTTGAAATTTTCGAAGACACCGTAAAACTCTTCAATCTCAGATACTCAATAAACTCATGATCAGCCTCATAATCCCGGGGACTGGTCTTGAGTTTTTCCCCTTCTATTTTCCCAAATAATGACTTGAAAGCTGAATCACTTTCAATTTTCTCGAGTTCGGCTCCTGAGTAATCAATTTCTTTTCTAATTTTCTTTAATGTTTCAGCCACTGGCATCCAGATTCCCCCAGCCACAAATGAATTGTCAGGCTGAATCTGCAGATAATAACCTGGCCCTTCTGATTTCTTCCCTTTGGGTGAAAAATAGGCTCCAAAATTATTTTTGTAAGGCATTTTATTAGCCGAAAAGCGGATATCTCGATTTTGCCTAAAGACGCAGTCTTTGGGTTTGAATACCAAAAGCTCTGGTTCCCATTCCCCAATTCCTTTGAGTAGCACGGCAACATCTTCTAAAAATTCTAACTTAGTTTCCTGGTACCATTTCTTATTGGCATCCATCCATTCTTTGGAATTATGTTCGGCGAGGGCGGCGAGGAAAGGCAAGTAAGGACGCATTTTAAATGTATTATGGTGAGTGGTGAGATTTGTAGGCAGACTTGAAAGTAAACTTTATTGAAGCAAAATTGATTTCAACAATGAAGGAATTCTTCTTAAATTAACTTGAAAAACCCAGTAGTCAAGACTAAAACGCTTTCACTACACATCGTCGAAACACTTGACTGAACAGCAAAAAAGTAAGAGCAAGGGCAATAGCTAGTAACAGGTTTAACAGCAATCAGGTTATAGAAAATACCTAGAGTGAAAGCTCTATAGTCTGTGAAACAATTCTATATGGCCCAGAACCCCTACCTATAAACTTCCATGACATTGTCAGATAAAATCGACCAATCCCTCCAATTTCATTCCTCTACTGCCTTTAATTAATATCATAAAATCTTCCAGATGACTGTCTTCAAGCCAATTTCTAAATGAAAAAGGATCAGGAAAATACAATGCTTTTGGATACTTCGCTAAAGCAGACACTATCAACTGACCGGTAAAACAAACCTTATCAATTTCGTATTCGCTGATGATTTCTCCCAGTCGCGCATGTTCGGCTTCAGTATGCTCTCCCAATTCGAACATATCTCCGATAATCAACATTTTATGCTTCTTCCCAGTCATCTGTCCAAAAGTCCGGATAGCTACTTCCATGCTGGATGGATTGGCATTGTAAGCATCCAGAATAATCAGATTGCTGCGTTTCTCGATCAATTGAGAACGCATATTAGAAGGGCGATAAGTCACAATTGCCTGAGCGGCCGTATTAATATCTACTCCAAAAAATTTCCCGATAGTCAGTGCCGTTGCAATATTCCCAAAATTATACGCTCCAATCAAATGACTCTGAAATACCTGCTCGCTTCCTTCTGTTGAGAATTTGACAAAGGGATTTGCCTCTTCGAATCTTACTTCACAGAAATCACCTTTCGAAGGGTAAAGTACAGGTTTCTCAAATCGCTTAGCAACGTTTATCAAAACAGTATCCTGTGAATTAATAAACACAGTCCCCTCATTTTCCCTTAAAAACTGGAACAATTCCGTTTTGGTTTTCAATACTCCCTCCGGACCACCCATGCCTTCCAGATGTGCCCGCCCTATATTAGTAATGACGCCATGGGTAGGCTCGGCAATCTGACAAAGCTCGGCTATATCACCGGGCTTGTTAGCGCCCATTTCCACGATTGCGATTTCATCATCCTCTCCTATAGCAAGCAAAGTCAATGGCACGCCAATATGATTATTTAGATTCCCGACTGTCGCTGCAGTTTTGAATTTTTTACTCAAAACAGCCTTCATCAGCTCTTTGGTGGTAGTTTTCCCATTTGAACCGGTCAAGCCAATAATTGGAATCTTTAGTTGATTTCTATGATAATTGGCTAAATCCTGAAGCATCTTCAGCGCATCTTCTGCCAAAAAATAACGCTCATCGTCCTCCACAAAATGTTTGACCTCATCGATCACTACTACTGACGCGCCCATTTCCAACGCCTCAGGTGCGAAAGAATTAGCATCGAAATTTGGCCCTTTCAGCGCAAAAAACAAATTACCCTTTTCAATCTTTCGAGTGTCTGTACTGACTCCTGTACTATTTTTGAATAGCGTATATAAAATGGAAATATTCATCGTTTTGGAAGGAATTAATTCCCAAAATAAAGGAATCATTCACATCTTTGAACTGAGACTGCCGTATTAATTTGTCTTACCTTTTACCATTCCATGCGCAAATTCTGGATTTTCATTTTTCTCATCATCAGCATTCAGATGAACGCGCAAGAAATTTTTAGAATTGACCAGCACCCAGAAGTGGAAATCGAAGGCGCTCTACGCCCGGCTCCTTTTACCGGCGGGATTAATTCTGCACAGATTCAAACTATAGATCTTACGTCAGATGGAATAGAGGAATGGGTGACTTGGGACATCAATTCTAGACAACTGCTGGTTTTCGAAAAAAACGGAGAAAAGGTAAATCACTTACCAGAATTAAGCTACTTACTTCCAGCGGACATCAATGGGTTTCTGGTGTTGGCAGATTTCGATGGGGATGGGAAAAAGGATCTTTTCACCTCTACCGCCCTTGGAATTAAAGCTTATAGAAACACATCCACAGGCAAAATCATTTCGTGGGAGCTCGCTCAAAACTTCCTCAAATTAGACGGTTCAGGCAATATTCAAACGAATAATCTGGACATTCCTTTGATCCAGGATTTGGACGGTGACGGAGATCTGGATCTGGTACTGTTTAATTTTGCCGGAGGTGATTACATGGAATTTTACAAAAACACCAGCATGGAGCGTAAAGGAACTGCGGATATTGATGGTTTTGCTTTTGGGCTGGATCACTGGGGAAACTTTGAATTCTGTGGATGTGGTGAAATTTCCTTTGGAAAAACCTGTGAAGGCCAAGATCTGAATTCCAGAAAAGAACTGTATGATGGCAACCGGATTTTGCATGCCGGCGGACATTCTATTCTATATCAGGATTTTGACGGTGATGGAATAGAAGATTTAGTCTTGGGACGTGACGAGTGCAATGTCCTTTATTTTCTACCTAATTCAGGGAGTTCGAGCAATCCGGTTTTCACTAGTTTTACCAATACCCTTCCCGGATACGGTAACTTTCCGGAGTTTCCAATTTTTCATGTAGGTCAGCTGATTGGAGATGACTTAATCGTTAGTTTAAACACCAGCGAAACCGCCTTCAATTTCGGTATTGATTTCTCCCATTCAATCGTGAAAATTGATAATCAGGGTAATGCTGACTATAAATTCTTACAAGACCAGATGATTGATTTGGGGGAGAACGCAAGGCCTGTTTTTTTGGGGAATAAAAGTCTGGGTGAGCTTCTGGTTACATCGAATATCCATTCAGAAAAGGGACTGGTGAAGTCTAGGTTAACTTCGTTTGGAATGGTCGATGGAAAATTGACCAAACAGGCAGTTGAAAACGTAAAACTATCCTCACTTAATCTTTTGGACGCACAGTACATCAGTTATAGAGATAAGGCTGGAAAAACAAATTTATTAGCCTCAGGAATTGTGTATCAAAACAACATTCCATCTCAGCTGATTTACGATCTTTTGAAAGAAGCCTCCGATCCTATTTCGATAGCTGGATACTCCCCTCAAAGGGGAGATTATCTGCAATTTTTTAATTACCAGCAAGAGGATTATATGTTGGTTGCTGCACAAAATGGTAGCCTTGACCTATATGCTTTTGATTTTACTTCCTACACTGCAAGCCTGGAGGAATCCAACTTTTTGGGATTTGTAGATAATCCTGCAACTAGAAATCTGTCAGTAGCAGTAGAAAATTCATCCAGCCCCAATCTATATGCGATTGATCAAAATGGCCTACTTGTGAAAATTACCGACTTCATGAATTCGGACACACGTACTGAAGTGCTAGTTCAAATTGGTGAGGAAAGAATCCCTACCCGACTCGGAAGAAATACATGGATCACCTTAGTCGATTCACCTTTTGGAGGATCCGGTGATTTAGTACTTGGCACTCGTGCCGGAGGCTTGATTTACCTAACCGCAACTGATTCTGCTGATATTCCTGCTGGGGAATATCAATTCAAAATATACCCTAATCCCACAGATGGCCCGATCAAAGTCATCGTAAACGCTACCGCAAAAGCTCAACTTATCAACTCACTGGGGCAAGTTATACTAAGTGAAATTGATGTGCCTGCAAATCAGGCTGTGGAGATTCAAGCAGGCTTTTTAACTCCAGGCTTATATATTTTATTTCTGGAAATTGATGGAAAAGTAACCCGGTCAGCTAAAATCTTGATGCGCTAATTACAGGACTAGCTTTTTGGATTGTTTGAAATGAGGTAGGTTTCGGGTTGAAATATAAATCCATGAAATCGAGCATGACTCAAGCGTCGCACAGAGGGAAGATTATCAAATATGCGAGATTCCATGTGTCCAATAAAAATCAATTATAAACACATGAAAAACTTCTACTTACTCGCAATCTTAGGGATATTACTCCTTTCTTGCTCTTCTGAAAAGGATGAACCTGCCGATTTGATTTTTACCAATGGCATTATTTACACCGTCAATGAAGCGCTGCCCATAGTGGAAGCCGTGGCTGTAAAAAACGGAATGATCCTAGCCGTGGGATCTGTAGCAGAGATTGAAAAGCACAAGACTGAATCTACCGAAGTAATCGATCTGCAAGGAAATACCATGACTCCCGGGATCATCGAATCTCATGCACACTTAATGGGAATTGGCTACAATAAGCTAGAACTGGATCTGATGTATGTGAATACCTATGACGAACTGGTAGAAAAAGTAGCTGAGGCTATAGCCAAAGCAAAACCAGGAGACTGGATCACAGGTCGTGGCTGGCATCAAGACAAATGGATCGAAAAGCCTGAAAAAATGGTAAAAGGCTTTCAGACTAATGACCAACTGAATAAAGTGTCTCCCGACAATCCTGTTTACCTATCCCACGCAAGTGGCCATGCAGCTTTTGCCAATGGCAAAGCACTAGAACTTGCTGGGATCAGTAACCTGAAAGGAGAAAGACCAGGTGAAGTAGAAGGTGGGGAAATCATTCTCGACGAATTGGGAAATCCTACAGGAATACTCTCTGAAAGAGCGGCGGGACTTGTCGGAAGATTGATTCCAGCTGAGACTCCAGAGAGAGCTGAGGAGGCATTGACTTTGGCACTGAAAGAATTGAATGAAAAGGGAATTACAAGTTTCCACGACGCTGGTGCAGGTCAAAAAACCATTGACCTAATCCAAAAATTCAAAAACGAAGGAAAGCTTACTATCCGTCAATACGTAATGCTTACAGGCACTCAACCAGCTCTTTTGGAAGAATGGTATAAAAAAGGGCCGATGATAGATACTGCCGATCACATGCTGACAGTCCGATCAATTAAACTTAACTGTGACGGTGCGCTGGGATCAAGAGGCGCTTGGTTGTTGGAAGATTATTCAGATCGTCCAGGTCATCGTGGCCATGAGACCTTGCCAATGGAAGTAGTTTCCGAAGTATCTGCTAAAGCGATCCCAGCTGGCTTTCAAGTTTGTGCCCATGCTATCGGGGATCGGGCAAATCAGGAAATTCTTGATCGATATGAAGCTGCATTCGCTAATCACTCTGATTCAAAAGCGCTGAGATTCCGAATCGAACATGCACAACATATCCATCCGGACGACATTCCCAGATTTGGAGAATTAGGAGTCATTGCTGCTATGCAGGCTATTCACCTGAGCTCTGACCGTCCTTGGGCGATTGACAGATTGGGTGAAAAGCGGATTATCGATGGCGCCTACGTGTGGCAGAAATTGATACAATCCGGCGCTGTAGTCACCAACGGAACAGACGCGCCGGTAGAGCCTGTTGATCCTATCCCTTCCTTTTATGCATCCGTTACCCGCAGGACTTTGCAAGGACTTCCTGAAGGCGGCTACGAAGGAGATCAGAAAATGACCCGAGCGCAAGCATTGAAATCGTATACTTTGGATGGGGCTTTTGCAGAATTTGAAGAGGATTTTAAAGGCTCAATTGAGGTTGGAAAAGCAGCTGACTTTACTGTTTTTGATCAAAATATTATGGAAATTGCTGAGGATAAAATACTTGATACTAAAGTAGCGATGACCGTGGTTGGAGGGAATATTGTTTATAGCAAAACTGAAAATGGGTCAAGGAGTGAGAACTATTGAGCAAATACTAAATTACCTTTTTATAGTAATTGTAGGATTATATTCTTCTCTATTGTTGTTTGATACTATTGCTATACTATTTGACCCCGAGTCTTACCGAACTGCGCAAGGTTTTATTGAAACAAATTTGAGATGGAATTCAGAAAGTGTTCTAAGTTATGTATTAAGCAATGCCATGCTACTCATTTTTTTTGTATTGTCATTTTATGTAGGTATTAAAAACATTCAGTTTAAAGGGTCAATTAAATTGTGGGACATTCTCTATTATTTATCAGTGACATGCATATTGTTTTTTTTGATAGGAGGTTATTGGTATTGGCGAGCAACAGGATTTGACCATTAGCCTATTATTGAACCTTTAAAATTATCCCAGAGGACTAAGATCCTAATATCTGAAACTTTTTGCTTTTTGCTAAACCCTGAATCTATCTTTTCATCCCATTTGAGTAGTCTTCCATCAAATTGACCCCCGAGTTCTTTCAAAAAAACTTATTTTACAATCCTAAACTGAAACAACTAGGAAATCGAGCATGACCCAAAGTGGCACACGCTGGGATAATTATCAACCATGCGAGATTCCATCCCGTTTCCTTCGTCACGGGACAGGTTATGACCTTTGAAAATTAAACTATAATCACATGAAAAGACTCTTTAACTTTTTTTGGATTTTTTGCCTGATCAGTAATCTGGCAATTGCCCAAGATGAAGCGGCCAAGCCGATGACTTGGAAAGACATTCCTACCTGGAAATACATGAACAGTGGAACTTTCAAAATCTCACCAGACGGCAAATGGATCGCCTACGGGATGGTAGCGCTGGAAGCTGATGGAGAAGTGATTCTAAAGTATGTAAGTGATCCAGATTCCACTCAGACTTTCAAAATTGGATTCACTTCCTACCCTTCCATTGAATTCAGCGAGGATAGCAAGTGGATCGCATTCAAAGAATACCCGACTTTTAAGGAAAAGGAAGACAATGAAAAATCTAAAGGAAAGTCTCTTCACGATAAGGTTACGCTTATAAAACTTGGCTCAGACGATAATGACGATAAGAAAACTTTTGAAAACGTCAGCAATTTCTCCTTCAATGGAGAAGCAGCCACTCACCTGGCAGTGAATCTGACCAAAGATGGTGGCGGTGATGCTAAAGGTTCAGATCTCCTGATTTACAACCTCAACTCAGAAAAAGCTCAAAATATCGGTAATGTGGCAGAATTCTCTTTCAACAAAAGTGGAAATTACCTGGCATATACGGTAGATGCAGCCAATCAATCAGGAAATGGAATTTATCTAATGAACCTGACCAACAGTAGCACAACTGTACTCGACTCCGACAAGGCCACCTACAAATCAATCAACTGGACGGAAAAGGGGGATGCTTTCGCAGCTCTGAAAATGGTCAAAGACAAAAAGTACAAGCAGGATCAGGGCAAATTAGTTGGTGTAAAAAATTTACCAAGTCCTCAGGTGACAGTCTATGATCCGGCTAAAGATTCTACTGGATTTTCGAAAGAATATACAATCAGTCCAAATCGCAAACCTATGTGGTCAGAAGATTTGACTAGACTTTTCTACGGTATTCATCCATTGGTTTTAGAAAAAAAGGAAGAGGTAAAAAAGGAATTGGACAAAGATTCGGTGAAGCTTGCAGAGACTGAAGTCATGAAAAAAATCATGGCCGATACTTCATTGAATTCCATTGCTGACCTAAAGAAAGCACTTTCGAAACTGGACTCTGGAAAAGTAAGTCCAAAAGATAATGATGCAGACAAACCCGACATGACTATCTGGCACTGGAAAGACAGCCGTCTTCAATCCCGTCAGCAAGTGCTGGAAAATCAGGATAAAAATTACAGCTTCTATGCCCTATATGATGTGGCTGTCGGCAAGCATATACAGCTTCAGGATAGTACCATGAGGGATCTGAGCATTCTTGACAAAGAAAAATATGCTATTGGTTCTGACAATCAAGCCTATGAATTACAAAGCAATTTGGATGGACAGAACTATCGAGATTTCTATATTGTAGATCTCAAAACAGGAGATAAAAAGACGCTTTTCACTAACTTTTATCTTCCAGGCTATACTTCCTATCCCCGTGGCTCCCCAGACGGCACGAAGTTGATTTACGGATACGATGGCGACTATTATAGTTATGATATTGCCGCTGGAGAAAAAACGAATCTTACGGGCAGTTTGCCAGTTACTTTCGTGAATGAAGATGATGATCACAATGTAACAAAGCCACTGCAAGGCTCGCTTGGCTGGAGTAGTGATAGTCAGTATGTGTTGCTAAATGACGGCTGGGATATCTGGCAAGTGCCGGTGACCGGAAAAGTCAAAGCCGTGAATTTGACCCAAAATGGTAGAGCAGAAAAAATCAGATATCAATACCGCTTTTCTCTTGATCCAGATGAAAAAGGCATAAATCTCAGTAAGCCGCTATATATCCGAGCTTATGGCGAATGGACTAAAAAAAGTGGTATTTCGCTGATAAGCTCTTCTAAAAAGGGACTAGAGCCTGGGGCTAAGCCTCTAATCTGGGAGGATGCCAGCGTTGGCTCTTTGAAAAAAGCTGAGAATACTGAGGTGTATTTCTTCAACAAGGAGAAATTCAATGAGCCTGATCAGATTTATGTATCAGACGCATCCCTTTCCTCACCTACACAAGTGACCGAAAATGCTCCTGACGCAGGAAATTATGCTTGGTCATCAGGGACAAGACTGGTTGACTATGTATCTGACAAGGGCGATACACTTCAAGGTGCGCTTTTCCTTCCAGCCAATTATGTAGAAGGAGAAAAATATCCAACGTTAGTTTACTATTATGAAAAACTTTCTCAAACCCGTCACAACTGGGTAAACCCTGGCTTCAGCGGCACAGGCTGGAACCCTAACCTATATACCAGCAATGGGTATGCTGTCTTTATTCCAGACATTGTCTATACCATGGATGACCCAGGAATGTCCGCAGTATGGTGTGTAATTCCTGGTGTAAAAGCTGCAATTGAAACAGGGGTAATCGATGAAGACAACATCGGAATCCACGGCCACTCTTGGGGAGGTTATCAGACCTCATTCTTGATCACTCAGACAGACATGTTCAAAGCAGCCGCTGCAGGTGCACCTTTGACTAATCTGATTTCCATGTACGATTTGATCTATTGGAATTCGGGAGGAGGAAACATGTCGATCTTCGAAGCATCTCAGGGTAGATTTACTGGCGGTCCTTGGGAAGACTGGGATGCTTATGAGCGAAATAGCCCGGTGTACCATGTGAAAAATGTAACTACACCACTTCTGATGCTACATAATGATAAGGACGGAGCTGTGGACTTCACTCAAGGAATAGAATATTACTCCGCGTTAAGACGATTGAAAAAGCCAGTAATTTTGGTTCAGTACAAAGGAGAAAACCATGGCTTGGGCAAACTAGAAAACCGGAAAGATTACTCGGTAAGAATGATGGAGTTCTTTGACCATCATCTCAAAGGGGCAGATGCTCCAGAATGGATGTCAAAAGGTATTGACAAAATTGATCTGGAAAAACATCTGGAAAACAGAGCATTTTAATCAAAGCCAAAGGGGAGCTATAAAAGGCTCCTCTTTTTGCTTTAATGTGCTTTGTAAAGAATTTAATCATAGATTTCCCTAGCACGAAGTATCCCTATTATCACCATGTGATTTGGGAATAGACTCACTTTGACTTTCTTTAACTCTCATTTCGCAAAAGCGAATCTTTACAATCCATGCAAGAACCCAACAAAGAAAAGCCTGTTAATTCACCAATTGATTTCGGAAAGCTAAGCTCCATCTGTTACCAGGATACCGATCCCAATTATCACCAGCATCTGGAAACTTACCTTTACGATGAGGATTTCGACAACGTCTGGGATGGCTATGTCAATATTTCTCCTGAAAAAGCATGGAGTGGTCGGATGATTCATTTCCATCGCCTGTACTCAAGGCAAACTGGAGAAGAAGTCTTTCCGGGGCAAATCTATTCAGGAGGAATGGGCAAAGGTCAGCTGCTTATTCTAAACCTTCATGTTTTCAAAGGCACTATCAAACTTCAAGTAGGTCATGAAGTGATGGAAATTGATAAAAGCAAAGGGCTAATCCGAATCTGCTATCTGGAAAACTCCAAATCTGAGGGTTCACAATTCATCCGATTCACTTCACTTTCAAATGGAAAGACCGAGGTTTCACATAAGACATTTTACCGTAGCGGGTCCTGGTTAAGAGACAAAATCATCTATCCATATTTTCATACCAAAGCCATCAATGAGTTTCATGGAAATGTGCGGAACTGGATAGCTTCAAGAAATTAAACACATGATTTGGTAAATACTTAAAGAAGGAGTCTGGATATCAGGCTCCTTCTTTTGTGTTTGGCTTTCTGTTTGTAACTTTTAGAGAAATGAAGTCCTCCCAATAAACCTTTTTTGAATATGATTGAAGACAGAGTAGAAACTTTTGACGCCATAATTATTGGTTCCGGGCAAGCTGGAAATCCTCTTGCACTAGCCTTAGCCAGAGAAAAATGGAAAGTGGCCATAGTGGAAAAAGCCGCGCTGGGAGGCACCTGTGTCAATACAGGGTGTACGCCCACCAAAGCCTATGTAGCAAGTGCTAGAGCTGCTTGGGCAATTTCGAACGCGCATACCTTGGGAATCGAAGTACCCAAACAGCCCAAAGTAAATTTAAAAGCCATAAAAAAAAGAAAAGACAAACTGGTCAACCAATCCAGGATAGGTATTCGAAAATCATTGAGTGATTCACCTCAAATCTCGATGATCCGCGGTACTGCCACATTTATAGATAAAACCAGGCTGAAAGTCGGGTCTAGAATTCTTAAGTCATACAAAATATTCCTTAACGTAGGTGCTAGAACCAGAATTCCGGAAGGTTTTGAAGAGGTGGATTACCTCAGCAACACTTCAATTCTTCAACTTGAGAAGGTACCAGACAGCCTCATTATTATTGGAGGGAGTTATATAGGGCTAGAATTCGCCCAGATTTTCAAACGTTTGGGTTCTAAGGTTACCGTTTTGGAAATGGGCGATTATCTGGTTTCCAAAGAAGATCAAGATACTTCAGAATTAGTCCGGGAAGTACTGGAAAACGAAGGGATAAAAGTAATCTGCGGAGCCAATTGTCTTAAAGGGAAAAACAAAAAATCAGATGGAGTGACCGTTTCCTTCCAAAAAGATGGGAAGGACAAGAAAATCAGTGGCTCTCAAGTTTTAATTGCCACAGGAAGAGTCCCAAATTCCGATTTACTCAAGCCAGAAAAAGCAGGTTTAGTACTTACCGATAGGGGATACTTAGAGGTAAATGCAAAACTGGAAACCAATATTGAAGGAATTTACGCTTTGGGTGATTGCAATGGTAAAGGTGCTTTTACCCATACTTCCTATAATGACTATGAGATTATGGCTGATCAGCTATTTGGAGATCGGAAAAGAACGCTGGATGATCGGATCACCAATTATGCTTTATACATCGATCCCCCATTGGGACGGGCTGGGCTAACGCTTTCTCAAGCAAAAGAATCTGGCAAAAATTTACTCTTTGCCCGTATGCCCATGAATGCTATTTCCAGGGCAAAAGAAAAGGGGGAAACCCAAGGAAAAATGGAGGTGATCGTGGATGCAGACTCCGAAAAAATCCTCGGAGCAACTGTGTTTGGTACAGGAGGAGATGAAATCATCGGGACATTTTTGACAGCCATGTATGGCAAAATGAGTTATAAATCCCTGATGAATTCCGTACAAACCCACCCAACAGTCACTGAATTAATCCCAACACTCTTGCAACAACTCAAGCCACTTAATAAATAGGCCTCGAGCATGACTCAAGCGTCACGCAGTGACAAGATTATCAACCATGCGAGATTCTCCCGAATCGATCCCGATAACTATCGGGACGGGACAGGCTATGTGACCTATAAAAACAAATTATAAACACATGAAAAATTCACATAAAGTATATGCTATCCTGAATCTGATCGTGCTGATCATAGTGATCTTTTGGAATTACTGGGTGAATGCAAAAGGATTAAATGGCAATACGGTTAGTTCCTTAAGTACGGACTACGAAAACCTTTTCACTCCAGCCGGATATGCTTTCTCCATCTGGGGACTGATATTTTTGGCGCTTTTTGCCCAAGCTATTTTCTTTATTTCGAGGGCATTTAGTCCTGTCAAAGATTCAGATTTTCTATCCCAAATCGGCCCCTATCTGATCATGGCAAATATCGGAAACGGACTTTGGATTTATATGTGGCTTATGGAATATACAGGCATCAGCGTCATCGTGATGCTAGGTATTTTAGCTAGTCTCGTCATCATCATTTTGAATACGAATATGGAAAGATGGGACGCACCACGGCCAATTATCTTTTGGCTATGGTGGCCTATTGCGCTTTATAGTGGATGGATCGCTGTGGCGACTATCGCAAATATCTCAGCCTATCTAACAAAAGCTGGCTGGACGGGTGGTGCTTCTGAGGTCACTTGGGCCATAGTAATGATCATCGTGGCAGTCATCCTAAATCTTTTTATGATCGCTACTCGAAACCTGCGGGAATTTGCATCAGTAGGTGTTTGGGCATTGATCGCCATTTCAGTAAGACATTGGGAAAATATCCCGACGTTACAATGGACGGCACTAATCGGAGCCATCGTCCTATTCATCGCCATCAGTTACCATGGCTATCAAAACAGGACAACGGCTCCATTTAAATTTAACTAAACCTACGAGCATGAGAATTTTAAAAAGTTCTGAAAAATTAACCCTTGCAATGCCGGGGGATTTTTGAAGTTTAGGGGATTTAAATGAGCAGAATAAAAACGACCCTCCACTATCTAAACAGTATCAACGCTCAAGAGCCGTGACATACCACTTAAAGCCCGGAAACTCTGGGCTTTTTTATTCCCAAACTTGTCCCTTATAATAAGCACAGATTTTGCACCGTTGTGCCAAATCATCAAAATCACCTTTATCTCANTCTGGGCTTTTTTATTCCCAAACTTGTCCCTTATAATAAGCACAGATTTTGCACCGTTGTGCCAAATCATCAAAATCACCTTTATCTCAAATGAAAAAACAGTTACTTACCCTAATCTTTTTAGCTCTTACCAATGTAGTTTTAGCGCAAAATGATTTCAATCGCTGGTCACTTGAAACGAATGCAGGTTTCAATAAATCTATGGCTCCCCTAACTCCCGGTTTTCTATCTCCAACATTGAATATAGGACATCTTGATTTCGGTGTGCGCTATATGTTCAATGAAAAATTCGGATTGAAAGCTGATGCAGGATTTGGTTCCTTTTCTGAAGCTAAAGACCATAGTCCGACTTTCACTACAAACTATTTCAGAGGCGATCTTCAGGTTGTTGCCAACCTGGGTAGGATCATGAACTTTGAATCATTCACAAGAAGTATAGGATTTCTTGGCCATTTTGGAGCCGGAGCAGGAAGACTAAGCTACGAGCACACTATCCTCAATACACAACCCGATTACGTTTATAACTTTATTACGGGCCTGACTGGCCAATTAAAGCTAGGAAACCGCGTAGCACTTACTGGGGATATTTCCATGATTATCAATGGAAGACAAACGTACACCTTCGATGGAAATCAATATAATGCCCCAGTCCAGCCTATTCTGCCTAACTCAAACCCAATGGTTCATGCTACCGGAACTTGGTGGACAGGGACTCTTGGTCTGAATTTCTATTTAGGCAAGAATCAGGAGCATGCTGACTGGTACATCGCAGCTGACAAATATGCTACCAAAGAAGAACTTGCTACACAGATCAACGGTATCAAAGATATGCTGAAAGATTCTGATGGTGACGGCGTTCCTGATTACCTAGATAAAGAGCCTAACACTCCAGCTGGAGCAAGAGTAAA
This sequence comes from Algoriphagus persicinus, assembly GCF_035156415.1. NCBI lineage: Bacteria > Pseudomonadati > Bacteroidota > Cytophagia > Cytophagales > Cyclobacteriaceae > Algoriphagus > Algoriphagus persicinus. Next base: position 86,898 of record NZ_JAYEEY010000021.1, read on the forward strand.
CTCTGCAGGTATGACTTTGGATTCTGATGGTGATGGCACTCCAGATCACATGGACAAGTGTC
>NZ_JAYEEY010000022.1:0-85983 GCF_035156415.1 Algoriphagus persicinus
AAGCATAAAAATCGGTCAGTACGCATAGGAAAAGAATCAATGAAGTTTACTTCTCTCATCTGTACTCTTAATACCTTTATTTTTTTTGAATGAACTTGATGAAGCGTTTAACAGCCCTTGGATGGTTAGTTTGTTATCAATTCAAAGTTAAATTCTATCTAATAAACCTGATTTTTGTCAGCTTTTTATATGCATTTGCTCAGTTGGTGGGCTTTTCCATTAGTATAGTTTTGCGGTCGGAAATGAGAGGCAAATATGAGTTAGTGAATGTTGACTTAATCTCCTATTAATAGGAAACCTCTGCAATCTAAAATCCTTTCTCCTAACTTATTGATAGAAAATTTAGTAAAATTTAAGGTATGAAGCCTGAAATAACTCCAACGCGCGATGTATCATGTTTTCACTGTGGTGAAGACTGCAATGAGTTGGTGATTCTAACTGATGATAAGAATTTTTGCTGCCAAGGCTGCAAATTGGTTTATGAGGTGCTTTCAGAGAATGATCTGTGCAATTACTATGATATTGCTAATCATCCTGGAGAAAGTCAACGGAGAAAGGGGCTCCAATCCAATCGATTTGACTACCTAGATGATACAGAGACTGTTAAGAGTCTTTTGGATTTTCAAAATAAGTCTGAATGTCATCTTACCTTTTATATTCCAATCATTCATTGTGCATCCTGTATTTGGCTGCTAGAGAATCTCCATCAAATACATTCAGGCATTTTTTATAGTCGTGTTGATTTTCTTAAGAAGAAGGTTCAGGTTAAGCTCGTTCCTGATAAGATCAGCATAAAGGAATTGGTGAGCCTTCTCTCTACGATAGGCTATGAGCCCCAAATCAACCTTTCTAATCTTGATGAAAAGCAAGTGGTGGGGCTGGATAAGCGCTTAATCCAACGGCTAGCCGTAGCTGGATTTTCCTTTGGGAATATGATGCTATTCAGTATTCCTGAGTATTTCTCTGAGGCGAATCTTCTTGATTCATCTTTTCGTGGATTGTTTAGTTATCTAAATGTGATTTTGGCGATTCCAGTAGTTGTTTATTCAGCAAGTGACTACTATCTCTCGGCATGGAATTCACTAAAGCAAAAGCAAATTAACATGGATGTTCCTATCGTTCTGGGAATCTTCGCGCTTTTTGTTTATTCACTTTGGGAGATATTTGCATTTCAACGTTCCGGCTATATGGACAGCCTTGGCGGACTTTTGTTTTTTCTATTGCTAGGGAAAATTTATCAACAAAAAACCTTTTCAACACTTGAATTTGATAGGGATTACAAGTCTTATTTCCCAATAGCTGTTACCAAAATTGTAAAAGACCAAGAGGCTGTAGTTCCTCTGGCAAAGCTCCAGGTTGGGGATGTGATTCTGGTTAGGGATGAGGAATTGATTCCCGCAGATTCTCTTTTGATGAGTTCCTTGGCAAATATTGACTATAGTTTTGTGACGGGGGAGGAAGTTCCTGTGCCAAAGCAAAAGGGTGAATTGGTCTACGCAGGAGGCCGCCAAAAAGGAGATGCTGTGTTATTGTCTGTTCAAAAACTTCCGTCTCAAGGGTATCTAACTGATTTATGGAATAGTGAGTCTTTTGCAAAAGGAGAAGGAAGATTACTGGAATCTTTGTCTACCAAAATTAGCTCGGTATTTACATGGTCTGTGCTTACTATTGCGCTGGTAGCATTTTCTTATTGGGCGTTAGTAGATTTTTCTATTGCGATTAAAGTATTTGCCTCAGTTCTCATAGTGGCTTGTCCCTGTGCACTGGCCATGTCTACTCCTTTTACATTAGGAAACGCACTTCGTATTTTTGGTAAGAGTAAGTTTTATCTAAAGAATGCAAGTGTAGTTGAGCGGCTAGCTTTGATTGATACCGTGGTATTTGATAAAACCGGCACACTTACAGATCCTGCAAATGCCAAGATTAGCTATAGGGGAGAAGAGCTATCTGAAGAAACTATAGCGCTGTTGAAAACTATGGTAGAGCGATCCACTCATCCGCTCAGTAATCGAATTAATCATTGGCTTGGTAATCAAAAAGGAAGAAAGCTTGAACAAGTGAGCGAAATCCAGGGTGCTGGAATTAGTGCGATTTTTAAAAATCAAGAATTTAGACTAGGTTCTAAAGGGTTCACGGGGTTTACAAGTAGCATCGAAAGCAGTAATGGTAACATCGTTTGCCTGACTGTGGAAGGTCAGGAGTTAGGATATTTCCTGATCGAATCCGGTCTTCGCGACAAGGCCGCTGAAGTCATGGATCAGCTTAAAGCGGATTATGAGCTTCATGTTTTATCTGGTGATTTTTCACATGAGCAGTCATACCTTGAGAGAAAACTTGGAAAGGGCATTAAATTTAATTTCAAACAAAGTCCCGGTAATAAACTCTCCTATTTAAAGGAATTGAATACTACCCACCATACCTTAATGATTGGAGATGGTCTCAATGACGCTGGAGCCTTACAAGAGAGCGAAGTAGGTGTAGCTATTTCGGATCGAGTAAGTCACTTCTCACCAGCTAGTGATGCTATTATGGATGCTGCAGTATTTGGGATGATTCCTGATTTTTTAAGTTTTGCAAGATCCAGCAGGCTTATAATTAAAGCCAGTTTTATATTAAGTTTATTATATAACTTACTTGGGCTTGGGCTTGCAGTCCAAGGACTGTTGAGTCCTGTGATATGCGCTATATTGATGCCGCTAAGTAGTGTCTCTGTGGTTCTCTTTACCACGCTGACCACGAATTTTGTAGCCTGGAAAAAAGGTCTGTTAACTTCAAAAGTAGTATAGTGTGGAGGTTATTTTTCTATTAATTGCAATTAGTCTGATACTGGCAAGTACGTTTTTGTTTCTGTTTTTCAAGGCAATGAAGGATGGCCAATTTGATGATAATTATACTCCTTCAATAAGGATTCTATTCGAAAACACTCCGAAAAAACCAAAAAAAGATCAACCATCAAAACCTAAATCCAATGAATGACACTACTCTGGAGAGGTTCCAATATGACAATAAAATTGTCAAGTATTTTGGAGCAGCGACGATTATCTGGGGCGTAATAGGGATGCTAGTAGGTGTACTTGCAGCGACACAGCTTTTCTTACCTGAAGCCAATTTGGGCAATCCCTACACTACATTTGGGCGAATAAGACCACTTCATACAAACGCGGTAATTTTCGCTTTTGTGGGAAACGCAATCTTTGCAGGGGTGTATTATTCCATGCCAAGGCTGCTGAAGGCTCCAATGTGGAATAAATCACTTAGCTGGTTTCACTTCTACGGCTGGCAATTGATAATTCTTTCAGCAGTTTTGACTTTGCCGCTAGGGCTAACTAGCTCTAAGGAATATGCGGAATTAGAATGGCCAATTGATATTGCAATTGCAATTGTCTGGGTGGCCTTTGGAGTCAATATGATTGGCACTATTCTCACCAGAAGAGAGCGTCACATGTATGTGGCTATTTGGTTTTATCTCGCATCATTTATTACGGTTGCCGTTTTGCACATTGTGAACTCCTTTGCACTTCCGGTTTCTTTCTTGAAAAGTTATTCTGCTTATGCAGGTGTGCAAGATGCCTTAGTTCAATGGTGGTATGGTCATAATGCAGTGGCCTTTTTTCTTACCACACCCTTTCTCGGATTGATGTATTATTTCCTCCCAAAAGCAGCAAATAGACCGGTTTATTCTTATAAACTCTCCATCATTCACTTTTGGTCTCTAATTTTCCTCTACATGTGGGCGGGTCCCCATCACTTACTTTATACTGCCTTGCCGGAATGGGCTCAAGTTTTGGGGACTGTTTTCTCTGTGATGCTCTTAGCTCCTTCTTGGGGCGGTATGGTGAATGGGTTACTGACTTTGCGCGGTGCATGGGATAAAGTGACTACTGACCCCGTTCTGAAATTCATGGTAGTAGCAATCACTGCTTACGGTATGGCTACTTTTGAAGGCCCTATGCTTTCTTTTAAGAATGTAAGTGCTATAGCCCACTACACTGATTGGATCATAGCTCACGTTCACATAGGAGGACTGGGGTGGAATGGTTTCTTGACTTTCGGTATGCTTTACTGGATGTGGCCAAGATTATTTAAAACCACAATTTATTCGACTAAGCTGGCGAATACGCACTTCTGGCTCGGGGTGATGGGAATCATTTTCTATGCATTGCCGATGTATGTGGCGGCATTGACTCAGTTCTTGATGTTGAGAGAATTTGACGAGATGGGTAAATTGGCCTACGGTAACTTTCTGCAAACTGTAGTGGAATTAGTACCAATGTACATGTTGAGAGCATTTGGAGGATTGTTGTACGTAAGTGGTGCTATTCTGATGATGTACAATATGTTTAAAACTGCTCAGCAAGGGGTGTTTCAGGAAACTGAAGAAGATGCTGCACCTGCATTGGCTAAGAGCTATAATCCTGTGGGAGAATACTGGCACCGTGCATGGGAAAGAAAGCCAGTATTCTTCGCTGTATTGGCTACTATAGCCATTCTGATTGGTGGGGTAGTGGAGATTATTCCGACTATTTTGGTAAAGTCAAATGTGCCAACAATAAGCTCAGTCAAGCCCTACACAGCTCTTGAGCTTGAAGGGAGAGATATTTATATTCAAAACGGTTGTGTTGGCTGTCACTCCCAGATGATTCGTCCATTTAGATTTGAGACTGAGCGATACGGGGAATATTCCAAGGCCGGTGAGTATGTCTATGATCACCCATTCTTATGGGGTTCCAAACGAACAGGTCCAGATCTTCATCGAGTTGGGGGGAAATACCCGGACAGCTGGCATTATTTCCATATGGAAGATCCTCGCAGTATGTCGCCCGGCTCATTGATGCCTCCATATCCATGGCTTGCCACCACTGAATTAGATTATTCTGATTTGCCGGCAAAAATCAGGACTATGCAAAAGCTGGGCGTTCCATATCCTGATGGCTATGATCAGCAAGCCGCAGCCGACCTGGAAGCTCAAGCAGCACAGATAGCTACAAACTTGGAAGACGCTGGGGTAGCCGTCAAGCCAACTACAGAAATCGTGGCGTTAATTGCTTATTTGCAACGATTAGGAACTGATATTAAAGTCTCATCATCTAACTAACCGGAGAAACCATGTACAAAGAAGTATTAAGATCAATGGAAAATGTAGAGATATTCCCGATGATATCTCTGGTAATATTTGTCCTGTTTTTTATAGGGGTTGCTATTTGGGCGATGAGAGTTCCAAAGGAATATATTGACCACATGAGTTCTCTGCCAATGGATGATGACAATAAATTAACCGACTATCAGCCATGAAATCGAGCATGACGCAGACGTCACACGGTGAGATGATTATCCAATATGCGAGATTCCATGTGGCCTTTAAAAATCAAATTTTAAACACATGAAAAAATATTTATCATTTCTTGCTTTAAGTAGTCTTTTGATTTCTACTCCAGTTTTGGCCCAGGACGAATCTGTGACAGGAGGATTAAGCGATTTAGATTCTAATCAAATGGCACTTTTAATTATTATGGGTGTCATTATCGGAGTGATTATTTTGCTCTTGATTCTTATGATTTATCTGATGTCCTTTATTTCAGCCATTTTCCGAAAAGACAATCCTGAATTGGCAGAAGTACCAAGTTGGTGGGAATCGTTTAAGCAGCGGTTTGTAACTGGAGACATCAAAAAGGAGCAGGCAAAAGACAAGCTAATGACAGACCATTCGTATGATGGGATTCACGAGCTTGACAACTTTATGCCACCCTGGCTTCAATATGTCTTTACAGGGACGATTATTATTGCGCTGGTCTATTTTGGATATTACACCGTTTTGGGTCTTGGAAAGACAGGGGTAGAAGAATATCAAGAAGAAATTCGTGTCGCTGCAAATGAAGCAGAAGCACGAGGTGCTAGTGAGCTGACTTCTATAGATGAAACTAATGTGGAATTTGATGAGTCTGACGCAGCATTGAGTGCAGGAAAAACGATTTTTGAAGGGAATTGTGCCGCCTGCCATGCTGCCGATGGTGGTGGCGGAGTAGGTCCAAACCTAACAGATCCCTATTGGATACATGGTGGTGATATCAAGGATATCTTCAAAGTGATTAAATATGGCGTAATTGAGAAAGGAATGGTGCCATGGGAAGATCAATTGAACCCACAGGAAATTCAAGAGGTCGCTAGTTACATTCTAAGCCTTCAGGGAACGAGCCCCGCAGTGCCTAAGGATCCTCAGGGTGAATCGGTTACCGGAGATGGAAACGCTTCTACCTCTGGAGAATCTGAAGACTCAGATGACAGCACAACAGTGAAGGCAGATACCACAGCTGTTGCTGAATAAGTTCACCCTACCGGGAATCTTCTGATTCCCAGTAGAAAATAGCCTAGTATTATGGCAAAGAAGAACCCACATTTAAATCCTGATACTTTCAGAGATGCTCTAGCTACCGTCCAAGATGATGGGAAGCGGAATTGGGTTTATCCCAAGAAAGTCAAAGGTTTTTTTTACAAATACAGGACGTATGTATCCTGGATTTTATTGGCCATATTATTTGCTGGGCCATTTATCAAAGTAGATGGAAGGCCATGGCTTTTATTCAATATTTTTGAGCGAAAATTCATCATTTTTGGTGCTATTTTCTGGCCTCAGGATACGTATTTACTTATTTTTTTACTACTTATTTTCTTTGTTTTTATTATACTCTTTACGGTAGCTTTTGGGAGGGTTTGGTGTGGCTGGGCATGTCCTCAGACTTTATTTATGGAAATGGTCTTTCGCAAGATTGAATACCTTATCGAAGGAGATGCCAATCAGCAACGAGCACTAAACGAACAGTCTTGGAATCAAGAGAAAATCACAAAGAAAACAATCAAGATCACCATTTTCGCTTTAATCTCTCTCTTGATCGGTCATCTGGTAATGGCGTATCTGATAGGAATAGATCAAGTAATACAGATCGTTTCCTCTCCGCCTTTTGAGCATATGGCTGGCTTTGTTGGGCTTTTGGCATTTTCCGGCGTTTTCATGTTTGTGTTCACGTGGTTTCGTGAGCAAGCGTGCCTGGTAGTGTGCCCTTATGGCAGACTCCAAGGAGTAATGCTGGACAATAACTCCATCAATGTGATGTATGATTACATACGGGGAGAGCCTAGGGCACCAATTCGTAAGAATGCGGCTGAGAATATTGACAAGGGAGATTGTGTGGATTGTAGTCTTTGTGTACAGGTCTGCCCAACCGGCATAGATATTCGGAATGGGATTCAGATGGAATGTGTGAACTGTACAGCCTGTATAGATGCCTGTGATGAAGTCATGATTAAAGTAGATAGACCTATAGGTCTAATCCGATATGCATCAGAGAATAGCATCAAGCAGGGCTTTGAAAAGCTACTCACCAGTCGGGTCAAGGCTTATATAGCTGTTTTGATTTTGTTGACAGCAATTTTTGTCTCCCTGATTGCGACGCGGGATGATATTTCCGCCACGATCACTAGATTTCCCGGAATCACCTACCAAGAGCGGGAGGATGGTATGGTTACTAATCTGTATCAAATTACCCTGATCAATAAAACCTTTGAGTCGCAGGAAGTTGAGCTGAAGTCATTGACCGAAGGTATGGGAGTTGAGATAGTAGGGCAGCAGCATTTGGTGTTAGATGCACAGTCTAAATTTGAAGGTAGATTCTTTCTGGTAAAAAATCAGAATGAAGTAAGGGTAAATCAGGAAAAAGTGGCACTAGTACTTTTTCATAATGGAGAGGAAATTGACCAAATAGAGACAAATTTCACTGCACCTATAAAATAAAGCTAATTTCTAAAAACAGAAAAGATGGATTGGGGAAAAGGAATAGTACTTACGATTATAGGATTTGTGGCACTGATCATGACTATGGTGGTAATATCGGTGCGTATGGATGGGATTGAGTTGGTGACTGAAAATTACTATGAGGAAGAAATCAAATATCAAGACAGAATCGATGAATCGAATTCAGCTCTGGAGTTAGACAGAGAAGTGATCTTTTACGATGCTCCATCCAAAGTGATGCAACTTGACCTTCCGAATGGAACAATAGGTTCATTGCAGCTTTTTCGCCCTTCTGATTCGTCCTTGGATCAGAAAATCAACGTGGAAGTCACCCATTCAGGAAAGACGGAGGTATCACTAAAGGAGCTGAAAACAGGCTACTGGAAGATTCAGCTTAGTTGGACTGAAGATGGAGTTGATCATTATCAAGAGGAAGAAATCACTATCTAAATGCTTTGGACTGCCTTTTTACTTGGTTTTCTAGGCTCGTTTCATTGTGTTGGGATGTGTGGCCCGATTGCTATGGCAGTAGGAGGCAAAGGGAAATCATCATTCTTTTATCATAAAATACTCTATAATATTGGCCGTAGTATCACCTATGCCATTCTTGGTCTACTTGTGGGAAGTTTAGGTTTTTCATTATCATTAGTAGGAGTGCAGCAAAGTTTTTCAATTGCTATTGGATTACTGATCCTGATTTTGGCACTTAGTTATAAAAAAGCCGATCGATTCTTAACTATGCCAGCTCTTTCCGGAATCGTAAGTAGGGTAAAAAGACAGTTGAGCCGGTTTCTCAAAGCTGGTGGATCTTTTGCCTTTCTCGCCACAGGATTAGCCAATGGCCTTCTTCCCTGCGGCATGGTTTATATGGCTTTGGTGGCTGCTTTAGGTCTGCAAAGTCCGCTATTAGGAGCAACATACATGTTCTTTTTCGGGATAGGGACGATTCCGCTACTGCTCGGCCTGATGTACTCAGGCGCTTTGGTCTCCTTTCAATTGAGACAAAAATTTCAGAAAGCTATTCCTTATATCGGCGCGCTTATAGGCATCCTTTTTATTGTTAGAGGCCTAGGATTAGGAATATTTTTCAGTCCAGACCTTCAAGTGTTTGATTATGGGAATAAGCAGATTGAGATCACGATGTGTCGCTAAATCGTTTTGCTGAATAAAACTTTTTTGGTTCGATTTTCTGCCAGTCTGATATCGATTTGAGCGCAAATATGACGAACGAAACTCATTCCTTCTTCGCTCACTTTGATACTGGAATTACCTATTGATATCAGCCGATCCTGCTCCATTTCCTGTAGATTCCAAATCTGAGTTTCAGTAAACTTTTCCCAGATTTCAACGGGTATTTCAGCTTGCTTTTTACAGATTAGATCTAGAATGATCCGTCTTATCTGAATATCCAGTGCTGAAAGTTTATGTCCTTTTTGTAATGTCCAATTGGTTTTCAATGCTTCCGATTGATATTTTCCTATTCCTTTTTCATTTTGAGCATAGGCATAATAGATATCACTAATGCTGCTTGCTCCCAGCCCGATTAATAGTTTTGCAGGTAAGGTGGTATATCCCATAAAATTACGATGAAGGGTGCCTTCTATTTTAGCCGTACACAAGGGGTCATTTGGTAAGGCAAAGTGATCCATCCCAACTTCTTCATATCCCATTTCTATAAGCAAAGTTTTGCCCCTTTCGTATAATTCCCGCTTTCCTTCCTCTGAGGGGAGGAACTGTTCAAAGCTCTTTTGGGATGGAAATGCACTTGGCAAATGTGCATAAGAGTAAAATGCAATTCGATCCGGTCTTAATTCCCGGACCTTGCTGAACGTGTCATCCATGGTTTCCAGCGTCTGATGCGGTAGTCCATAAATCAAATCAAAATTGATCGAGGTATAACCTAGAATCCTGGCAGAATCGGTAGCGTATTTAACATTTTCCAACGGCTGAATACGGTGTATTGCTTTCTGAACTAGCAGATCAAAATCCTGAATACCGTAACTGACACGATCGAACCCCAAGTCTTTGAGTGTCTGGAGATGGGCATAGCTAGTATTGTTTGGATGACCTTCAAAGCTAAATTCTGCATGAGGCATACGTTCAGAGTCCTTGAGGATGCTTGAGATCAAATCATAGAGATGGTTAGGATCAAAGAAAGTGGGGGTGCCGCCTCCGAGATGGATGCCGGCGATTTTCGGCTTCTCATGGAATAAGTCAGTATATTTTTTCCACTCAGCCAATAGCGCCTGGATATAGGGAGCTTTTACGTTATTGTTTTTGGTTATCCGCTTATTGCAGCCACAATAAGTACAAAGGCTTTCGCAAAAAGGCAAGTGAATGTAAATAGATATGCCTTCTCCTACTCCGAAATCCTGAAAGGCCTTCTTTACAAGATCATCCCAATCATTCGTCTCCAAGTTGTTTTCCCATAGTGGAACGGTAGGATAGGAAGTGTATCTGGGGGCTTGGTGGTTGTACTTTTTAATTAATTCGGCTGAGATTTGCATAGAATTTTGCTTTGTGCAAATTAAGCCTGAATTGTAATTTCAGTAGATGATGATTGAAAGCCCAAAAGATGACAAAAATCATCCCCTTAGTATCCTAAAGCCTTGCGTGCTACATAGCAGTTAATCGAGCAAAAAGTTATTCAGAAAGCTGCTTTTCAGACCAAGCCAACCGAAGAATAGTATCATTCCCCAAAAGAGATAAATTCTATAGTAATCTGCGGTTTCCTTGTAGCGGTTTTCAATCACTTCAGTTTTTTCCAGCGTGTCAATTCGTTCGAATATAGACTCTAAAGTCCCGCCATCAGCTGCTCTAAAAAACTCTCCATTTCCGATTTTTGCAATTTCTCGTAGGGTAGATTCGTCCAAATAACTCTCTACCATTTGTGGTCTGCCAAAGAAGTCTGTGCCATAAGGCACTAAACCGTCTTTTCCCATGGCGATGGTATAAATCTTAATATCCAAGGCTGAAGCAAGGTTTGCAGCAAATAGTGGATCTACGTTGCCCGCATTGCTTTCTCCATCACTCAAAAGTATCATTACTTTGGAAGTTGACTCTGATTCTTTCATCCGGTTTGTACCCGCTGCCAGGGCTGAGCCTATCGCAGTTCCTTTGGCTTCCATCATGCTGAAGGAAATTTCTTTTACAAGGTCGGTGAGCAATTCATAATCATTAGTCAACGGGGCCAAAGAATAGGCCTCTCCAGCGAATACGACTATTCCTATTCGATCACCCACACGTCCATTGATAAATTCAATGGCTTTAACTTTTGCAGCTTCTAACCGGTTGGGGGTGAAATCTTGCAGGTCCATGGATTCCGAAATATCCAGTACAAGCATGATGTCTATGCCTTCGGTATATTGCTCTACGCGTTCATTACTTCGCTGCGGGCGAGCAAGTGCGACCACGAGCATAATCAGAAAGAGGTAAAAAAAGCCTGCAGGGATAAGTCTTAAATACGTCCAAGGATTGTTATTAGCCACTCGCTTGGGAAGGGAAAGCTCCAAAACCGGGTTTTTCAGGAACTTTACAAAGGTTCTGAAAAGTATGACAAGCGGAATTATCCAGATTAAATTGAGTAAAATCGGATTTTCCCATTCGTAGCTTTTGAAGGTCTCAGGCAGAAACCAGGACCAGCTAAAGAATTCAGACAGCTGCTCTCTCATGCTTGATTTTGGTTTGTTTTTCCTGGTAGTTGTGTCTTGCCACGTCTAGTAGATACGTAGTTGCTTCTTCACTTCTAGAAGACTCTCCTGCGTAGATGATCAAATCTATAGCTCGAAGTGCCTTGAAGATTTCTTGATTATCTAGTCGAATCCCTATTTCACTAGATGTCCATTCTTTTACGGGGAGCTTGGTGATGCTCTCCATATAGCCTTTCCAAAGTCCTATCACTTCATCGGCAGATTCAATTGATGGAGTTTCCGAAAGAATGGCCGTTTGGATTTTCCATCTTTTTTCAAACTGAGACCAGCGTCTCTTCTCTCGTCTTTCTTTCCAGTACTCTTGGATTTTGTCAGCAAATAAGAAGTAAAGCACTCCTGACAAAAGAAGAATTCCGCCAAGAATAATACCAGTGATTATCCAGTTGAAAGACTTTTCGAGTGGTTGGTAAATGTTATTCTCCTGAAATACAGGCGCTTCAGGGATACTGTCTAGCGTAAGGTTTAGCTTCAATTCCGCCTCAAGCGGGTAATGAACTATGCTATCGTATCTAGCTAGTTCATATACCGGCAAAGTCAAGTAAGAACTTGGATCCAGAGAGAAATTTGAGAGGTAATAGATGGCACTATCCTGAGTAACACTGTCCAGCGTATGGGATATGAATGTTTTCTTTTCCAATAAAACCAACGGAGCAAAATCGAATGTAGAATCCGGGAAGATGAGTTGTTTCGATGCTGGGTAAGTTGCTTTCAGTACATAGCCTACCCGCTCTCCTAGCTTAGCAGAATCTTGCATGAAATAGCCATCCACCCTGATCTGCTGCGCATTGCTCAGGAATGGTAGTATAAGAAAGAAAAGGAGTTTGAGCGTTTTAGCCACGTTTCATACTTTTGTTTCGGTACTTAAATAGCTCGAGAAGCGGCCCTATGATATCTTGAGTGGTATCTATAGCCAGGTAGTTTATTTGGTTCTTTTTGCAGATGTCCTTTAGATGCTCCCGCTCGGAGGTAAAGGTATCTGCTATTTTTTTAGAGAAACTTCCAAAGGCGGTGTTCACCCAGGTAGTTTTACCTTTTTCTTTGTCGAAGACAGGAATAATCCCCAAAGAAGGCAAAGCGGATTCGCGGGGGTCAGTGAGCTGAATAGCGACCACATCATGCCGCTCTGCAAGGGCTCTGAATGGACGCTCGTATCCTTCATCAATGAAATCGGAAATTATGACGATCACTGCTCTTTTCTTGATGAGATTCAGAGCAAACATAAACATGGAGTTCAGGTCTGTTTTCAGAGAGATGTTCTCGTGATCAAAGATTCCGCGGATCATTTTCACACCTTGCTTGGTACCTTTAGATGGAAGAATCATTTTTTCCCTTTGATCTGAATAACTGATCAGACCAACCTGACTTCCTTCAAACACTGCCGCAAGAGTCAATACACCGGCAATGACCTTGCCCTGATCGATTTTTTTATTGCCAGGCTGACCGATATCTTGGCTACCACTTATATCTAGGAGAAAGAAAACAGACTGTTCTTTGTCTTCACGAAAAGTTTTTACAAAAGTCCCGTGTCCCTTAGCAGATACTTTCCACTCAATCGTCCGGATATCGTCTCCATACTGGTATGGGCGGAGATCATCAAACTCCAATCCTGACCCTTTGAAAAGCGACTGGTATTCTCCTTGCAGGTGATTATTAGCCACCTTCCGGATCATGATTTCGTATTTTCTGAGCTTGCTGAATAATTCGTTCATGAATGGTGATTTGAACGTCCTAAGTTATGCTTCTAAGCTGGATTATAAAATTTCACTTACATGGAGGGTGAAGAGATTTTCCGTTAAAAAAACCTAATTTTGAACTGTGAAAAGATTACTGTTACTAAGTTTTTACATCCTCGCACTGGCAAGTTGTGGTGCTAGCAATAAACCGGAGGGGTTATTGCCTCGGGATAAGATGGTGGAAGTGCTGATAGATATCCATCTTACTGAGGGGCTTACGAGTGCCTTGCCTGTCGCTTATGATTCATCTAAAGTGTTGTATAATCTGCTGGAAAAAGATGTTTTTCTCAAGCATGATGTGAGCGATTCCGTTTTCACTCAAAGCATGTTGTATTACCTCCGCGATCCTGCAGAAATGGAGCGGATTTATTCCCGAGTGGTGGATTCTCTTATGGTGAGAGAGTCTTCCGACGGGTCGCTAGACCAATTCTAATGCTATACCCACGTAATCTCGAACAAAAAGTAAATTTTCTTAAAGTCAAAGAACTGCTCAAAGGGGAGTGCTCTTCTCCGCTTGGAATGCAGTATGTAGATCGTCTGGCGTTTTCCTCAGATTATAATTTGGTCACCAAATTACTTGATCAGACCGAGGAATTCCGCCAGATTTTGATTTCTGGTGAGTTTTTCCCCTCTTCCAATTTTACCAATCTCAATCCCTATTTAGAGAAAGCCAAGTTGGAGAATGCTTTTCTGGATGTTGCCGATTTTTATGAGATAAAACTTTCGCTGGATACACTCAGAGGCTGTATTTCTTTTTTTCAGAAAAGAGAAGAACAATATCCTGTTCTGAGCCAATTGCTTGGTCTGCTGATGGATCTTGACATGAGCCTGCTCAAATACATTGAGCTGATTATCGATGAGAAAGGCAAGATGAGAAGTAATGCAAGTAAGGAATTGCAGCTGATTCGAACTCAGATTCTATATGAAGAAAGCCGCTTGCGCAAAGTCATGGAGCGGGTATTCAAAGAAGCCAGAGCCAAAGGACTTACACCAGAGGATTCTGCGATTACGATCCGATCAGGAAGACTGGTGATACCTGTAGCAGCTGAAAATAAGCGTAAACTCCGTGGTTTTATCCATGATGAGTCTGCCACAGGGCAGACTGTATTCATGGAGCCAGAGGAAGCTTTGGATATCAATAATGAGATCCGGGATCTAGAATACATGGAGCGTAGGGAGATTATCAAGATCCTGATTCAATTGACTGATAAAATCCGTCCAGCTATTCCAGCGCTGAGAAAGGCTACCAATTTTCTGGGTTTGATGGATTTTATTCGTGCCAAAGCAAAATATGCGCAGAAAACAGATAGCTGCCGACCCGAGATCACTAAGGAAAGACAGTTAAACTGGACTAAGGCCAGACATCCAATTTTGGAAATGGCGCTGAAGTCTCAAGGGAAGAATATCGTACCGCTAGACGTCAAGCTGGGCGGTCACGAGCGCTTGCTAGTCATATCGGGGCCAAATGCTGGAGGGAAGTCAGTCACGCTGAAAACTGTGGCACTACTTCAGTACATGCTTCAATGTGGTATTTTGATTCCAGTTCACCCCGATTCTAAAAGCTCGCTCTTTGATAATTTTTTTATTGATATAGGAGATGAGCAGAACCTAGAAAATGACCTAAGTACCTATAGCTCTCACTTGATGAGCATGAAGTTTTTTTCGCTTTTTGCGAATAAAAAAACCATCCTCTTCATCGATGAATTCGGTACGGGTACAGAGCCGCAGTTTGGTGGAGCGATTGCCGAATCCATTCTTTTGGCACTTAATAGACTGGGCGCTTATGGTGTATTAACTACGCACTATGGGAATTTGAAGCAAATCGCAAACAAAAACCAAGGAATGGTGAATGGCGCCATGCGCTATGATGTGGACAAGTTGGAGCCACTTTATCAGCTTGAAATAGGTAAGCCGGGTTCTTCCTTTGCATTAGAGATTGCTTCCAAAATCGGTATTCCCAAAGAGATTTTGAAGTATGCCAAAGAGCAAATCGGGGAGGAGCGTGTGCGATATGACAGATTGCTGACGCAGGTAGAAAATGAGAAAAACCAATACTCCACCTTATTGGCAGATGTGAAAGCCAAAGAGCGTTTGCTGAAAACCCGCCTTCAGGAATATAATGAACTGAAAGAGACGATGGAGACGACCAAAAAGCGCTACCTCCAAGAGGCTAAACAAGAAGCGAAGCAATTGCTAGACCAGGCCAATAAAAGAATTGAGGCCACCATTCGTGAGATCAAAGAAGGCAAGGCGGAGAAGGAAGCTACGAAGCAGGTTCGTAAGGATCTGGAGGAATTCAAAGAAAAAGTCAAACCGGAGAAGAACATCTTCAAAAGTCCTGAGATAAAGGTTTTGGGAGGTAAGATTGCTGTAGGGGACTGGGTGAGAGTAAAAGACAATGGTGCAATAGCTGAAGTGCTTCAGGTCAAAGGCAGTGAAATTGAAGTTTCTATCGGAGAGCTCAAGTCAAAAGTGAAACTTTCCAGATTGGAGAAAATATCTCAAAGTGAAGTCAAAAAAGAAAAGAAAACAGCTGTCGCCAGAAGTGGATATAACACCAATGAAAAGATGATGGACTATTCGCCTAATCTAGATTTAAGAGGGATGCGAGGCGAAGAGATTCTCTCATTGATCCAGACTTTTATTGATGAGGGTTTTATGCTTGGACTGAAAGATCTGAGGATTGTCCATGGTAAGGGCAATGGGATTCTAAGAGATTTGACTCGTAATTTCTTAAGAGAAATGAGCCAAGTCCGGCATATGGAGGATGAGCATGCAGACCGTGGCGGAGCAGGAGTTACGCTAGTGACATTAAAATAAAAGGGGAGCGATTTCGCTCCCCTTTTTAGTTCAAGTGGTTTTTTGATCTATTGCTTTAGCAAGTTGAAAGTATAGCTACCGGCTACAGCCAAAATGCCATTAATTCTAGCTCCCGGAGCTGGAATAGTAAAGGTGAGGGTTAAATTATCATTGTTTTGAGTAAAAGAAATTTCTCTCCCAGCGGCTGGTTTGACGCCAGATAACATAAACTTATCGAAGTTGCTTCCCACAAAACTCCAGGTTCCAGAAGAATCGAAAAGGTCATTGTTGTTTTTAGAGGAGTAGGTTTTTGCTGATCCTGATTTCAATACCAATTCAAATCCAGCATACAAATCTGTAACCGCCACTCCGTCGCGCAATACAGAACCTCCTCCTGCTGTGCCCCAGGCTTGGGAGCCATTACCAGTCAAAGCCTCAGTTGCAACTTCCTGGGCGGTTTTTACAGGTGGATCTGGGTCTGGGTCGTCTCCACCACAGCTTTGCATTGCAATTAGGCCGAAAGCCAGAAGGAATAATCTAAAAAAAAGTGATTTCATGTGTTTACTAATTAATGCCAGACCTATTAAAGGTAGATATTTAAGTTTAAAGCTGTTTCACTTATAGTCTTCCAAGGCTATTTTTTGTTTACAAAAGTCATATTCCCGAGGCTCATTCGAGCAAACCACTATAATTCTACTCTTGCTATATTGGTCCATCATCTCTTGATACCATGCTATTCCTTTGCGATCAAGATTGGATGTGGGCTCATCTAACAGAATAAAAGGTACATCTGAGAAAAGGGCCAGACCGAGTTTTAGTCGCTGCTTCATTCCCGATGAAAATTGTCCTACTGGCTTAGAGCTATGCTGCGTAAGGTAAAGCTGTTCGATGATTTCCTTTGAGGAAATCCCCTGCAGCGGTTTTTTGAATTTGAAATGGAAATTGAGCAATTCTTCTAGGCTGAATTCTTCAGGAACTTCCATGTAGGGTGCAGAAATACACAAGTATGAAAACCAATCTGTTTCTGAGATTGATTTCCCACTTACTGTATAATCTATCTTTCCTGAAGTAATAGGAATTGCTCCACTCAGACATTTCAGTAGCGTGGATTTTCCTGAACCATTACTTCCGGTTATAGCTAAAGAATTGCCCTGAGATAGTTCAAGGTTTAGATTTTTAAAAACCCATTCGTATTGGAAGCGTTTTGAAGCTTCTTCTAAGTGGATTTTTAGCATAGTTAATTGATGTAGCCTTTCATCACGCCGCGTTCGGAAGAGCGAATGAAATTCAGAATTTCATCTCTTTCCTTTGTCGCAGGTAGGTTCACTTCGATTTCTTCCAGTGCCCGACTGTTGTTCATGCTATTGAGGAAAAGGTATCTATATACTTCTTGGATGTGGGCAATAGATTCACTTGAAAATCCTCGTCTTCTCAGTCCTAAAGAATTTACACCTGCGTAAGAAAGAGGTTCGCGGGCTGCTTTGGTGAAAGGAGGGACGTCTTTTCTGACCAAAGAACCACCTGAAACCATGGCATGCATTCCTATTTTTACAAATTGATGAACAGCACTGGATCCGCCGACAATCGCCCAATCATCAATGGATACATGTCCGGCGATTTGTACAGAATTAGCAATGATAACATGACTTCCGATCACACAGTCGTGAGCCACGTGCACGTAAGCCATTAGTAAGCAGTGACTTCCGATGACAGTAGTCTGCTTTTCTACCGTACCTCGGCTGATCGTAACGCACTCTCTGATCGTAGTATTATCTCCGATCATGACAGTAGAATCTTCCCCTTGGAATTTCAAATCCTGAGGAATTCCAGCTATTACAGCTCCAGGGAAAATCTTGCAGTTTTTTCCTATCGTTGCTCCTGAAAAAATGGTGACGTTTGGCCCGATCCAAGTATTGTCACCAATAGTGACATTCTCACCGATCATAGTGAAAGGATCTATGTGAACATTTTCTCCTATGGTTGCCTTTGGGTCAATATGGGCTAAAGTGCTGATCATGATTCTTTTCGAGTTATGCTTGCTGTCATTACGGCCTCACATACGAGTGTATTTCCGACATAAGCTTCACCACGCATTTTTGCTATACCTCTTCTTATTGGGGCCAAAAGTTCACATTTAAAAATGAGAGTATCACCAGGAAGCACCATTTTTCTAAACTTACAGTTTTCGATTCCCAGAAAATAAGTCCAGTAATTTTCCGGATCATCCACTGTACTCAACACTAAAATCCCACCGGTCTGAGCCATCGCCTCTACCTGCAATACGCCAGGCATCACCGGATTGGCAGGGAAATGCCCCATAAAGAAAGGTTCGTTGATTGTTACATTTTTTACTCCTGCTACTACAGTACTGTCTAGATAAATAATTTTGTCTAGTAACTGAAACGGATATCTATGAGGTAAAATGCTGCTAATCTGATTGATATCCATGACAGGAGGGAGTCTGGGATCGTAATATGGAATATGCGAAGTCCCTGACTTCTCCATAGCACGTTTTAATTTTTTTGCGAAAGCTACATTGGCTGCATGACCTGGTCTGGCTGCCAAAATCTGCGCTTTTAGCGGACGGCCAACTAGTGCCAAATCTCCGACTACATCTAGTAACTTATGTCTAGCTGGCTCATTGCGGTAGCGTAGATCAACATTGTTCAATATGCCTTCTTTCCTTACTTCTACTTTTGGCTTGTTAAACATCTTAGCCAAATTAACCAATTCTTTTTCTTCCACTATTCTGTCCACCACTACGATGGCATTGTTCAAATCCCCCCCTTTTATCAAGTTAGAGTTGTAAAGCATTTCTAACTCATGCAAAAAACAAAAAGTACGACAAGAAGCTATTTCTGATTTAAATTGGCCAATATCTGTGATAGAAGCATGCTGACTTCCCAAAACTGGTGAATTGTAATCCACCATCACGGTTACTCGATAGTTATCGGTAGGTAAAGCTACCATCTCTACTTCGCGGGCAGAGTCTTTGTATTGAATGCTTTCTTGGACTTCAAAAAATCTCCGAAGGGCATTCTGTTCTTCGAGTCCTGCTTCTTCCAGGACTTCGATAAACTGAATAGATGACCCATCCATTATAGGGGGCTCAGGGCCATCTAATTGGATCAGCACATTGTCTATCTCTAATCCCACCAAAGCGGCCAATACATGCTCTACTGTATATACCCTAGCACCATTTTGCTCCAAAGTAGTTCCTCGGGATACATCTACCACCAAGTCGCAATCTGCATCTACAGTTGGCCTGCCTTCCAGGTCAACACGTTGGAATTTATATCCGTGATTTGGAGGGGCAGGAAGAAATGTCATGTTAGAAATCACACCGGTATGGAGACCCACTCCGGATAATTCCACCTGTTTCTTAATGGTGTGTTGTTTTACTTTCATCTAATTTTTTGACCGTTCAGCAAGCTAAAGGCTGCAAATTTACTGCTTTTTTTCTAGTTCTCTTATGCGGTCTTCTATAGTACTTAGCTTTCTGAAAATAGAATAAGATTTAAGGAAGGTTTTCATATCGAAGCCAATGTATCCAAATAAGGTGGTGCCTGGTTTTGTAATGGACTTGCTTACACCAGTATTGGCGCCCACTGTTGTGTTATCTGCGATTTTTATATGTCCCACAATTCCTGCTTTACCCGCTATTACGCAGTTTTTTCCGATTATGGTGGAGCCTGAAATGCCAGTTTGTGAGGCGATGACAGTATTCTCACCTATGACCACATTGTGTGCGATTTGTACCAGGTTGTCTATTTTCGCTCCTTTTTTGATCAAGGTAGATCCCATCGTAGCGCAATCAATAGTCGTATTAGCTCCCACACTTACGTTGTCTTCCAGCATCACATTCCCAATTTGCGGGATAGCCTTGTAGCTACCGTCTTCTTGTGGCGCAAAGCCAAATCCATCTGAACCGATTACAGCTCCAGGATGAATTTCACAATTGTGACCTATAATACTGTCGGCATAGATTTTTGCACCGGCATGAATAATAGTATTGTCTCCTATCTGCACACGATCTCCTATGTATGCATGGGGATAGATCTTTACGGAATCACCGATGGTACAGCTTTTCCCGATATACGAAAATGCTCCTCGATAGGCTTGCTCCCCCATCTGAGAGCTTGGATCCATATAAGACGGTTCTTCGACACCAACAAGGCTACTTTTCATCATCATAGCATAAGCCTCAAGCAGCTTCGTAAAACCGATATATGCATCCGCTACACGGATTAGATTGGTTTTAAGCGTTTTGGTAGGATTAAAGTTATCAGAGACAATGACAGCGGTAGCCTCCGTGTCATAGATATAAGGGGTGTATTTTTCATTGGCCAAAAAACTTATACCTCCCTGCTTGCCCTCTTGGATTTTATCCAACCGGGATACTTTTTGCTTTTCGTCACCTTCTACTTTTCCCTGTAGGATTGCAGCAACTTGTCCGAGGGTAAATTCCATAAACAATATAAACGGAGTTAATAAGTTAAATTTAGGCTTTTGGCCTTACATACATAGTGTTTCTCTACGATTTTACTCATGACTTTTATATTCGGTAAGTCAGCTGCCTGAGCTACATCAATTACCTTTCCTTTTTTTGTGAGGATATTGATCCGATCTTTGGCTAGGTATCCATAGTTGCTCACAGCACCATGAGAAAAGAAATAATCCAAGTCTTCTGGGGGTATCTGTAGTCTGGAAATGGTCTTTTCTTTTAAATGCGCAATTTCCTCTACAGAAAATGGCTCGTTTGTTAAGGTGATCTTAAAAAGATTTCTAGTCAAAAACATCTGCGAAATATTTCTCAAGACATAATCCGGATGGTTTTTCCAAAACTTGACAGCACCCCAGATATCCAAATCGTCCATTTCGAGAAATAAGCGCAAAAGGTCTGGAGTAGTTTCGAAATCAGACAAAGCAGGGTCATTTTTCAAGAAGTAGTCAAATTCATCAGTCACTGTAAATTGATCTCCGGATTGCCGAAGGAATTTAGCTCGCTGAATAAGCTTAATCAGCATTTTCTCTGCACTGACGGTGGTCTTGTGAAGATAAACTTGCCAATACATTAGCCTCCGAGCGCTCAGGAAATTTTCGATAGAATAGATTCCTTTTTCTTCGATGACCACTTGATCATTTTTCACATCCATCATTTTGATGATGCGGTCCGCCCCGATAGTTCCTTCGGATACACCAGTGAAAAAACAATCCCGCTGTAAGTAGTCTAAGCGGTCAATGTCCAACTGACTGGAAACCAGTTGATGAAAGAATTTTCGCTCGTATTGATTCTTAAATATTCTTAAAGAAAGGTTGAGTTTGCCACCAAACTCCTGATTCAAGAGTTCTATAATCAATAGGGAAAGTGCTTCATGGGGCACGCCCTTGAGTAGGCTATATTCCAAGGCATGTGAAAAAGGTCCATGCCCAATGTCGTGCAAAAGAATGGCGATTAGTGCCGCTTCATATTCATCATCTGAGATTTCGGTGCCTTTTATTCGTAGATTGTCTAGCGTTATGCTCATCAAGTGCATTGCTCCTATCGCATGATGAAAGCGGGTATGAAGCGCACCTGGATAGACAAAATCAGTCAGGCCCAGTTGTTTTATTCTCCGCAATCGTTGAAAATAAGGATGGTCGATAATTGTAAAAATCAACTCGCTTGGGATGGTGATAAATCCGTAAACCGGGTCGTTTAGTATCTTCTGGCTTTTCAAGGAGGCCTTTTTTGTTTGGCTCAAAAGTAATTATAATTTTAAAAGAAACGGAATCTGATATGTCTCAAAAATTCAACATACTCTGGGCGGACGATGAAATCGACTTGCTCAAACCACATATTCTCTTTCTCGAACAGAAAGGATATGCCATCACCACGGTGAACTCTGGCGTGGATGCAATCGAAGAGGTAGAGCAAAAAAACTTCGATGTGATCTTTCTGGATGAAATGATGCCGGGGATGACTGGCCTAGAAACATTGCAGCAAATCAAGCAAATCAAACCTCAAGTGCCCGTGGTGATGATCACCAAAAGTGAGGAAGAGCATATCATGGATGATGCGATTGGAGGTAAGATCGCAGATTATCTGATCAAGCCGATTAACCCCAGCCAGATTTTGCTTTCAGTGAAGAAGCTTCTACAAAATAAGCAGTTGATAGACGAACGCACCACCCAGAGTTACCAGCAAGATTTCATGAATATCAGTATGGCTTTCGACGACGCTGAGGATCATCAAGATTGGGCCGATATCTACAGGAAGTTGACGTATTGGGAAATTCAAATTGATGATACTGAAAACAAAAACATGCTTCCTGTATTAGAATCGCAGAAAATTGAAGCAAATGCAAATTTCTCCAAATTTATCAAGGAGAATTACTTAGACTGGATGGATGAGAAGAATCCCGTCAAACCTCTGCTCTCTCATCAGGTGATGAAGAAAAAAGTTTTCCCTCAGCTCCAGGAGAAAAAGCCTCTTTTCTTTATTGTAATTGATAATTTCAGATTAGACCAATGGGAAGATATAGAGTCAATCATTGCACCTTATTTCAATATCAAGGACAAGGATACTTATTATAGTATTTTGCCTACTACTACGGCTTTTGCTCGAAATGCGCTTTTCAGTGGTATGATGCCCATGGATATGGCGAGGTTATATCCCAATTTCTGGGAAGACGAGGATACAGATGAGGGAAAAAATAATTTCGAGTACGAATGGGTGAAGATCAACTTAGAGAAAAACCGACTATCAATCAAGTCTAGCTATAACAAGATCATTCAAGCCCATCAGGGCAAGTCCGTTTTGGAGCAATTCCATACTTTTCTGCAAAATGACTTGAATGTATTGGTTTACAACTTTGTGGATATGGTTTCGCATGCTAGGACGGATATGAAAATGATCCGGGAATTAGCCCCTGATGAGTCCGCCTACAGATCGTTGACCACAAGTTGGTTTGAGCATTCCTCCTTGTTTGAACTGCTGAAAAAGATCCATGGTGCTGGCGCAGAAGTGATCATCACTACGGATCATGGTACGAAGCGGGTGAATAGACCCTATAGAATCATTGGTGATAAAAATGTGACCACCAATCTCCGGTATAAGCAAGGCAAAAATCTGAATTTTGAACAAGGGAAAGTTTTTGAGATCAAAAAACCTGAAGATGCCAAGTTACCTAGATTGAATGTCTCTTCTACCTATGTATTTGCCGTTGAAGATTATTTCTTTGCATACCCCAATAATTACAATTATTATGTGAACTTCTATAAGGATACCTTTCAGCATGGAGGTGTATCTTTGGAGGAAATGATCATTCCGATCGTTCATTTGTCACCAAAATAATTGAACATTTGTCCCAGTTTACCTACGAGCTTACTGATATTGAGAAGGCAGCGCAAGTTGTGATAAAAGTAGCAGCTGATAAAAAAGTATGGGTGTTTCAAGGCGATATGGGAGCTGGGAAAACCACGCTCATTAAAGCCTTGGCTAAAGCTTTTTCAGTCACAGATCAAGTGAGTAGCCCTACTTTTGGGATTGTCAATCATTATGAAAATCATGGTGGTGAGCTTTTTTATCACTTTGATTTTTACAGAATAGATGATCCCACTGAAGCCTTGGATATCGGAATAGAAGAGTATTTTTATAGTGGAAATTATTGTTGGCTAGAATGGGCAGAAAAAATTGCAGCATTTTTGCCTGAGAATTTTCTCCTTGTTCGGATCCACAATGATTCCGAAACACAACGAACCCTAACCTTACAACACGTCGAGAATGCCAGCTGAAATTGATCAACTTACTGCCGTGGGACTGATCCCAAAAGAAGCACCAGCCAAAGTGAGGAATAGAGATCACTCCTTGGTGATAGGATTGCCAAAGGAAGTCTCATCGCAAGAGAAACGAATAGTAATCACTCCTGAATCTATTGGATTGCTCTCAAACAACGGTATTCATGTGGTAGTGGAGGCAGGGGCTGGCTTACACTCCAAGTTCACAGATCAGGATTTTTCGGATGCCGGGGCTAAAGTCACTACTTCCAAAAAAGAGGTTTTTGAGTCAGAGGTAGTGCTGAAAATTGATCCGCCTACAGCGGAGGAGTTGAGCTATATGAGTACAGGGAGTTGTTTGATGTCTGCCTTACAGCTAGAAAACCAAAGTCAGGAGTTTATCCAAACGCTCAATCAAAAGAAAATTACCGCTGTGGCATTCGAATATCTGGAAGATAAAGTAGGAGGTATGCCCGTAGTTCGCGCCATGTCAGAGATAGCAGGGAGTACCGTGATGCTTATTGCAGCAGAATATCTTTCGAGCGAAAATGATGGAAAGGGATTGATAATGGGTGGGGTGACAGGAGTGCCACCTACTCAGGTTGTAATTATCGGAGCAGGTACTGTAGCTGAATATGCTGCGAGGACAGCATTAGGATTAGGAGCAAATATTAAAGTCTTTGACAATCATATTTACAAATTGCGAAGGCTCAAGCAACTACTTGGCCAGCAGATATACACTTCTACCATTGACAATTTTAGTCTGAATCAGGCACTATCAGAAGCAGATGTGGTAATCGGTGCCTTGAGAGCAGAAAAGGGTCGGAATAAAATTGTAGTATCCGAAGAAATGGTAGCCAATATGATGCATGGAAGTATCATTATTGACGTAGCCATCGATCAAGGTGGTTGTATTGAGACAGGAAGGATGACGTCTCATGATGCCCCAGTGTATCAGGTTCATGACATTACGCATTATTGTGTTCCTAATATTCCTTCGCGAGTAGCTAGAACGGCCTCTTATTCTTTAAGTAATATTTTCACTCCTATCATCCTTCAAATGGCAGACTTGGGTGGTGCCGAAGAAATGATTTTTAACTACAAATGGTTTTTGCGTGGCGTATATACTTACCGGGGAAGTTTGACCAATGCCTATATGGGAAGGAAGTTTGGTATCAGCCATAAAGAGCTACAATTATTATTGGCCGCCCGGTACTAGGATTACGAGAGAAGATTTTGTCGGAGGATAAACTCTAACTGATCATTAGCTTTGATTAGAGCTTTGGTTAATTTCTCGTTTTCTCGGCGAAGCTGATAGATTTCGTAAGCATTTTTGATGACAGTCCGTAGGTAATCTTCCTCCCAAGGCTTTGTTAAATAGTGATATACCTGCCCCTTATTGATCGCATCTATTACCGCTTGAATATCAGTGTATC
The DNA here is from genome assembly GCF_035156415.1 of Algoriphagus persicinus. Classification (NCBI taxonomy): domain Bacteria; kingdom Pseudomonadati; phylum Bacteroidota; class Cytophagia; order Cytophagales; family Cyclobacteriaceae; genus Algoriphagus; species Algoriphagus persicinus. The sequence continues at coordinate 25,223 of NZ_JAYEEY010000022.1, forward strand.
CTGTAAGTAATATTCTAATTGGGCTTGGGTAAGTGGGAATAATTGACTCTAAAAATTCAACGCCGGTTTCCCCGGGCATTCTCTGATCCGTAATAATAATGTCAATATCCTCTTTCGAAAGAATTTCCCGAGCTATTGGAGCTTCAATTGCGAGGAAAATTTGATAGTCTCTTCTAAAAGTAGCCTTGAATGCCTGAAGATTATTTTCTTCATCATCGACATAAAGTATTTTGATTTTTTCTTGTGGCTTGGTTTCCATCTAACAAATTTGTCTAAAAACTATCGATACGCTACAATCAAATAATTTTTTTTCATAAAAAAAACTACTATCGTCCGTGATCAAAAGTTGGTGTAACAATATACTCTAAGAATTGCACAATGCGAAAGGGAGGAAGCTAACAAAGCTATCTCATTTTTCTGAGTTGTAGATTCGGCTATAAATCAACAACATAAAGCAATTTAAAGATAATTTTTTTGTCCTGACACCCGATTATACCATAGCATTTATCTTTAGTCCCGCAGGAGAGCAATTAGGAAGAAACAGTACGGGAAGGACAGGACTGTACCTGTTCTACCCACCGGTTAGTATTTGTGCAAACTTATCCTAGGGCTTGACAGAAATACGGTAACCCTACATCCTGGCATTTGAGGCTTATTAATATATTTCCTTAAATTAGTCGGACAACCGTAAAAACCACTACCTAATTCCGTTTTATGAGACTATGTGAAGGGCATTTCAAAAAGATATACTATAAAAGGTATTAAAAAATTGGACTTATAGTTGAAAAAATTAACTTTACTTAGTTTTATCACCCCCGATATTTAAAAATGTTTAATCGTACACAGTTTCATCTTGAAGATCAGGTGGTTCCATTAATCTTTCATCCTTCAGATTTTAGGGATTCAGTGATTTTCAAGGAGTTATACCATAATAATGAGGTTGGCTTAGTTGATGAGTTGGACAATCAAGTAGGTGAATTGATTAAGGCAATTAACCCCTCCAGCTCATTTTCAAAAAGGGAATTGTCCACTTTGGTCGAACAGTTTTTTCTTGATCAAGAAAGGGATAGCTATGGTAATTGGGTTTATTTCCCCTGGAAAAAGGTCCTTGTAAGATTACTTCCCGAAGAAGATTTTATTAGAGTAAGGACAATCAGAAATAATTACAAAATCACCCCCTCTGAACAAGACGAACTTGCCACCAAAAAAGTGGGTATTGTCGGACTATCGGTTGGTCAAAGTGTAGCCTTGGCCATGGCTCTGGAAAGAAGTTGTGGTGAAATGCGACTTGCTGATTTTGATACGCTGGAGCTAAGTAATTTGAATAGACTTAAGGCTGGTGTGACCAGTCTGGGCGAGGAAAAAATCATTATTGCTGCTCGGGAGATTTCCGAAATAGATCCTTATCTGAAATTGACTTTATATAGGGAAGGGATTACGCCTGATAATATTGATGATTTTATCAACAAAGGAGGAAAACTTGATCTATTAGTAGATGAGTGTGATAGTCTGGACATCAAAGTCCTCCTTCGAGAGAAGGCAAAGGCTAATCAGGTTCCGGTGATGATGGATACTTCAGACAGGGGAATGCTGGATGTTGAGCGATTCGATTTGGAGCCTGAAAGAGAATTATTCCATGGCGCCATGGGTAATGTCGACGTTGGAACATTAAAAGATCTAACCACTACACAAAAAGTCGCAATTGGTCTTAAAATAACGGGTTTGGAATCGCTTTCCCCGAGAATGAAAGCATCGCTTTTGGAGGTTGGGCAAACAATTACATCTTGGCCTCAGCTCGCCTCAGCAGTTTTCTTGGGAGGGGGGACTGTTGCACATAGTGCAAGAAAATTATTTTTAGGTGACTCAGTAAATTCTGGTCGATACTATGTTGACCTTGATCAAATTCTCGATTCGGAATCGACGGATTTGGTCCAAAAGCAAAATGAATTAGTTGTCAACAAAGACGCGTTTTCATTTAATATTCCAGGGGATGTATTGCCTTCGGGTTACCTCTTGAATCAGGAAGAGGTTCACCAACTAGTCGAATCAGCAAATCTTGCGCCTTCGGGAGGGAATGTTCAGCCATGGATTTGGATTTTTGACCGAAAGGGAGTTCTGCATCTTTTTCATGATCAGGCTAGAAGTCATTCATTACTTGATTTCTTGGGAACAGGATCTTTGATAGCCTTTGGAGCAGCTCTTGAAAACTTAAGATTGGCCTCAGCTGAAATGGGGATTGAAATCGAAATTATTGATCAGATAAATGTTTTTGAGGATGATTGTATTGCCAGTATTCGATTCATTTCAAAAAGTAAAGAACCTTTGATCGTGCCTTTTGGAGAATTAGTGGAAGGAATAGGAATCAGGTGTACCAACCGAAAAAATGGGGAAAAACAGTATTTGACCTCAGATCAAGTAAATGAATTTATAAATATTGCAACCCATTCCGGATTTGAACTCGAAATGCTGGAACAAGAATCTGACCTTGAAAAGCTATCTGAGATATTAGGCGGGATGGATCGAATGAGATTATTCCATGAACAAGGGCTTAAAGATTTTATCCATGAAGTGAGATGGTCTGACAAGGAAGCAAAAGAGACCAAGGATGGGATTGACATCGCCACATTGGAGCTTTCCGGTACCGAAAGAGCAGCCATGGGTCTGCTTAAAGATCCCCGAACTGTAAGTTTTTTCAGGAAATTTTTGATGGGATTTGGACTTACAAAAATATCCAAACAAACCCTGACAAGTTCCTCTGCAGTCTTTTTGTTGAACGGGAAAGAAAATAGTCCTGAAACCTACCTCAAAGCCGGGGAAGCCATCCAGCGTATCTGGATTAATTCTAATTTGCAAGGTTTAAGTTTCCAACCTGTGACAGCTTCCTTGTTTATTTTCAATAAAATCCTGAAAGATAAAAACCATGGATTTACCCGGGATGAAGAGAGAATTATCAAAGAATTGAAGACTTCTTTCAATACACTGTTGAATAAGAATCAAAAAATGGAAGAAATCTTTATGTTTAGGATAAATATGGCAGGAGAACCAAGTATGAGATCATATCGCCGTGATGTATCAGAATCCCTAATGATTCTTTAATATGTTTAAGTTAATCGCGTTTAAGGCTATTAATGATCCTGAAAGGTGTCAAAAATTTATAGAAGGACACCGACAAGTTTTAGAAAGCATAGGGGTGAAGAAAGTTACTTCTGCAAATGACACTTGGGTAAACAATCCTGATGTCATAGTAGTCATAGTGGAATCCGATGAAGACGGTTTGATCTACGGAGGAGCTAGAATTCATCGAGCTAATTCTAATTTTCCGTTGCCTATGGTAGAAGCGATCGAGGAATTGGATAGTAGTATTAAAGGTGTAATAGAAAAAGATATCGATGCAGGTACCGGGGAGATTTGTGGTATGTGGAATTCCAGAAAAATCACTGGTATGGGAATAGGTGCGATTTTTATGTCAAAAGCATGTTTGGCACTTACCCCTAAGCTAAACTTGACTTCATTATATGCGCTATTTGCTCCCGTTACAGTGAAATTAGGATTGGAAATGGGATATGAGATTTTGACACAAGTTGGAGACAATGGTACTTTTTATTATCCGAAATTAGACTTAATTGCTACCGCAATGAAGTTGTATGATGCAGTAAATTTACCTATGACAACTCAAGACCACAGAGATTCTATTTTTGAAATAAGAGAGAATGATTCTTTGGTCATTGAGGAGAATTACAGAGGAAGACATATTATATTGACTTATACTTCATACGTAAAATGAAAAAATTTTTATACTCTTTTATTATATTTATATTTTTAACTTCTTGTGCTGAGTCGAGTAATAACCAATTTGATTTTGTCGGATGGACTACAGAATCTCATGAAATTCAAAATATTCAAGATTTCTTAAATATTCCAGATTCGGATCTTACCTTTTCTGAAGGGGCCTACTTATCTTTAGGATATTCAGATTCGAGTTTTTGGGTGAGAATCAAGCTCAAAGAAAAGCAAAGAAACTATGAAAATCTTATGCTTTCTCTTAGCAATCCTATGTTAAACGAGATTGAAGTTTACAATCAGGCTGGAGAATTGGTAGAAAAGATGGGACGGGTTAATGTCAGTAATAAGGATTTTAACTCAATTTTTAATTTTTCAGACCTTTCAGGAGATAATTCAGTGATCTACAATATTAGAATCAAAAGTTTTGGTAATGTAAATGTGCCTATTAGTTTACTTTCTGATACGCATAATTATCTGACGCTAAATGAACGTAATCTGATTTTTGGGGCTTATTTTGGAATTGTGTTGGCCATGTTTTTTTACAATTTATTTCTATGGGTTTCTACTAGGGATAACTTGTATGGATTATATATCACTTACATCTTTTTTGTAGGTGTGACCCAAGGAGTTTTAGGAGGTTATATTGATGCTTTTTTATGGCCTACTAATACGTTTCTAAAGGAATATGGCTTTTATCTCAGTACTGCCTTAGTAAATATTGTTGGTATTTATTACTCCTTAAGATTTCTAAAAATCAAGACTTTTAATCCTAAATTATATACTGCGGGGATTAGTATTATTGTTGTTTACATTTTAATATTATTTGCGTTTATCTTCGATTTTGGAATTGGACAATTGAAGTTTAGGTTTTTGCAGGTCTTTCTCGGTGTTGTACCATTCTATTTATTATTTATTTCTTCTTATAGCCTCCGCAAAGGATATAGACCTGCTAAATTCTTTTTGATATCGTGGTCTTTGTTGATCTGTAGTATGATCATATTTTTATTAAGTGATTTAAATATTTTACCCAATAGTTTTTTCACTAGTTATGTATTCACGTTTGGTTCTGTATTCGAGGTATTGTTACTTTCCTTTGCCCTGGCAGATAAAATTAATATCCTTAAGAAGGAAAAGGAAAAAGAACAGGCTGAACGTCTAATTGCTCTAGCAGAAAATGAACAACTTGTTCGCCAACAAAACTTTATGCTTGAAGAAAAGGTCAAAATCAGAACCGATGAACTGGAGCAAGCACTTCGCAACCTGCAGAATACCCAGAGCCAGCTGGTAAATCAAGAGAAAATGGCTTCTCTCGGTCAACTGACAGCCGGGATTGCCCATGAAATCAATAATCCGATCAATTTTGTTAGTTCGAATATCATGCCGCTAAAGCGGGATATAAAGGACATTATGGAGGTGATAGAGTTTTATAGAACTACCGGGGCAAGGGAGTTCACGTTGGCTTCGAAAAAAGAAGCCAAGCAACTGGAGGAAGACTTAGAGCTGGACTATGTGCTCGATGAAGTGGATCAATTGCTCAGAGGGATGGATGATGGTGCCAGAAGAACTGTGGAAATAGTAAAGGGACTCCGGCTGTTCTCACGTGTAGATGAGCAGGATATGAAAAAGGTTGATGTACACGATGGGATCAACAGCACGGTTATCTTATTGAACAGTACTATGCCTCCCAAAATCCGCATCGTCAGGGATTTTGGGGAGTTACCGTTGGTAGAATGCCTGGCGGGCAAAATCAACCAGGTTTTTATGAATATCATCAATAATGCCGTTCATGCGTTGGCTGACCATATCGATACCATTGTTGATCCGAGAATAGAACTTAAGACCAGATCATTGGGAGAGTTTGTGACAATAGAAATAATAGATAACGGTCCCGGTATGCCAGAACAAGTGAAGCAACGAATCTTCGAACCTTTTTTTACTACAAAAGCAGTTGGAAAAGGCACAGGTTTGGGGCTTTCGATAGTTTATTCTATAATTGAAAATCACAAAGGAACGCTGGAAGTAATTACGGAAGAGAACCAGGGGACTACATTTAAAATAACCCTTCCAATATATCAAAGTACTCAACGCTATGAATGATAAAATTCATGTCCTCTATATAGATGATGAAGACAATAATCTGAAATCTTTTAGAGCTACTCTACGAAAAGACTTCAAAATTTATACAGCCATTGATGCAGATGAAGGGTTGAAAATTGCCAGAGAAGAAGAAGTCCATGTGGTAATTGCTGATCAAAGAATGCCGGGGATGACTGGTACAGAGTTCTTTGAAGAGTTGGTCAAATTCAATCCCGATCCAATCCGGATTCTGCTGACTGGCTATTCAGATATAGCCTCCGTAATAGATGCAATCAATAAGGGGGAGGTTTACAGATTTATAGATAAACCATGGAATATAGAGCAGATTAAAAACTCGATCAAGAATGCTGCTGATATCTACTTTATGCGCCGTGAGCTGAAGGACAAGAACCTAAAGCTCAAAAAACTTCATTCGGAGATGAATCAATTTGTTTACAGTTTATCCCATGAGTTGAGAGGGCCGTTGATGAGCATTTCAGGGGTGTCCAAGTTGGCCAAAATGGAGCTGAAAGATCCTGGTGCTGCTGAGTATTTTGATATGATAGATAGCGCTACCGGTAAGTTGGACGACTTCATCTACAAAATGCTGGACTTTTATAGATCTACTAAAATTGACAATAAAATATCTGAAATCAATTTCAAGGATGTAGTCGCACAACAATTAGAAGCTTACAAAGCAAAGTTTGATATAGATCATATCAAAGTGGAAATACAGATCAATCAACCCCGTGTTTTCTATTCAGATGATGCTAAAATCCGGGTCATACTCAATAACCTCTTTAGCAATTCAGTCCAATTTCAGAAAGGAGATCAAGGGGACAATAGAATTAATTTGCTTATCGATGTGGCCGAATCTGAAGCTACCATCACGTTATCAGATAATGGAATAGGTATACAGGAAAAGAATCATTTGGACATTTTCAATTTATTTTCTCGGGCTACTCAAAAGAATGTGGGAACAGGATTAGGCCTCTACATGGTCAAAGAAGCCGTGGAGCAAATGGGCGGGAAAGTTGATTTGGAGTCTATATTTGGAGAAGGGACTACCTTCAAAGTCACCTTGCCAAGTATGAAATAGCGGGGGGGTCTGGGCAATTTCGCACTAAACTGTATCTTTGCACGAGCTTTGTGAAAAGCTTAACTTTTTACTAACTAATTCAAGATATTATGATTAATCCCTGGCATGACGTCAACATTGGGAAAAATGCCCCTGAGTTCGTAACCGGAGTCATTGAAATACCTAAGGGTAGCAAAGGAAAGTACGAGTTGGATAAGAAAACCGGCATGCTGATGCTTGACCGCGTGCTCTTCTCTGCTGTTCATTATCCTGCAAATTATGGATTTATTCCACAGACTTTCTGCGAAGATCATGATCCATTGGATATTCTGATTATTTCTCAAATCGATATTCCTTCGATGTGTTTGGTAGAAGCCAAAGTGATCGGTGTGATGCGAATGATCGATGGTGGCGAGGCTGATGACAAGATTATTGCCGTAGCTGCCGGTGATCAGTCGGTAAATTATATCGATGATATTGATGACCTTCCTCCGCATTTGATGAAGGAAGTACATAGATTCTTTGAGGATTATAAGAAACTCGAAAATAAAGAAGTAAAAGTAGAAGACTTCCTTGGTAAAGAAGATGCAATGCGAATCATTAGAGAAAGCGTGGAGCTTTACGATTCAAATTTCCGAACTAGAAAATAAATGGAAGCCTGAGCTAGACCTCAGGCTTTTTTACTTTTCACCTTTTGCTTACTGGCTTTTTTAGCCAAATAAGCGACTAGGTCTGTATAGGCCTCATGCTCGTGATTGGATACTGATATAGATTGTTGGTCTGTAAAAGCTATAGTCACCTGGCGAAATTCCTTCTTATTAGCCTTTACGATTTCCTCTTCCCAAGCTAGAATTTGAGCGACAGGATATGTTTTGGTATATCCTCTCAGAGGTAATTTGACAATAATCTGATCTCTTCCTGCTGTAATAAACCGGTATCCTGCAAGCATTTTTACCAAAAGCATCAAGGTCACCAAGGTGATCAGGGTGCAGGCAATCAAGTAGAACCAAATGCCAAAACTTCCTGTATATGCAAAGTCTCTGAGGATAAATATCAACCCGGAAATGAGGATAAGCAGCACCAGGCTTAATGAAATATAAGTGGATAATTTTGGTTTAATAACCAGCATTGGAATTTTGGATTTCTATTAATTTCTGTCGTGCAAAAGTCTCCAATTCCTCGAAAAAAGCGAAGAATATCACTTGAAATTCTCCTTCTTTCTCAAGCAATGCTAAATGTGCCACTTCCATTTTAGAGTCAAAGCGAGTTCTGCGTGACATTCCAGTGAGCGTTTGCTGGATGCCTTCAATTTCCCCGTATTTTAAAAGCCAATTGTCCTGCTCCATCCATTGGAACATGCTTGTAAATCGATCCGGAAAAAACTGACGGTAGTGGTTAAGTGTACCAAATGTGTTTTGCGTAAATTCTACCAAAGGAAGATCGGAGTATTTTGACCAATTTTTTGCCAGGAAATAATCAAAGTAAATATCTGTGATCACCGTAGAATAATGTCCGAATCTTGGCCTCAAATAACTCTGTCCAGCTCTTACAAGCGGGTGAGTATCCGTGAACTTGTCTATTGCTCGGTGGAGTTTAATCCCATTCTGGACTTCCTCTGGAAAGGTATTCATCATTTTCCCCTTCACAAAATCGCCAATAAAATTACCTACCAGCACTTCATCTTGGCCAAATGAAAGATATGCATGTGCTAAGTAGTTCATAGGAATCACTAGGAGTGGACAACTCGGATAGTTTTCATTAGTTTCGGGCTAAAATACGCATTGATGGACAAAATCTCCGAGGAATTAAAGAAAGGTCTGAAACTTTTGAAATTGGAATGGCAGGAAGATCTCGCCCAATACAAACAGAAATTTCTAAATTCCTCTCTCGCAGATAAGAAAAAATCGGGCATCACCTGGCATCCTATCCAGCTCAATAAGAGCAAAATTGGAATGGGAGAGCGTCTGCTGGTGGAAGTGGAGCGATCAGATTCTACTTATGCTTCTGCATTTAATTCCGGCAAATCTGTATCATTTTTTACTACCCATGAGTCTTATGATGCTTCGGAGAACCGAGTGAATGGTGTGATCAATTTTGTAAAGCAAAATACCATGACAGTCACGTTACAAGCTGATGAATTGCCGGAATGGATGCATGGAAGTAAGTTAGGAGTGGATTTACTCTTTGATGAGGCTAGCTATCGCGAAATGGAGTTCGCACTGAAGAAAGTGATCTTGGCTGAAAACAAGCGGGTAGAAGAATTGAAGGCTATTTTGCTTGGTGAAAAAATGCCTCAGTTTACTGAAATGCGCATTTCTCCAAAATCCAATCTCAATTTCTCGCAAAATCAAGCCTGCAATCTGATCGCAAATGCGAAAGATGTGGCGGTGGTCCATGGTCCTCCTGGTACAGGAAAGACAACCACGCTGATCGAAGCTATCCAAGATGCCGTGATCGCTGGAGATTCGATTTTGGTGTGTGCGCCAAGCAATGCTGCGGTGGATTTGTTAGTAGAGAAATTGATCGAACGGGGAATAGAAACGTTGCGTCTTGGACATCCAGCTCGTGTGGAGGAAAGGATTCTTAACCAGACCTTGGACGCCAAAACGGCGTTTCATACTAGCTACCGAGATCTAAAAAAGCTGCGCAAAGAAACCGATCAATACCTGAAACTTGCCAAACAATACAAACGCAACTTTGGCCATGAGGAGCGAGCTCAGCGCAAGTTGATGTATGCAGAAGTTTCCCGGCTGAGGGAGGCATCCAAATCGCTGGAAGAATACATACAGTACGATATTTTTCAGAGAACAAAAGTCTTTGCCTGTACACTTGTAGGTGCATCATCTTACAATCTGAAAGGGATGGAATTTGATGTAGTCTTTATTGATGAAGCAGCCCAGGGATTGGAAGCCGCGACATGGATTCCGATTTTGAAGGCCAACAAGGTGGTTTTCGCAGGCGATCATTGCCAGCTTCCGCCTACGATCAAATCCTATCAAGCAGCAAAAGATGGGCTTGCCGAGACGCTTTTTGAGAAAGTGATCGCTAGAAAACCCCTAGCTGCGCAAATGCTACAGGTACAATACAGAATGCCAGAAGTGATTATGGGTTTTTCTAATGAGCAATTTTACGATGGGAAATTGCTCGCTGATGAATGTACGAAAGCTCATGTTTTTCCAACAGAAGATGCGGTAATAGAATGGATCGACACGGCCGGAGCAGGCTATACTGACCAGCAGGAAACGGAAAGTCTGAGCACCTTCAATCCTGAGGAAGCCTTATTTGCGGCTAATTATTTAAATGTTCTGGTGGAAAGAATCGGGGTAATCAATTTCCAACAAAAGGGGTGGACTATTGGACTGATTGCGCCGTATGGAGCACAGGTGCGAAGACTGAGAGGGTTGATTTATGATACGGGGGATTATCCAAGTTTGCAGGAAATTAAAGAGCTAATTACCATAGATACTGTGGATGGGTTTCAAGGTCAAGAACGTGACCTGATGATGATTTCTCTTACCCGGTCTAATGAGAAGGGTGAAATAGGATTTATGGCTGATGCACGTAGGATGAATGTGGCCTTGACCCGTGCAAGGCGCAAGTTGGTACTGATTGGTGATAGCAGCACGCTGGCTCAGCATCCATTTTTCGATAAATTACTTCAGTATTTTGAAATGCGCGAAGGGTATAGGAGTGTGTGGGAGTTTATGGATAATTGAAAAATCAGAAGATTTTTAAATTTGAAAAACGGCGCTTAGGGGAAGATGATCACTAAGCCTGATCCAATCTTGAACTCTTCCTACAGCAACTTTGTGTAGGGTATTCCTAAATGAAGAACTCCCGAAAATATAATCAATGTGGTATGGCTTGTTTAGATTCTTTTGAAGGTGAAAAGTAGGCAGGGTTTCTTTGCCTTGTATTTCATTTGTATGAAAATGGTATAAACTCTCAATGTTTTGCTGTGATAATTCTTTCACAACTTCACCATGATTCCAAGCTCTTTTTGCTTTGTCCCAAATGGAATTACTGTTTAAATCTCCAACAATCAAGCATTCTTTGTAATTGGATTTATGTAGTTGGAGGTATTTCCAGAATTGACCTATATATCCAAATGTGGGTGAATTATTATAGTGGGTCCAGACAGCGGTAAGATAAAATTGTGAGTTTACCTCGCAGGATAAAAAATGCTTCACTGGACTGCCTTGGTAATCGTTAGACCAATTTAGCAAGGCCAAATTGATATGTTCTTTTGCGAAAATCCCTAAGCCTTTATGTTTACTGTCTCCAATCCATAAGTGGTTTTTTCCCCATTCTAAGTAATTGGAATCCTTTACTTCTATTGGGTCTTCACATTCTTGAATTACATTGATATCAGCATCGAATTCGTCTATGAAGTTGAATTTTCTTCTAAATGCGCCATTGCAATTCCATGTGACAATTTTTAATTTTTTCAATTTTACAATCTAGTTTTTCGGAATAGAATTCTTCACTTTGTAATGATAGCTCAGTGTGCTGAGGACGTCTCCATAAGTGTCCGCAGACTTCAATTGCTCATCGGATACTTTTTTCCCAAGAAGCCTGCAAAGCAGTAAGCCGTAAACGCCATTTAGGCAGATTTGAATCTCATTTCCCAAGTCTTGTCCTTCAGCCTGCATCACTGCTTCGAGTATAAATGGCTTGGCTTTTCCATAAGCTTCAAAATAGGCAGGATCAGTTTTGAGTAGATTCCAGTGGATTTGAGCCAATTCCAAAACGAGTTTATTCAATTCCGCCAGATGCCCTTTTTCCAAAATATCCTGAGATTTCATTTGGGTTAGAAGTGTTAAATACCAAAGTGTTATCTCCTTTTTCTCCTCCTCCGATACGGGATATTTCTCAACTACGAAGGTTTTGATTTCATCAGCATTTCCTTGGTATGATCGGATCAGATCTTCCATTTGGTACATGTAGATAATGTATTCGGCGATATTGTTAGATTTTTTGTTTTTGGCTACTGACTGCATTTTATTTGGTTTTGAAAATGTAAATGTAGAAAATACTGCATCAGTGAGAGGGAAGAATGACCGAAGCTATCTTTATTACCTTGAGATTGCTTCGTCGTTCGTCCCTCACTTCTCGCAAAGACGCAGTTCGCCTGTCTAATTGGTTTGTCGAAACTTGATGATAGAGTTTGAAAATTCTCTTATCTACTAGATATTTACTACTTTTGCGCCAAGAATGGATATGCAAAAAATAAGGAATTTCTGTATTATAGCCCATATTGATCATGGGAAAAGTACATTGGCGGATAGGTTACTGCAGCAAACCGATACTGTCGCAGATCGCGATATGCAGAACCAGTTGTTGGATAATATGGATCTGGAGCGAGAACGTGGGATCACGATCAAGTCTCATGCGATCCAAATGAAATATACTCATGAGGGGGAGGTTTATACACTCAATCTGATTGATACGCCTGGTCACGTGGATTTTTCATACGAGGTCTCCCGATCTATTGCGGCCTGTGAGGGCGCATTGTTGATCGTGGATGCATCTCAGGGTGTGGAAGCGCAGACTATTTCTAATTTATATTTAGCCCTTGGTCATGATCTGGAAATAATTCCGGTATTGAATAAAATTGATCTTCCTGGTGCAGACCCTGAGGCAGTTGCAGACGAAGTGATTGACTTAATCGGCTGCGATAGAGAAGATATTATTTTGGCCTCCGGCAAAACAGGTGTTGGTATCGATGATATCCTAAAAGCTGTGGTGAATAGAATTCCTGCTCCAAAAGGAGATCCGGGTGCACCGCTTCAAGCCATGATTTTTGATTCAGTTTACAATCCATTCCGAGGAGTGGAGGTGATTTTTAGAATTTTCAACGGTACGTTCAGCAAAGGCGATAAAATCAAATTTGTGAACACTGGGAAGGAATACGAGGCAGATGAAATTGGGATTTTGGGTCTAAACCAAATACCTCAGCAAACCATGAGCGCCGGTAACGTAGGCTACTTGATCTCTGGGGTGAAAGTCGCTAAAGAAATCAAAGTGGGTGATACCATCACACATATCAAGAGGCCTTGCGATAAAGCTATCCAAGGTTTTGAAAACGTCAAGCCAATGGTTTTCGCAGGTATCTATCCTGTAGAGACTACGGACTATGAGGAACTTCGCTATTCCATGGAGAAGCTTCAGCTGAATGATGCTTCCCTCGTTTGGGAACCTGAGACTTCCATGGCTTTGGGCTTTGGGTTCCGTTGCGGATTCTTGGGAATGCTTCACATGGAGATTATCCAAGAGCGTCTGGAACGTGAATTTGATATGACTGTGATTACCACCGTGCCTTCGGTTCAGTTCAAAGCGCTGATGACCAATGATACCTACCAGGTAATCAATGCGCCTTCAGATATGCCTGATCCAACGCGGATGAAACATATCGAAGAGCCTTATGTGAAAGCTTCGATCATCACTGCCTCTGAATATGTAGGAGCAGTGATTACACTTTGTATGGACAAACGTGGGCAGATCAAGAATCAGGTTTATCTGACATCTGAGCGTGTGGAATTGACTTTCGATATGCCTTTGGCAGAGATTGTCTTTGACTTCTTTGATAAATTGAAAACCATTTCAAGAGGCTATGCTTCCTTGGATTATGAATTGAAAGGCTACGAAATTTCACACATGGTGAGACTGGATGTGATGCTTAACGGTGAGCCGGTCGATGCACTTTCCGCAGTAGTTCACAGAGATAAAGCATACGATTGGGGCAGAAGACTTTGTGAGAAGTTGAAGGAATTGGTGCCTCGTCAGATGTTTGAAATCGCTATTCAGGCAGCAATTGGACAAAAGATCATTGCCAGAGAAACAGTGAAAGCTTTGCGTAAAAATGTATTGGCGAAGTGTTATGGTGGTGATATCTCACGTAAGCGAAAACTCTTGGAAAAGCAGAAAAAAGGTAAGAAGCGAATGAGACAAGTCGGAAACGTCGAGGTGCCTCAGGAGGCATTTATGGCGGTATTGAAGTTAGATTAACTCGAAGATGGTTTCTGCCACTTCAACATTCAATATTCATCATTTATGCATTTTAATATCGAATGTAGAATACTGAATTTCGAATAATGAAGTAAAGTTTTATCACAGACGCTAAATATCAAATAAAGAAGTAATTGTCTAAGGACGAGCTGCTAAAAATATTTGCCCATGGAAAGGAAATATGATTTAGAGAATCGATTAATCGAGTTCGCTGCTGCTGTTATTTCTTTTACAGATTCCATGGTGAATTCCAAAGCTGGAAACCATATGGCAAATCAGCTTCTCCGAAGTGGTACTTCACCAGCTTTGAATTATGGGGAAGCACAGTCTGGAGAATCCCGAAAGGATTTTATCCATAAGATGAAAGTGATGCTCAAAGAACTGAGAGAAAGTGGTGTAGCCATCAAGATTATTGAAAAAGCTAAGCTTCATCTGGATAGTCAAGCAATAGTTGGTCTACAGAATGAATGTAATCAGTTGATTTCAATTTTTGTTAAAAGTGTGGAGACTGCTGAACGAGATAATAATTAAATAGCTTCTAAGATGCTTTATAATATAATTCAAGGGTTGGAGTTCCAGAGGATCTCGTAAATCCAAAATCGTAATTCGTAAATCAAATGATCTTAATTGACGGGAAACTCACCTCATCACAAATCAAATCAGAAATTGCTGCTCAGGTAGCGGAAATCAAGGCCGAAGGAGGCAAAACTCCCCATCTAGCGGCGATCCTTGTAGGCAGTGATGGAGCCAGCCAAACGTATGTGAATGCAAAAGTAAAGGCCTGTGGTGAATGTGGTTTTGAGTCCACTCTGGTGAGATTGGAAGATAATGTATCTGAAGAAGAACTGCTGAAAGTAGTTGCTGATATCAATGAAAATCCGTCAATCGATGGATTGATTGTTCAGCTTCCTTTGCCTAAGCATATTTCTGTGGAGAAAGTGACCGATAAGATCAAGCCTGAAAAGGATGTGGATGGTTTTACCCCTGCAAACGTAGGACGTATGGCTTTGAACTGGCCAGCTTATGTGGCGGCAACTCCTTATGGGATCATCGAATTGCTTAAGAGATACAATATTGAGACGTCAGGCAAGCATTGCGTAGTGATCGGTAGAAGTCATATCGTAGGAAGTCCGATGAGTATTCTCATGGCTAGAAATGGCTATCCTGGAAATGCAACGGTGACACTGACTCATAGCCGAACTGCCAATCTTCAAGAAATCGCGAAAACAGCTGATATCCTGATCGTAGCACTGGGCAAGGCTCATTTTGTAACTGCCGATATGGTCAAGCCTGGTGCGGTGGTAATCGATGTGGGAATCCATAGAATCGAAGATGCAAGCAAGAAGTCTGGTTTCAGATTGGTTGGAGATGTGAAGTTTGACGAAGTAGCTGAGATTGCTTCTGCGATCACCCCAGTACCGGGCGGAGTAGGGCCGATGACGATTGCTTCTTTGCTTTATAACACGTTGTTGTCGGCAGAAAAGAAAGTTTACGGGTGATAGTTAGTTCTGTTCGTGGGACACGAACAGAGGCCTAATGGTAATTCCAAAGAAAATAAACGTAAAAGGTTTGAATCGGATTTGCATGGAATAGGCAAGACTGATACTTTTGCAAACTGTTAACCGCGCACGTGGTGAAACTGGTAGACACGCCAGCTTGAGGGGCTGGTGCTTTAAGTAGTGTGGAAGTTCGAATCTTCTCGTGCGCACAATAAAGCCTTGATCGTTTATTCGGTTAAGGCTTTTTTATTTATGATTTTGGATATTTAACCGCGGTGGACGCAGAGTTTTTCGCGGAGGTCGCTGAGTTGTCCTGCTTCTTCAGAAGCTGGACTTATTAATTTCAGGTTACCTCGGTTTGTGCCTGCCTTGCCGATAGTCTGGTCTCCACAAGCCGGAACTAGATAATACCATTTGTCATTCGTCACGACACGAACAGCGGCTTTTCATTTCATCTGAACGAAAATTAAGTTCTCCTTTTTTGACCAACCTCCTCCCTTCTCCATGTTATTTTCCTTACATTTTCGGCCTAAATACACCCCTATGACTAGATTATTCGCTTCGGCTATCCTTTGCCTTGCTCTTTTTGCTACTCAGTTTTCATTTGCTCAGGAGGCTCAATACCCTCTCGTTAAGGGCTTTGGGGGGATTTATGAAGTGCCGGAGGCCACCGAAAAACCGGACGGAAGCCTGGATTATTATATCTTAGTGGATATGTCCACGGGTGCTGCGGACAATGCAGAGATCAGTCGCTGGGTGGACAATGTGGCCCGTATGATGAATCTTCATGGGCTTGCTGGCGTTTCACAGGAGCGTATGCATGTGAAAGTGGTGGTTCATGGAGGAGCCATTGCCACTCTAATGAATAATGAAGTATATCAGAAGCGCTACAACGTAGATAATCTGAATATCGCTGTATATAAAGCGCTGAAGGATGCAGGAGCAGAAATACTCGTTTGTGGCCAGTCGATGCGAGCTAGAGATTTGCAAAAAGCTGATTTGTACGATGGCGTCAATGTGGCATTTTCGGCCATGACTACGGTGACCACGTATGTACCAAAAGGCTACACGGTCTTAAAATTTTAATTCCCTCTTGGAATAATTATTGGTCTCTAGGGTAATGTGTTTTTGATGAATAAGAAATCCCCAAGTTCCAATACTGCAGGAAAAGTCGTTACCGGCTTTTTCATAGCCGCTATTTTTCTGATCGGAATGGCAGGGTTGACTTACTATACTCAGAATAGGCTCCTTGAAACTATGAAGGAACTCGCTGAGCCAAATCAGAAGCTCAATCTTCTGAATGAGCTTCAGTCTGAGATTATTCAAATCACTCAATTGGATCACTCCGGGATAGATGCCGACTTTAGAGTCCAAGATTCGAGCGTGATTTCCCTTCAGAAAAAGCTCCAAGAACTAGCCTCCTTGGCAGAAGACTCTCTAGAAAACACGTACATCCAAAGTATACAAACCAACCTAGATACACTCATCGTGGGTTACGTGAATTTGTATGAGGTGAAAACAAGTTTGGCCAGTCGGAATTTTACCCAAGAAGCGCTGAACAAGGTGGAGTTGGGTATTCGCAGACGGGCGGCTAGCTTGGAGCTGCAGCCAATAGGTAAAATTAACCCAAAGGATTACCTTTTTAATGAACTGGAGCAGGAGATATCTTCGCGTCAGGAGGGTAAGGCTAATCAGACTATCCTTACCAATGAGGAAGATAAATCCATTGCCTATCTGCGTGATTTGCAAAAGCAAAACCTTAGGGATGCCAATTTGCCTGTAGGACAGACTCTGGATAGTGTCTTGTACAATATCAAAGGAGTGATTAACAGAGTCAATCGAGAAGAGTCGTATCAGCGGCAAAAGCTCGCCACAATGGAAGCTGATATATCTATCAGTCAAAGCAAAATCATCAACACGATTCAAAGCCTGGTCAGTACGCTGCAACAGCGCGCCTTGGAAAAATCAGACAATCAAAATGACTCAGCGTATAAGCTAACCTATGACATGACCTATTTCTTGATCATGATTGTGGTCTTGGCAGTAATAGGTGCTGCAGTGATGGTGTATTCCATATTGAAGGAGATCAGAGTGACCAAGAAATATCAGGAGAATCTGGAGGTTTCCAGACAGAAATCTGAACAACTAGCAAGATCCAAGCAGGAATTTTTGGCAAATATGAGTCATGAAATTAGAAATCCTCTTCATGTGATACAGGGGTATAGGTCTGTTTTGGAGAAATCAGAACTAGATTCTAGTCAGCAATCTCATTTGAGAATGATAGGGTTTGCTTCGGATACGCTGATGGAAATCGTAGATGAAGTCTTGGATTTCTCCAAGCTAGAAGCTGGTAAATTGAAGTTGGATGCTCATCCTTTTGACCCGGAATCACTTTTCTCACGCTTACAGAATTTCTTCGAATTGCAGGCTACAGAAAAGAAAGTCGATTTTGAGTGGTCGCTAGATCTGCCCGAAAATACCTGGCTGATCGGGGATCAACTTCGGCTAAAACAAATCCTAAGCAATCTGCTAAGCAATGCCTTCAAATTCACTTCAGAGGGGTCAATTCGGGTAAGTGTGGGGTGGGGGAAAGGTGTGCTAACTGTGGAGATAAAGGACACGGGCATTGGGATGTCACCAAAGGTCCTCGAAAAGGTCTTTCAGGAATTTGATCAGGCGGATACCTCGATCTCGAGAAAATATGGAGGAACCGGGCTAGGATTAGCGATTGTGCAGCGCCTCGTATCCTTGATGGATGGAGAAATCACAGCCTCAAGTGTAGCGCATGAGGGAACTACCATGCTACTGAAACTGCCGATGACGACTACAGCATCGCAGCAAGTAGAATTCAATCCAGATGATATTGTTTCCATTGATCTGTCTGGGCTTAAAGTTCTACTCGTGGATGATGACAAGGTGGGAATCAGGTATTTGGAGACGATTCTAAGTTACTTTGGCGCTTCAGTTGTCGCCTATTCCGGCGGCACCAACTTCCGGGACGAGTTTGTGGCGCTTGATTTTGACCTAGCAATTTTGGATATACAAATGCCTGAGTTTTCAGGTTTTGATGTGGTAGAAAAACTGCGAGCCATAGGCAAGTACAAGGAAATTCCCATTCTGGCGATGACGGCAAATGTTTTTGTGGAGGAGCGAGAGAAAATGATGGAAAGTGGCTTTACCGAGATCATTTTCAAGCCTTTCCAGGAGCGGGTTTTGGTCGAATGCTTGGGTAAGTTTTTTCCAGATCATGTAGTGAAAAATACGCCTATGAGTCAAAAGATCAGCGAGTCTGACAGCACCTTATTTCAGCTGAAAGACTTGGCGAGATTCTGCATGGGAGATGAATTATTGCTACAGGACATCGTCCGTGAATTGGTAGTAGAGACACGGAAAGACCTCGGTAAGATCAAAAGGGCTCGGAAGAATGATGATTATGATCAGATACTAGAGATTTGCCATCAGCTGGGAAGTCGCTTGGGGCAAATAAAAAGTTCTGCGGGTCATACGGCCAGAAAGGTGGAAAATAGTTTGAAAATCGGAAATAAGAATGGTCTCGGAGAAACGCTAAATCAGCTAGATGAGGAAGTTGATATTTTGCTGTCAGCTCTGACCGAGAGCATCGAAAAAACAGTAAACGAAACACATTAATCCAAGCCATATTTCTCCATTTTGCTGTACAGCGTTTTACGATCCATGTTTAGAATTCGAGCTGTTTTTGACTTATTGAACTTTGTGTCCATCAGTACTTTTTGAATCAATTCCTTTTCCTGTTCTACCCATTGGGATTTATAATCCTTAGGAGAAGGTAGGTCTGCCTTTCCTGAGAAGGAGTTATTATTTCCTTTTGTCCCGGCTATACTGATAGATGGCTCATACAAGTCTGCAGGCAGCGCTTCTTTCTCTACATGAGAGTCCGAGGATAGGAGTACGGCGCGTTTGATAATATTTCGTAATTCCCTCAAATTGCCAGGCCAATCATAGCCAAGGAATATCTCCCAAACTTCCGGAGAAAAGCCTTTGATACTTTTACCGAGTCGCTCATTACTTTCTTCAAGGAATTGATCAGCGAAGTCGTCCAGGTCTTCTTTTCTACTTCGCAGGGGGATAGCACTGAGGGTAAACTCATTCAATCTATGGTATAAATCTTCTCTGAAATGTCCATCTCCTGCCTGCAATATCAGGTTGTCATTCGTAGCCGCTATAATGCGTACATCGATTTGGGTTTCTTTGTTGCCACCGATTTTCCGGATAGTTCTTTCTTGAATTGCTCTAAGTAGCTGTATTTGAACTTCATAGCTTAGGTTTCCGATTTCGTCTAGGAAAATGGTGCCACCTTTTGCCATTTCGAAGTGACCGGTTTTATTTTCTAGTGCTCCCGTAAATGCGCCTTTTACATGACCAAATAGCTCACTTCCAGCCAGTTCTTTGGGCAAAGCCCCGCAATCTATCGCGATGAAGGGGCCGTTTTTTCTGGAGGAATAATCATGAATTCTTCTTGATACAAACTCTTTCCCTGTTCCTGTTTCGCCTAGGACTAGAACACTCAGGTCAGTGGGCGCGACTAGTTGGATGTGTTTTTCTAGCTTTTCGGCTTCCAATGAGCTACCTATTACATAGCTGCTGTTGGACTTTTTGATCGGTGGTGACGAGGGCGAACTAGTAGTGTCTGCAGGGGTATGAACAGGTATTGTGGTAGAAAGAGACTCTCTTACAGTGGCCAAAAGCTCATCAGGATTGATTGGCTTGGTAATGTATTCGAAAGCTCCCAGTTTCATGGCTTTGATTGCTATGCGGATATCCGAATAGTGCGTGATCAGGATTACTTGAGTTTGCGGATAGTTGCTTTTAGCCCATTGGAGTAATTCCATACCCGTACCATCAGGCAATCTGAAATCAGCAATGATCAAATCGAATTTCGAATTGCTAAAAAGTTGTTGAGCTTCTTTGACCTTAATGGCAGTTTGAACTATGAATCCATTTTTCTCAAGAAAGGTTTTGACTATCCTTGAATAGGTCAGATCATCTTCTACTAATAATATATGCTTCATGAATTACTTTCTTTGAAATAGTAATTAACAAAAAAAGCACCAGACAAGATTCTAGGGCTTTTTTACTTAGGAATTTGACTGGCTCATCGTGATTTTATTTTCCATGTGGGTATATTTTTTGGTGATTTACACCTCTGATTTGCCGTGGTAATGAGGTAGGCCATTTTTTTGAGGTGGAAATTAAGCTTCTCTGTGAGGAATGCCGGACATCATGTTGGGTGTAGCTTTGACTACACTGAGAGATCGAACCGCGGGATAAGGCTAAAATAAATCCAGCTTTTCAAACTGCTTTCACCGGAAGTAAAATTGATTTTGGCATTGATTTCAAAGGAAAACCAGTAATTATCAGCCCGTTTTTCTTTGGTGCGTTTGGTTTGCGTTCATTGTGCCAACTTCGATTAGCGGGAGATAGGTATGATTTGGGTTGAATTCAATGATAAGTGATGACTCATTGATCCATCAAATTGTATCAAAAAACCATACAGAAGTATGTTCGTGGTGTATTTGAGATAGATCAAAATAGGGTGGATTTCCCAAACTAATTGGAAGCAAAGAGAACTTATTTAGCCCAGAATATCTTCAAAAAACAACTACCTTTGAATCTTCAAAATAACATTTGCCAGACTCTATGAGTGACGCTATCAAACACGAATGCGGCATAGCAATGATTAGATTGCGAAAACCTGCCCAATATTACATTGATAAGTACGGGACAGCTGCTTTTGCCTCTAACAGGCTCTATGTCTTGATGCAAAAACAAATCAATAGAGGTCAGGATGGCGCGGGTGTCGCCAATGTCAAGATTGACACCAAGCCTGGGACTCGGTATATCAGCAGATATAGATCGATCGAACCATCAGCAGTCAATTACATCTTTGACAAAATCAACCGAAAGTACAAGAAAGCTAAGAAACTCGGAGGTCATGATGCGCTTACGGACGGGGCTTGGTTGAAAGAAAATATTGCTTTTACAGGAGAAGTTTGGTTGGGACACCTGAGATACGGGACACATGGTGAGAACTCAATAGAAACTTGCCACCCATTCCTCAAGCAAAATAACTGGAGAAGCCGCAATCTGGTAATGGCCGGTAATTTCAACATGACCAATGTGGAGGAGCTCTTCGATAAGCTTGTGCAGATAGGTCAGCACCCAAAGGAAAAAACCGATACCGTCACCGTGATGGAGAAAATCGGACACTTTCTCGATGAGGAAAACCAACGCATTTTTGATAAATACAAGCACCAATTCTCCAATGAGCAGATCACCCAATTGATAGAAGATGAATTGGATATGGCGAGAATCCTTAGAAGATCTTGTAGGGACTTTGATGGGGGGTATGCTATGGCTGGTATCGTGGGCAATGGCTCCGCTTTCGTAGTAAGAGATCCCTCTGGTATTCGTCCTGCCTATTATTATGCTGATGATGAGGTGATTGTAGTTGCTTCGGAAAAGCCTGCCATCAAATCTGCCTTTAATATTAATTTCAATTCCATCAAGGAGATCCAGCCTGGGCATGCTTTGGTCATCAATAAGGATGGCTCGTACGCAGAATCAGAAATAATGCCTGCGAGAGAGAAGAAATCATGCTCCTTTGAGCGAATTTATTTCTCTAGAGGTACCGATCCAAATATCTACCAAGAGCGAAAAAACCTCGGTAGAGCGTTGATCCCTCAGATTTTGAAAGCGATTGATTTTGATCTTAAAAACACCGTGTTTTCCTACATCCCCAATACTGCAGAAACTGCTTTTCTCGGGATGATCGAAGGCTTGGAGGATTATTTGGCAGCGAAAAGGAGAGAAGTTTTTGTCGATGGTAAGCCTCACATGGGGGATTTGGATGAATTATTGAATTTCCGTCCCAGAGTGGAAAAACTTGTAAGTAAGGATGTGAAATTACGGACTTTCATCACCAATGACGAGGATCGAGATACGATAGTAGCCAATGTGTATGACACTACATACGAGGTTATCAAGTCAGAAATTGATACCCTTGTAGTGATCGATGATAGTATTGTAAGAGGGACTACGCTTGAGAAAAGCATTCTGACTACACTCGATAAGCTAAATCCAAAGCGTATCATAATCGTTTCTTCAGCTCCTCAGATCAGGTTCCCTGATTGCTACGGCATAGACATGTCTAAGATGAAGGAATTTATTGCTTTTAGAGCAGCTTTGGCTTTGATCAAAGAGAGGAAAATCGAAAACACCTTAGATCAAGTGTATGATTCTTGTGTGGCGTCACCCTATTCCGCTGAAAACTTTGTGAAAGGTGTGTATAGCTCCTTTACTGATGATGAGATATCTGAAAAAATCTCCGAGATCGTAACCAATGAAGGTATTAAGGCAGAAGTGAAAGTGCTATACCAGACTGTCGATAACCTTCACAAATGCTGCCCAGATCACTTAGGAGATTGGTATTTCACAGGTAATTACCCTACCACTGGTGGGATGAGGGTAGTGAATAAGTCATTCGTCAATTTCATGGAAGGCAAGACTGTAAGAGCGTATTAATAACCTTCTGGAGTAAGTCCATGTTCTTTTTGAGGCATAAAAATTCAAGAATAAAGGCACATTGAAGTTATTCTTTGTGCCTTTTTACATTCAAAACTTTTCTAATTCTTAATTTCACCCAAGAAGAAAAAACACTCATTAATTTTGACCCTTGCAAACGGGTATGAAAGTGCAAATTTGATTCTGCTTCTCCAGAAGCTGGATGACACATATTAGAAAAATAAGCCCAGGATATCAATAATCTGTGATCTCCGTGAAAACCTTAGTGCCCTTCGTGGTTAAAATAAACTTTCAGCAAGAAAAATAGAAAATGGACATAAACGTAGCCCTATTAAAGGAAATCTGTGAAATCGCCGGAGCTCCCGGTTTTGAAAAAAGAGTTCGTGATTTAGTGATTGACTTGGTCACTCCACTAGCGGATGAAGTCAAAGTAGATAACATAGGTAATGTAATAGCCCTCAAAAAAGGCAAGAGAAATCCTGATGGAAAGCGGGTAATGGTAGCTGCCCACATGGATGAGATCGGTTTTATAGTGACCCATATTGATGAAAATGGCTTTTTGAGGTTTCATACCTTAGGTGGTTTTGACCCAAAGACGCTCACTGCCCAGCGTGTGATCGTGCATGGCAAAAAGGACCTGGTAGGCGTCATGGGCAGCAAGCCAATCCATGTGATGTCAGCGGAAGAGAAAACCAAACTCCCAAAAACCACGGATTTTTTCATAGATCTTGGAATGCCAAAGGAAGAAGTGGAGAAATACATTACCGTAGGAGATCCTGTGACCAGAAATAGGGAATTGATCGAAATGGGAGACTGCGTGAACTGTAAATCTATTGACAACAGAGTAGCTGTATTTATCCTGATAGAAACACTCAAGCAATTGGAAAATCCAGCATACGATGTCTATGCCACGTTCACAGTACAAGAAGAGGTAGGTTTGCGCGGGGCAAATGTGGCTGCTCATGGGATCAACCCAGATTTCGGAATTGCCCTGGATACCACGATTGCTTTTGATGTACCGGGCGCACAGGCGCATGAGAAAGTGACTGAATTAGGTAAAGGTACAGCCATCAAAATTATGGATGCTATGACTATTTGTGATTACAGAATGGTGGAATTTATGAAGCAGACTGCTGATAAAGCGTCGATTTCTTGGCAACCGGAAATCTTGGTAGCCGGGGGCACAGATACTGCCGGGGTGCAGCGAATGGGTAAGCAAGGCGCAATAGCCGGAGCGATTTCCATCCCGACCAGACATCTACACCAGGTGATAGAAATGGCTCATAAGAAAGATATAGCTGATTCCATCGATTTGCTTAAGATTTGTCTGGAGCAAATCGATCAATACGATTGGAAACACTAAAGGGAAAAGAGCCTGCTGGAAAACAAGTATCCAAGAGGCTCTTTTCTGCTTTTTCCCTATTGCAGCCTGGTTTTTGATTTATTACCAGCGAACCAACTTTCAATTTTTATAATGGCATTAGTGAAACATGATAGAATTATTGTTGAACCATTTCTTGCGTTCGGCAATAGGGAAGTTGTTTTCTTAAAAGGTAGGGTAATCAGTGCCTACAAGGAAAAAAGGCCTTCCTCTAGAAACAACTGGCTGAAAAACATTTTGGCATCCATTAGAAGATATTCAGGTTCATCAGTTCCTTTAGCTAAAATTGAAATCACTTTTCAGGAAAAAAGCTATATCGTGTCAACTGATGAAAATGGGGTTTTTGAGTTACAAATTGGGGAATGCAAACCCAAGGAAGGCTTAAGTGAGATAGTTACTTTTCAAGTGCTAGAGCCTTCAACTAAAAAGTCTCCAATTGCTCACCTGGAAGTTAGACGGTATTCGGGTGACACAGGCGTGATATCGGATATCGACGACACCATTATTATTTCCCATTCTACAGATATAGGGAAAAAATTCTGGCTTTCGGTATCTAAAAATGCATTTACGCGAAGACCCCTGCCAGGTGTATCGGAGTTTTATAAAAAGCTAACTGAAAATGGTCTTGATCCCATATTCTACGTGTCCAGCAGTGATTGGTCCTTGTATGATCTGATCAAGGATTTCCTGCGATTCCGCCATATTCCTGATGGACCGATCTTGCTCAAAGACAAGCATATTAACCTAACCAATATATGGAAATCGGGAGGAGGCAATCATAATCACAAGTTCGATAAGATAGAATTGCTTTTCAATCTCTATCCTGAAATGTCCTTTTACTTGATTGGCGATAGTGGTCAAGAAGATCCAGAAATCTATGCTGAGGTGATCGAAAAGCATCCCGATCGTGTGAAAGGAGTTTTTATCCGCTTGGTAGATAAGCTAAAGTCAGATAGACGACAGAAATTGGATCAGGCTATTTCTCAAACGAATTTTCACTTTATTGAGAATTCGGAAGAAGCTATGCAGCTTTTTGAAAAGGAAATGAGCATCAAATAACAAACCTCTGCCTATGAAAAAGTGTCTCTTTGTGTTTAATCCAATATCCGGTTCAAACGGATTTCAAAGGTCTGAGCTTATTCAAATGTTTGAAGTTAAGCTGCCAAATTATACCCCCTTTTTGGTGGAGACCACCGGAGAAAAGGATGATGAATTGGTCTTCAGAGAATTTCAAAAACACCAACCTGAGCTCGTGCTAATAGGAGGAGGAGATGGCACAGTGAAGATGGTAGCCAAAAGTCTGCAAGAGCAAGATGTACCTTTTGTCATTGTGCCGATGGGATCGGCAAATGGATTGGCAAAATGTATGGGAATTGAAATGATTTCTGATGCCTGGGAGGCTGTGCGTGATTTCCAAGTTCACCAGATAGATGCCATTCATATCAATGGAGAACTTTGTCTGCATTTGGCGGATTTTGGCATGAATGCAAACTTGATCAAGAAGTTTGAGGAGGATGATTCTCGGGGAATGTTCGGTTACGTGAAAAATTCATTTTCGGAGATATTTACTTCGGAATCGAAAAATTTCAGATTAAAGCTGGAGAATGAAACGATAGAAATCAGGGCAAAGATGATAGTGATAGCTAATGGCGATCAATACGGGACTGGAGCCATTGTGAATTGCAAAGGTATCATGGACGACGGTAAATTTGAAGTGATATCGCTCAATCCAGAGACTGCTGAGGATTATGTGAAAATGACAATGGCTTTTATGAAGGGCGACCTAAATGAGTTGGAAACTATAAATTCCTGGAGTGTGACCACTTGCCAAATCACCAATTTGGATGGGGCAGAATTTCAGATTGATGGCGAAATGATGAATCATCCTGAATTAGTCACGGCCACGATAGAAAAACATGCATTTAAGTTTCTGACAGGCAAATCCTTTGAAGCCTGCCATATTTCCTCGGATTGAGTTCACTTATCCCAAACTGACTTTTATAATTCCAGAATTCCTTACCTTACTCTCTATCTTATTATTTCAACGTTTACCTCCATGTATAGAAAAGTACTAGTAGCAACCATTTTGGGAAGTGTCTTGATTTCCTGCAAGACAGAGAAAAATGAAATTCAAGTAGCAGAAAAACCTCAATCGGAATGGATCGAGATGTTCAACGGTGAAAATCTGGATGGATGGATTCCCAAGATCTATCATCATGAAACCGGTGAAAATTACCAAAGCACATTTCGCGCTGTGGATGGCACCATAGCCGTGAATTACGACGATTATAATGAGGGATTCAATGATCGCTATGGGCATTTATTTTACAAGAAGCCTTTTTCTGCCTTTCATATGACATGGGAATATAGATTTACTGACCAATGGCTGGAAGATGCAGCAAGCTACACCTATAGAAATAGCGGGGTCATGTTTCACTCTCAGGCTCCGGAGACCATTTTGAAGGAGCAGGATTGGCCTATCTCTGTGGAGTGGCAGATGCTGGCTGAGGAAGAGGAAGGAGTTCCTAGGCCGACTGGAAATATGTGCTCGCCAGGTACAGATGTATTCTTCGAAGGTGAAAAAGATCCGCGTCATTGCATCAATTCTACTTCCCCCACTTTCAAATGGGATGAATGGGTGAAGGCTGATCTGATTGTATATGGAGATTCACTTGTAATTCATATGGTGAATGGAGATACGGTTCTTCAGTACACCAAGCCACAGGTTGGTGGTGGGGTTGCCAATAATTTTGATCCCAAACACAAAGTGGATGGTAAAGCGTTAACCGAAGGCTATATCGGATTGCAAAGTGAAGGGCAGGGAGTGATATTTAAAAATCTGAAGATTAAGGAGCTTTAAGGAGTATTTAGTATCAAGATTCTAGAATCAAGAAATTAGAATTGAGATATAATATTTGCTGCCGTTCGTGTCCACGAACGGCTTTTTTTATTCCTGTGGCTCTACTTCAAATAAACAGTCTTTCCAGTCTTAGCACTTTCTACAGCAGCGGAGAGGATTTCTACCACGATCATATTATTTTCCAGAGAAGGAAGAGCGTACTCATCAAGGATAAGTTCACCATTGATTACTGCTAGAAATAAGGTGAATGGATCTTCGAAAGGCGTATTTTTATATTCTAAATTGAACTCTTTTTCTTCAAAACCTGAATAGCCTTCTGCCTTTAATACGCGTACATCTGTAGGGTTGTCAGCATAAATAGCACCTGTGAGACCATAGATTTCCATATCTTTTCTGCCAATTGGCCAATTCCATGAAGCTTGAATGATGGCCTGGGAATCGTCATAATTTAAGATAATTGTCGCTTCATCATCCACTTTCGGATTATTTTCGGCTTGAAGTTGCTGGGTGACGGCAGTTACTGAATTAGGTTTTTTGCCATCCTGAAGCCAAGTAGTCAAATTTGCACCGTAGCAACCAAAGTCAATGATTGCACCTCCGCCATTTAGCATGGGATCAGTCAGCCATGCTAAGAACTCATTGCTCACACCTATTTTTTTTGGGCCACGATGTCCGTCACGAACTACCACTTTTCGCAGGTCACCCACTGCTCCACTTTGGAGAATCTCCTGTGCTTTAAAAGTGCTAGGATACCAAGTTGTTTCGTAATTGGTGATGAGGTGAATGTTGTGTGTCTCCGCAAGTTCCTTCATTTTTTGGGCATGTTCTAAGCTTACAGCCAATGGCTTTTCTACCATCACATGAATGCCTTTTGGAGCACAAGCTTCTACCACAGCAAGGTGATCGTAGATATTACCAAAAGCAGTAACCGCCTCGGGCTTCGTTTTTTCTAGCATTTCCTCTAGGGAATCAAATACCAAATCCATGGAAATCCCGTGCTGTTCGGTGAGCCTTTTTGCTAATTCTCTATTCGGTTCGGCGATCCCGACGATCTCTAAATCTTCACGATCCTTTGCCTGCAAAATCCAACCCACATGTCCGTGTGTAAGACCGGCAATTCCGATCTTTGTTCGCTTCTGCTGTGCAAAAGTTTGAGTGGTGAGAAGGAGTATGAAGAAGCAGCTGAAAATAAAGTGGGTTTTCATGAGTTTTGGGGTTTGAGAACTAAAAAATCGAGAAATTGAATTGACTTTGCAAGGATGTGAGGATTTTTACTTTTTTTTGTTGAAAACATAAAGGATGGATTTAGCTTTGGTGGGACTTTTACTTATTATTTTTCCAGCATGATCAAGCAAGATAGAATTCAGCTGCCTTTTCTTTTTGAGAGCCTTTTGCTCCAGTCAGAGGTGGAAAACCTGCTAGAGGTCGAGTGGATAAATCATTTTGTGACGCAAAATTATCAGGGGAATTGGTCTGTAATACCGCTTACTGCACAGGAGGGAGTTACACATCCTATCCAAATGGCGGCTGCTATTCCAGGTGATTACAAATTTGTTCCTACGCAGTTTCTAGCTTTGTGCCCCTACATACAGTCTGTATTAGAATGCTTCAAAACAGAGAAATCATCAGTGAGATTGATGAAGCTCACGCCTGGTTCTGAGATTAAAGAGCACCGTGACTTTGATTTGGATGAGGGAGAAGTTCGGATTCACATTCCGGTGTTCACCAATGAGGGGGTGAGTTTTTTTGTGAATTATACGAAGGTGAACATGAAGGAAGGAGAGTGCTGGTACCTTCGTCTTTCTGATCCACATCGAGTATTAAACGAAGGTAATACTGACAGAATTCACTTGGTGATGGATTTGAAAGTGAACGAGTGGCTGAATACTATGCTTTTATAGGTTTCTACATCCTCGCGATAGTCATTCCCCCATCTACAGAAATAACTTGACCCGTGGAATAAGGAAGATCACCTCTGACCAACGCCGCCACCACTTTTCCTATATCCTCAGGAATTCCCATTCTAGGTTCAAGTGTCATCCCACTTTTCACCGCTTGATGATAGGTTTCTCGGACTTTTTCTATCATATCCGTCTCTATTACTCCTGGTCGAATTTCATATACAGGGATATCAAATTCTGCCATTTTCACAGCCAAAACCTTGGAAAGCATCGAAAGCGCTGCTTTTGACATGCAGTAGGATGAGCGCGTGGTGGAGGCGACGGTAGAAGATATGGAGGTGATGTTAATGATGGAGATCTCTGATTTTGGCTTTTCTTTTTTCAGTTCAGCCATCCATTTCGCGATAGCCTGAGTTAAGAAAAAAGTGCCTTTTTGATTTATATCCATGAGGTGGTCATAATCATCCTCGGTAACCTCAAAAAAGTCACTTCTAGTCCTCGGTGCCACACCGGCATTATTGACCAGAATATCGATTTTTCCAAACTTGGATTTTAAGTCGATTAGAATCGAATTCCGATCCTCTCGGGAAGCAATATTTCCCTGAAGATATTCTACTCGAACACCTAAAGCACTCAGTTCTTTCAGTGCTGCCCTTACGCTTTCCTCCTCGCGCACGCCATTTATAGCCAAATCAATGCCTTCTTCAGCCAGTTTCCGGGCTATTCCTAAACCTATCCCACGTGATCCTCCGGTGACTAATGCTACTCGACTCATGATGCTTTGATGGTTTTAAGTGTTTCGTGTATTTCCATTTTTTTGTAAAAAGGATCCAAAGGAAAACAACCTGATATCATCCCGTTTCTAGGGGCAGTAGTACAATCTGAGAAGGTACGGCATATCTTTGCTCTCTTCATAGGAGTTCCTTTTATGACATCAGCTGGCAATTCGGGATAGCTTAACACCATTCTACCTAAACCAATGGAATCTGCTTTTCCTGCTTCCAGCACATGTTGAGCTACATTTGGTAGCCATTCCTGGAGGTAAGAGTATCCTGACCCCACCACATAGAACTTGGGGAAGGCTTTCTTTACCTCGCTTACAGCTGCTATTTGGCGCGCTACTCCATGCAGCGGATCTTCTGGAGGCATGTAGCCATCAGAAGGAGGGAATAGTGCCGGACGCTGAATGTGCGGATTGTAATAGGGACTGCCGGCTGTTGTGCACAGCAATTCTATATCGAGTTTTTCAAGTTCTTTGAGAAATTGGAAAGACTCGTTGAGATCTTCTCCCTGACCAGATTCGTCTCCACCGAAGGCGTATTTATAGGGACTTTCGGTGGCTGGAATTCCAATTCCTTCTGGCCCTTGCTTGAAGGGCATCCAATCAAAAATGCTCATGCGAACACCAATTTCTAATCCTGGTGCTTCGGCTCGGATTCCCGCTACGATCTCTCGGATAAATCGCGTGCGGTTTTCGATTGACTTGCCGTATTTGCCTTCACGGTCGTAAGCGCTCAGGAACTCATGTCCTAAATAGCCATGACAGTGCTTGATATCGACGAATTTGTATCCAGTCTTCTGTGCGCGAACTGCGGCTATTACATAGGCATCGATCAATTCGGATATTTCTCCATCAGTCATGAGCGGATAATCCTCGGCTAGTCCAAATTTCTTATTCAAAACCGGATGAGAATAGAGAATCTTAGGCTCCATTTTGGTTTTGCTGTTGGGTTTGCAAAATCTGCCTGAATGGGTGAGTTGCAAGCCAGTGAGTAAATCATCCGAATTACCAAAAGCTTTTTTGTGTTCGTTCTCCACCAGTTGATACAATCCTTCGAAATCTGTCAGATTCTTCTCATTGATCATAAGCTGATTGGGATTTGCTCTGCCGGCAGGCTGAACTGCTACTGCCTCGCATCCCCAAAGTAATTTGGCTCCACTGATCGCAAAGTTCTTCCACCGTCTTTTGGTGAGTTCTGTAGGTTTGCCGTCGGTAGTTCCATCCCAGCCCTCCATCGGAAGGATGCAGAATGAATTTCCAATTCGGTTACCTGCTCTTGTGGTATATGCTTTAGCAAATGGTGAAGTTGCTCCAGACTTCAGTTCTTCGTCAAAACCCAAGGAGATACCTTCTTTTTTGAAGTGCTCACGCAGGTGTTCTCCAGTTTTTAGCTGGGCAACTCTAGGGTATTG
Organism: Algoriphagus persicinus; assembly: GCF_035156415.1. NCBI lineage: Bacteria > Pseudomonadati > Bacteroidota > Cytophagia > Cytophagales > Cyclobacteriaceae > Algoriphagus > Algoriphagus persicinus. The sequence continues at coordinate 56,562 of NZ_JAYEEY010000022.1, forward strand.
TGGTTTGTATTTTCCAGTGCTCATTGGCCAACGCAGTTAAAGAAGCTGTAATAGTCTTCGCCTTTTTGCATGCGTTGCAGAAGTAAGGCCAGTTCCCGTGCATGATAATCACCCCACATACAGGATTCGCCATAAGGAGCTTTTGTCGGATCGGGACGATAATCCCAGCCGTTTGGCTGATGGTAGATAGAATGCAAAATTAATCCCTGATGACTTGGGTCAGTGGATAAATAAGGTTCGGAAAAAAGATTATGTGCGATCTGAATTCCTGCTTTTATGTACCTTTCTGATCGTGCAGGGTCTGAGTTTTTCATCCAATTTCCGATTCTGACCAATCCCTGAGCTGTGATACAGGCAGCAGAAGAATCGATTGGCTCGTGTGCATTAAATGGATCTGATTTCTCATTCAAATAATCACCCATTTTTACCAGACCAGGTGCTCCAGTATCCCAATATGGAATTCCATCTGTAGGGGTATTGGCTAAATAGAAATCAGCGGTAGCTTTTGCAGCTTCAGAAAGTTCTTTGATTAAATCTTTTTTGGAAATGACTGCTGAATAATCGCTTTCATTGATTTGCTCAATAATTTCCAGCGTTTCGCCCAGTCCGCAGATAGCCCAAGCTAGTCCCCTGGTCCACGTACTGAAGCCAGTATAGCCTTGCTGTGAATTTGGACAGCGGTAATTTCCGTCATTGGTGTTAAAGATAATTTCATGCGCAGTTCTGCCGGATACATCGTAGGAGTCCCTACCATTCCCATAGAAAATCGAATAGCGAACTGTACTCAGAATATGCTGGATTGCCCGTTGAATAAGTGAGATGCGCTTGTCATTTTCCCCCTGCAACACATGGCCTAAGGCATGTGAAACCACTAATGCGCGACAGGAACGAATAGTGTCCACAAATAAGGAATGTGGGCCGTTAAATGAATAAATATAGCCACCATCAGAGGTAGAAGTCCAGCGCATTGCTTGCACTGCTCCGCTAACTTTCAGCGCAAGTTTATAGAAATTTTTCTCCCAGTCTGTACCCTCTATTTTTCCTTCTTCTATAAGTCGGAGTAGATTTCCATACGTGCTCACATTGTTGAAACCATGATCATGAACCCCTGTGTGCGTAAGATGAGGAGCCATTTTATTCAAGGTATTATCCCGTCCGATTTTCAGGAACTGCTCATCTCCTGTGGCGTCAAACTGGAGAATTGCTGAACCGTATTGGAATCCCTGAGTCCATTCCGTCCATCCACGTGTCACATATTTTCCTTTTTCGGTGAAAACAGGAGCACCATTCGCAGTGTCAAATGAGACTTCTATCAAGTTTATTTTTTCTCCGGAAAGCTCCCAAAATCTTTTGAGGGGCTTTTCCAATTGATTTATTGAAATGTTAGAATCAAGCTTCATGAGTATTTTTTTGAGTCAAGTGATGGCGTAGCATCAAGGTAAAAGTTATAACAAAGAGTACGCAATACATCAAGAAATCCAGTGGATATCCTGCAATGATGGTAGGGACGACTCCTACAAGTGATAATACGAAGGTGGTAAGTGCGAAAGTGGATAGCCAAATCAGTTCTTTGGGGGGACTTTTGAATATCACGGCTCCTAAGACCACTGGAGCTATCATAGATGTGCCTGCAAAACTCACGCGTGCCAGCAATACCAATTCGTCACTCATGTAAGTGGAAAATACCAATACAATTAATGAGAAGATCAGGATTGAGATTTTGGTGATACGCATGTTGGATTTGTCTGATCCGGAAAGCATGGACCTAAGCTCTGTTCCCAACGCGAAAATCTGGGCATTAGTGGTAGAAAGACAGGCGGCAAATAGTCCCACCACAGCCAAGGCTGCCACAGGCACGGCCTGATCAAACAAGAGTGCATTTGTCAGGAAATCTGCTGTACTCGCATCAGGATATTTGATAGCTCCATAAAGTCCGATGAAAGCGGTAGGCAATATGACCAGAATCGCGAAAATCCCTACGGCATATGCCATCCGATGTACGGATTTTAAATTTTTCATGACCACCAAGCGGGTAGTGAATTGTGGCTGAGAAACTGGTATCAGCACAATTGCTATGGCGGAAGCGATCAGGAATGGACTGGTAAATAAGCCTTTTGGACCTGGAAGAGTCAATAGATCAGCATTTGTTTCTGATACTTTTGCCAAACCTGATTCCAGTCCTCCACTCATTTGAAGGCAAGTCACGCCGATGATCCAAATCACCGTGAGCATGATCACACCTTGGATTGCATCACTATATACTATCGCTTTTAGCCCACCGATTTCTGAGTAAATCAGCATGATGAATACCAGTAGTGCTGACCAAGACCAGTAAGGGAGCATGTCAGGGAAGGCAGCATCCAAAAAGATGGAGATTCCTCGGATTTGGATGGCTACGTAAGGGATGAGAAATAGGAAGGCACTGGCAAACACCAAATAACCGGCGAATGAATTCCCATAACAAGTTTTCATCAAACCAGCGACTCCTTTGTATCCATTAATGGAAGCACGTTTTCTTAAAGCATATCCAAACCAAATCAGGAAAAATACCATCAGGGCATCAGATAACGCCAGAAATATCCATGCGCCTACGCCATGCGTTCGGAAGAAGTCCGGCATTCCCATAAAAGTGAAGGCAGAGAATAAGGCAGCAGAGAATGTCAAGAAACCTAAAATGGTACCTATGTTGGAACCTGCGAAAATAAAATCATCAGAAGTTCGATCTTTCTTATACGATCGATAAGAAGCGTAGCCCAGCATGGCTAGGAATAGCGTGAAGAAGAATATTAACCATCCAATCATTGCTTCTTGGGATCTTCAAATGGAAAGAATTTAGATCCTAAAAAAGTAGCGAATACCACCAGGATACTTATAAGAAGACCAGTCCAAAAAGTGAAAGGAATTCCAGCCAGCGTAGGTTCAAGTTTGTGTTCTTTGAATAAAAACAGAAAAGCACCTACTGTCAAGACGATAACAGCAAGTACCAGTATTTTCCATTGTTTGGATTTCATGGCAATAGGGTATGGTTATTTTGGATAATTCGGAATTGACCTTAAAATCATTTTAAGATCGGCTTAAAATAGCAATTATCTTCTTTAATACTAACCTGTGGTGATGCTTCCGGCGTGAATTGTTACGAAATGGATTTCATGAAAAGATGTACAATTTGTTTCACTACTTACAAAAATCACCACCTACCATATACTATTCAATCAATTTTCTCCAAGCTCACTCGGATAGACTTGCTAATTGGGGTATTGCTTTTTTCGGCGAATTCATGGATGGGTACGAGTGGATTTGTTTCTGGGAAATAGGCAGCAAGATTACCCTGAGGGATTTGATATGGGATGACTAAAAATTGAAAAACTTTACGCTCTTGACCATCATAAGTACTTAAGATATTGACTACGTCCATTTTCTTAAGGCTTTCCTTAGCCATATCAGTTTCATTCATGAAAAGCACTCTACGCTCATTGTGAACGCCTCTGTAGCGGTCGTTAAGACCATAAATCGTCGTGTTGAATTGATCGTGCGAGCGTATGCTCATCAATAGGTATTCGTTTTCTTTCAGCGTGTGTATGGGGAGTTCTGTTGTACTAAATTTCGCTTTTTGATTTGGTAATTTGCTGAAGTCCAAGTCTCTTACATTGTTTGGGAGATAGTATCCAGAACCTACTGACTTTGAATTCATGTCTTTGAATGCAGTGATCACTTCTCCTAATTTTTCCCGAAGCAATTCATAATTTGAACCAAGCAACTTCCACTTCACAGGATGGTTTCCTTTGAAATATGCCGCGGAAATTCCGGCTACTATTTCGGGTTCACTTTTGATATAGTCAGAAATTGGATCCAGAAAACCTTTGGACTGATGGACTATTCCCATGCTGTTTTCCACGGTGAAATGCCTTTGCTTTCCGTCTTTCAAATCCTTGTCAGATCTTCCAAGCGTGGGTAAAATCAAAGCGGTTTTCCCAGTCACCAAATGACTACGGTTTAGTTTGGTGCTGATCTGAACGGTAAGTTCGCAGTTTTGAAGTGCTTTGGCAGTGTATTCTGTATCGGAAGCAGCAGATACAAAATTGCCTCCCAAGCCAACGAAAATCTTTGATTTGCCCTCGTACATAGCCGGAATCGCTTTGACCACGTCCACTCCCTGGTGATCTGGAGGATCGAAGCCAAAGGTGTTTTTGATAGCAGAATTAAGTTCGCTGGATACTACGTGCATAATCCCTACGCTTCGGTCTCCCTGCACATTGCTATGTCCTCGGACTGGGCAAGTTCCGGTGCCAGGTTTCCCCAAACTTCCTTTAAGTAGCAGAAGGTTTACACATTCTTTGATGTTGTCCACGCCATTTTTATGCTGCGTAAGCCCCATCGCCCAGCAGATAATGATTTTGTTCTTTTTCGCTAAAAGTGCTACTGCTTCGTCTATCAATTTCTCTTGCACTCCACATAGTTCCAATAATTCTTGCTCAGAATGAGTGTCTAGATGAGCTAGGAGTGATTCGTACCCTTCGGTATACTTGTCAATAAATTCATGATCAAATACATTTCCATTTGACTTATCCAATGCAGCTAGTTTTTTCTCAATCAACTTTAAAAGTGCCACATCCTGATTGATCTTTACTTGAAGATAAATATCCGTCAAGCCATGTCCGGACAGTAACATTCCACTTATTCCCTGAGGATTTCTGAATCTAATCAACCCTGCTTCTTGAAGTGGGTTAATGCTGATAATTTTGCCACCATTTCGCTTGCATTTTTCTAATGCAGAAAGCATTCTTGGATGGTTGGTTCCTGGATTTTGTCCGATGACCATCACCACTTCGGCTTTGTCAAAATCCTCCAATTTCACTGAGCCTTTGCCGATACCTAAAGTTTCAGAAAGCCCAATTCCACTGGATTCATGGCACATATTGGAGCAGTCGGGCATATTATTCGTGCCAAAAGCTCTGGCAAAAAGTCCGTATAGAAATGCAGCTTCGTTGCTCGATCGGCCTGATGTATAGAAAATAGCCTGGTCAGGATTGTCAAGTGCATGAAGATGATCTGCAATGACTCTAAAAGCTTCCTCCCAAGTGCATTCCTCGTAGTGGTTTGAGTCTGGTTTCAAGATCATGGGCGCGACCAATCGTCCACTTTGCCCGATTTTGTAATCTGACCAGCGGGATATTTCTTGTACAGAATAATTAGAGAAAAAAGCATTGTCAACCATCTTAGAAGTAGCCTCCTCAGCCAGAGCCTTTGCTCCATTTTCGCAGTATTCTCCTAGTTTGGATCGGTTTTCTGAATCTGGCCAAGCGCAGCCTGGGCAATCAAAACCATCCTTTTGGTTCATATGAGAAAGTGTCTGGAGCGACTTTATCACGCCCATTTCTTTGAAGGTATGTTGCAGTGCGACTTTTACACCCGTGAATCCCGCAGCATAGGAAGCTGGTTTTTTCAGCTCAATGCCTGTAAACTCGGTGGAGCTTTGAGTCTGAATATTTTTTCTTATTGATGAGGACATGGACTGATAGTTCTCTTGGGAGTGACTTAAAGTTAAAGAAATATGCTCGCCTCAAAGATCACAATACATGTGAAAACTTTTGGTTTTATATCCTAAGTTCAAAATTTCTGATTACAATATAAAAAAGTGGATTGAGGCAATTCTTAATCCGCTTTGTGTGCTGATTCTGATCCCTATTTTTTAAACAGTTTTTTCCCAAGCATCATAATCCCTAAGGCTATAAAACCAACTACCAGTCCAACCAAAAATTCTGTAATGATAGCTGGCACAGAAGGGAAAAGATGGTGAATGAAGTCAATGTTATGAACGAAAATTCCGCCAGAAACCAAAAGCAAAGCTATAGTTCCAATAAATCCCATTGCCTTGATTATTTTAGGAAGCGCACTGACCAACAATAAACCGACTTTGTCAGAAAAGCTGTCCTCCCGTTTGTTCATTGCGATCAGTTTATAGCCAAATTCATCCATACGTACAATTACCGCAACTATTCCATATACACCGACTGTGGCGATCAGAGCTATAATAGTAACTACGATAATTTGCTCAAGGATAGGTTCGCCGACTACTGTCCCCAAGGCAATAATTACAATCTCTACAGACAAAATAAAGTCAGTGATGACTGCGGATTTTATCTTTTCTTTTTCTTTTAGAAGGATCTCCTCCTCAGTAATTTTTTCTTCAATTATTATGGTTTTGGTATGCTTGTGGGGAAAAATGTATTCATGGATTTTTTCTGCACCTTCGTATGCTAGGTAAAGTCCTCCGAGTATTAGGACGATAGTGACAGCTGCCGGGGCAAATGCACTGAGTAGAAAAGCTATGGGAAGGATAATTGCCTTATTAAGAAGAGAGCCTTTGGTGATCGCCCAAAGTACCGGGATTTCCCGGTCGGAGACAAAGCCAGATGCTTTTTCAGCATTTACGGCCAAATCATCGCCCAAAATACCTGCTGTCTTCTTTGCCGCCACTTTACTCATTACTGCCACATCGTCCATCAGCGTGGCGATGTCATCTAGCAATGCAAATATTCCTGAAGCCATTTGTTTTAGTAAGAGTTTTTTAAAATCATTGCCGAAATGGGACAATCTGGTAGCCAAGATACTTCACTTGGAGGATGCTTACAAGAATAGATTTCATGATAGGCCAATTTGCCATAGTACTTTAGAATCTCCTTACCTTGGGTTGGTATTCTTTCTACTCTTCAAAAATGGTTGTGCTTCGAGTTGTCTTGTTTTTTTTCGTTTTAATGTTCCTCAGAGTTTCTGTTTTTTCTCAGACCGAGTATGCTATCCCAGCGGATGTTACCCGGATTGTCTTTTTGGGCAATAGCATCACTTATTCCGGTCAATACATTAGCTACTTAGAGACATATTACAGGATAAAGCATCCAAATCGGGAGCTGGAATGGATCAATGTAGGCTTACCTAGTGAGACCGTTTCGGGACTGTCTGAGGCTAATCACGCCAATGGAGCTTTCCCCAGACCAGATCTACATGAGCGACTGGACAGAGTTCTTGAGCAACTAAAGCCTGATTTGGTTTTTGTGAATTACGGGATGAATGATGGGATATACATGCCATTGGATGAGGAGAGATTTCAAAGATACAAGGATGGAATCAACTGGTTGGATTCTAAGATTTCAGAAATAAGGACTGATGTTATTTATGTGACACCTCCGGTATATGATCCTGCTGCTGGGGCTGCTTATGCGAATGTATTGGCTAATTATTCGGATTGGTTGCTGTCTCGCAGGTATTCTGATGAGTGGAAAGTGATAGATATTCACTGGCCGATGCGAAAATATTTGGAAGACCGGCGAGTGTTGGATCGTGCCTATTACTTGGCAAAAGATGGTGTGCATCCGGGAGAAATAGGACATTGGTTGATGGCAAAAGAGATTTTGTTTAGTCTAGGAGAATTTGAAGTCAAGGACTTTGATGATATTCATGCGGCAATTGCATCATTTACCCATGGTGAAAAAATACTCCGTCTTGTCTCGCAGAGACAAACTCTACTTCGTGATGCATGGCTTACTTCTACAGGTCACCTGAGGCCTGGACTAGATGCTGGGATTCCCATAGTAGAGGCTGAAGCGAAGGCAAAGGAGCTAGAGGTAAAGATTAAAGCGCTTTTGAACTAGGTACTAGACTTTCCTAAAATACCCAGGATATGAAAGGTAGTCTTGTGAACGTGCGGTGTAGGTGCTGGCAGTTTATTTCTTTGATGAAAAGGGCTAATTTCAAGTTAAAGAAGAAAAAATCAAATTAGATTTGTGCGAAATTAATAAGCTCCTAAAAAAGGGAGTGGAATGAGATTATAAACGCATGCCTTATTTAATCAGAAAAGCCAATTTTGCTGACCTGAATTCTTTGGTAGAAATGGCAGGAATAGCATTTATCCAAGCCTTTACGGAAGGAAATAAAATTGAAAACATAAACACTTACCTCGAGGAAGCTTTCACTGAGGAGCAATTCGCGGAGGAAATGGAGAGTCCGTCGTCTGTTTTTTTTCTACTGGAGGTAGATGGAGATCTAGCCGGATATGCAAAAGTCAATTTTGTTCCTGCCCAGACTGAGCTCAACGATAATTCAAGTTTGGAAGTCGCTAGACTTTACCTGCTTGAAAAGTACATTGGGTTAGGCTTGGGTAAGATTTTGCTACATCATACGATCAATTTTGCGAAGCTCAACAGGAAGAAATACCTCTGGCTGGGCGTTTGGGAAAAGAATACTCATGCGATCAAATTCTACGAAAAAAATGGTTTAAGCATATTCAGTTCTCACCATTTTCCTTTTGGAGATGAGATTCAGACTGATTTTTTGATGCGAATAGATTTTTGACCTGACTTGGCCAGCGGTCCTTGAAAATACTTGAAATTGAGCTTGACAAAGCAGAGTAATTAACCAAGAAAGGCGACCATCGGTCGCCTTTCGGATCTGTATGGTACGCTACTTGGTCAGGTTAGTTTTCTCCAAGTTCGCCTCGTTCAGCCATTTTTTGCATTTTCTTGTTTGCGTAAATAGCTACTTCCACTCTTCTGTTTTGCTGACGGCCTACTTCGGTGTCGTTGGTGGCTGTAGGTTGCATTTCGCCATATGCTGTGATTTCCATTCTGCCTTTTGCGATGCCATTTGCTGTCAAGTAATCTTCAACAGAATAGGCTCTTCTACGCGATAAGTCCATATTGTAATCATCCGCTCCGGTATCGTCCGTATGACCCTCCACCAGAATATTGGTTTCCTCATATTTTTTCAAGGTAGCAGCTAGCTCAGTCAAGTTTTGCTTAGAGATATCACTCAATTCAGATTTGTCCACAGGGAACATTAGACCAGAGTCAAAGGTGATTTTAATGCCTTCACCTACGCGTTCTACAGTCGCTCCTTCAAGATCTCGTTGAAGTTCTTCGGCTGCTTTATCCATTTGGTTTCCTATTATTGCCCCGGCAGTTCCACCGATTGCCGAACCTATTAATACGCCTACGGCTGTATTGCCTTTGCCGGCGATTACTCCACCAAGCACTCCACCTGCGGCACCACCTATTGCACCACCCTTTACTGCATTGCTTGATTTACAACTTACAGCACCCAAGGTAGTCGAAGCTAAGAGGGCAGCCATTAAAAGTTTGTTGGTCGATTTCATGTGTTTATATTTTGATTTTAGTGGTTACTTAGTGGTCATATGGAATCTCGCATAGGGAATAGTCATCCCTCTGTGTGACGCTTGAATCATGCTCGATTTCATCTGTTTATAATTGATTTTTATTGGTCATATGGAATCTCGCATGCATTATAATCATCCCAGTGTGTGACTTTCTAGTCATGCTCGATTTCATATCATAGTTTGTTTGATGTGCTCACTAGTCCCAATTCGCGTACCATATCTATTTTGGGCTACTTAAGGGTGTTTTATAAAATTGTACATGGGAATATATTCCCGATTCTGTGGTGACGACGGTTGTATTTGCCATTGATTTCCCCAAAAAGTGGTAGTTTGTAGCTGCCCTTTACCTAGTGTGCATATAGCTAACCCCAATCAACCTATCTTGACTATGAGAAAACTTCTTTTTTGCATTGTTCTATATTTGCCCACCATAGTGTTGGCCCAGGGAAATACTGAGATATTCTACCTATGGGACAATGGGGCTCCGGGTTTTGAATCAAGAAAAGATGAACCTGAACTCGCTCAGGATTGGTGGGTAAGGAATATTCATAATCCGAGCATTACACTATTTAAGCCCGAAAAACCTAATGGAAGCTTCATTCTGGTTTGTCCGGGGGGCGGGTTTAGAAATCTGGGTTATAATGGAGAAGGAGTCGCTCCGGCTAAATTCTTAAATGAGCTCGGTGTGACGGTTGGTGTTCTGAAATACCGACTATTCCGTGAAGAGAACTCTCCCTACACAGAAGCACATCCAACTCAAGATGTGATCCGAGCGATGAGGCTAGTGCGCTCCAAGGCAGAAGCTTGGGAAGTTGATTCTAATCGAATCGGTATCATGGGGTTCTCGGCTGGCGGGGAAGTGGTCAATTGGGTAGCATATGATACAAATATTGGAGACATTAATTCAAGTGATCCAATAGAGCGATTTGCTGCTCAGCCTAATTTTCAAATCCAAGTATATCCGGGGCCTTTAGGCACACCAGAGACCGTGCCTTCGGGCGCACCACCAGCTTTTCTAGTCGCTGCAAATAAAGATAAATGCTGTTCTAGCACCATTGTAGATACGATGCTAGCTTATCGTGAAGCAGGTGCAGATGTAGAAATGCACTTGTTTTCGAAAGATGAACATGCGTTCAACATGGGATTTCGGTCTGAATTTGTAAGTATTAATCACTGGCCTGATCGCTTAAAAGATTGGTTGGAAGATCACGCATTCTTTCAAAAATAGATAAGCGTAGTGGCTACCTGACTTTACCAATCTGTTAATAGTGATGATTTGATTGCTTACCAAAGCTCTAGCAGGTATTTTTGCAGAAAGATCGACAAATGAAAAAATTCTGTATTCTTCTCTTTGCAGTTTTAGTATGTCCAGTATTTGCTTTTTCCCAAGTAAGCAAAGAACCAATAGTGATTTTAATTTCTCTGGATGGGTTCAGGTACGATTACGTAAAGCGATTTATGCCAGAGAATCTCACTCGATTTATTGCTAATGGGGTAGCGGCTGAAAGCATGATGCCCTCTTTTCCCAGCAAAACCTTCCCAAATCACTACACCATTGCTACAGGGTTGAAGCCTGAGCGCCATGGTTTGGTGGACAATTCCTTTTACGATCCAGAGAAGGATCTAACCTTTAGCATGGGAAAAAAGGAGATTGTGCAAGATGGGACTTGGTATGGAGGTACACCACTTTGGGTACTGGCAGAGCAAAACAACATACTTGCAGCCAGCTATTTTTTTGTGGGATCAGAAGCTGATGTGCAGGGAATCCGACCAAGCTATTATTATCCTTATGATGGTCGAGTAAGTAATATGACTAGAATCACTGAGGTGTTTAAATGGTTGGAATTGCCAGAAGCTAAACGCCCAAGATTGATCACTTTGTATTTTTCAGATATGGATGATACCGGTCATCGCTATGGGCCGACCAACGATAAGCAATTATCCAGTCGCTTGACCAAATTAGACCATGAATTGGGAGCATTATTCGAAGGCCTCAAAAGTTATGATTTGGATATCAATGTGATCGTAGTCTCAGACCATGGAATGATGGATATTCCAGTGGATCATTACCTTAATCTGAGTGAATTGACCAAAAATATTCCTGCGAGAATTGTAAATAATGGAGCTTTGGCTCACTTGTATTTAGAGGAGCCAACGGATAAGGAAAGGGTGATTAGAGAATTGGGAAAGTCTGCGTTACCGATTCATATCACTGACGTAGCCGACAAGGAGAATTACCAGGATTTGATGTACCAAGATAGGATTGGGGATATTTTGATTATTCCTGACAGATACTATTACCTAGCGTGGGAATCCGCTTTGCCAAGGATCAAAGAAAATGCAGCTACCTTTGGGACGGAAGTATTTGGTGAACATGGATTCAGTCCAGCCTACAAGGATATGCATGCCATATTCTATGCAAATGGACCTGCTTTTAAGTCTGGGATGGAAATTGAGACTTTTCAGAATGTGCATGTGTACCCTTTGATTTGTAAGATACTAGGGCTTTCGGTTCCTTCCACTATTGATGGTAGATTGGAAGTACTTCAGCCAATTTTAAAATAAAAAAATGGATAAAATCGATATAAAATCGAGGAAAGAAGTTGATTTTTTGGTAAGAAGATTTTATGATCAAATTCGTCAGCATGACACGCTGGGGCCGATTTTCAATGGAGTAGTCAAAGACTGGGATGCGCACTTGACCCATCTAAGTGATTTCTGGGAAATGATCTTACTACAAACTGGACCAGGTGCAGGGAAATTCAACCCCGTGAAAGTCCACAGACAAGTAGATGCTGAAGTCGACAATAGCATACAGCAGGCTCATTTTGGCAATTGGTTGGAGCTCTGGTTTCAGACCTTGGATAAATATTTCGAGGGAGAAAATGCCAGTTACGCCAAGGAACATGCCAGGAGAATGGCGCACATGCTTTTTATGAGAATCTGGGAAGCGAGGGCGAAGTAGCATTTATTCTATATATCAATTGTCTGTTCACCGTAAGGTTTTAACTACTGAAGTATCATCTTCATGGTAGTGTACCATTTTTTTCTGATGTTTTTTATTTAAAAACATTTACATCCAAAGTGAGTTATAACCTCGTAAATTAGGCTCAAACTAGAACCATGGACCAGATCAAATCTAAATCAGGAAGTCTAAGCAATTCCCGAAGAGAATTTATAGAGAGTGCTGGTATGACCGCAGTAATGACAGCATTTGGACTCTCATTTTTTACTAGTTGTTCTGATTCTGAGGATCAGAACCCCAGAACTACGACAACTCCTCCGCCAACAAGCACCAGTGGAATATCTGTTGCGGGAAATGCCATTAAAATTGATTTGAAAGAGCAGGCAGCATTGGCTACTAACGGAGGCTGGCTATTAATCATTAATGCACAACTATTGGTCGTGAATGTAGGCGGATCATACCGAGCCTTAACGTCCATATGTACCCATTCAGCTTGCGATCGTAACTGGACCTTCACAAATAGCAAATTTACCTGCACCTGTCATGGTTCGGAGTTTGATACTTCTGGAAATGTCTTGCAAGGCCCCGCCATTCGCCCTTTAAAAACTTATGCTACTTCATTAAATGGAACAGATTTGACCGTGACTAAGTCATGAAAAGGCTAGTCCTTTTCTTCTTTTTTGTCACAAACCTCAGTATAGCTCAGACTTTCCTTACAGAGGCTGGGAATGTTAATTTTCTCTCAAAAGCACCTTTGAGTGAGTTCAATGGGGTGTCAAATAAGCTTCATGGTTTGATTGACCTTTCAAATAACTTACTGGATTTCTATGTGGACCTCAATACTCTAGAAACGGGAATAGGACTACGGGATAAGCACATGCGGGATAATTATTTGGAGACTGAGAAATATCCTTTTGCTGAATTTACCGGCCAGATGAGTTCAATTCCAACTCTAAATCCTGGGGGCAAAACTTCAGTTAGCGCAGTAGGGAAGTTTAAAATTCACGGTGTTGAGAGAGAAATCGAAGTAAAAGGTACTCTTTCTAAAAATTCGAAAGGTGAATTAGAACTAGATGCAGTATTTGAAGTGCTGCTTTCGGATTTTAATATACCTCTTCCAAAGCTCGTTTTCTATGAGTTGGCGGAAAATCAATCTGTTACTATCAAGGCAACTCTGAAATCCAAAAAGTTATGAATCGAATTGTACTCCTGATCCTTTTTTCGATTATTCCTTTTTCACTTTTCGCACAATTGGAAAGAAAACTGGTTAATGAAAATCAACCTGTGGAATTGATTTTCCATGCTCCAAGGCATATAAACTTGTTGACCGTAGAGCCATTGGATAAGAAATCCATGCATTTTGCGATTATGCACACTTTTGGTCCTTTGGGTGGGGGAATAGAAAACCTCTTTGGGTTGGATAATGGTGCAAATATTCAGTTCAGCTTTGAGTTTGCTTTGAATGATAAACTATCCATAGCAGCTTCCCGGACTAGTCAGGATAAACTATACAATGTCTTTGGTCGCTATCATGTTTTTCAGCAAACACAGAATGGGAGCAAGCTATTTTCCTTGAGTTTGGCAGGAGGAGCGGGAGTGAATAGTTCCAATTATAAATTTTTACCTGAGCCACCACCGACTTTTAGTGAGCGAATGAGTTACTTCGGGCAACTAATGCTTGCACGGAAGTTTTCTCCTAAAATCAGTATTCAGTTGACTCCAATGATGGCTTATTTTACTGATATAAGACCTGTTTATCAGATTGAAGGAACTGAGAATGTTTATTTAGCACTAGGATTTAGCGGCAAATTTAAGGTTACTGATCGCTCTTCACTTTCCCTACAATACATTCCAAACCTCAACACTGACTTACGTGATAATTTTGGTATCGGTTGGGATATCGAAGCGGGTGGACATGTCTTCCAAATGTATTTTGTGACTTCTCAGGCATTAAATGAGCAATACCTGTTGGCTGGTGGCAATGGTACGATTGGAGATGGGTTTAGATTGGGATTTAATGTGAATCGAATTTTTGCGACAGGTCAAAAACGTAAGTAGAACAGTTCAACTGATGGAGCTGAGTTTGGTCTGATGCGCATCGTATCAGCCTTTTCTTGGTTGACTAAATATTTTTAGCAATCAATATTGGTAATTTTTAGATAAGATTGCGAGAGCTACAGGTCTGAAAACTTTGAACCAGATGGATTCAAGAAGTTTTTCAATTACCTACAAAAAGTAGGTGATGAAGAGTGAAGGATGCACAGATTCTTTTTAGCTTAACCACTCTTTAACCCGGACTATGCATTAGGATTCGTAACGAGGGTTCAAACTGCAAGAAAATCAGTCACTTTGGAGATCGAGTCGTAGCACCGCTACGGTGAGAGCGAAAAGTGAAGCATAGCGACTGATTTTGAGGCGGTTTGAAGCCGTAGTAGATTTGCTAATGCATAATGCGGGTTTAACTTTATCCCAAAATCATGAGAAGAATTACCTTACTATTGCTTTTTGTCCTAGTTACATTTTTTGCCCAAAGTCAAACCAAAAATCTCTTCGATGGAAAAAGCCTGGCAGGCTGGTATATGGATGTTCCTGACCTAGAAGCAGACAGTTCATTACGAATTCCCTTTATCATTCGCGATGGACTTTTGGTAAGTTTGGGTACGCCTCAAGGCCACTTGATCTCAGAGGCTGAATATGACAATTACACGCTGGAGCTGGATTATCGATTTGCCGGAAAGCCTGGTAACTGTGGGATTCTGGTTCATGCATCTACGCCTCGGGCATTGTATGACATGTTCCCCAAATCAATAGAAGTACAGCTCATGCACAGCAATGCTGGGGATTTCTGGTGCATACAGCAGAATATCGAGGTGGAGGACATGGAAGCTAGACGTGGCCCGAAGGAGAACTGGGGCGTGAATGGGCGGAAGGAGAGAAGAATCAAGAATCTCACTGATGATTCAGAAAAACCGCTTGGGGAGTGGAATCATATCAAGATCGTATGTGATGCAGATAAAGTGACCGTCTGGCTGAATGGTGATCTGGTAAATGACGGCTTCAATGCGACTGCAACCCGTGGACAAATTGCCTTACAAGCCGAAGGAGCCGAAGTGGAGTTCAAGAATATTATGCTGAGCAGTCTTTAGCATACAAGAGTACCTACAGTCTCCAATGGTATATTAAAATTTATAGCTGAGAATACTTAAATTAGCAAGCTAAGACTGAAATAGTTCTATCTACTTAGTTTTTGATTGTAGTCAGTTAAACTTTAGGAGTATGAAAAAGCTTTTATCTCTGATTTTCAGTTTTGTATTTGTCTCATTCTCTGCATTTTCGCAGCAAGGTGAGCAACTTTTTGATTCCGAAGAAATCTTGGAAATCAACATGAAATTTTCTGTGAAGCAGCTTCGGGGCGAGACAAATGATTCGACGTTCATGGATTCTATGCTGATCTATAGAACTCCGGATGGAGCACTTGATACACTGGAGGTGGGGCTGAGAGTGAGAGGCAATTTCCGTAAAGAAAACTGCTATTATCCGCCCATCAGGATGAAGCTTAAAAAGAAAGAAGGCAAGGATAATATTTTTGATGGGAGCAGGAATTTGAAAGTTGTTTTTCCTTGTTCTACAGCTAAAAATGCTGATTCGTATATAGTGAAGGAATTTCTATGCTACCAGCTCTACGAGCAAGTGAGTGAATATACGTTCCATACGCGCATGATTCGTATCAATTTTGAAAACGAGGATGATAAAAAGGGTCAATCAACGCAGCTTCTAGGGTTTTTAATTGAAGACGATGATAAGGTAGCAGACAGATTTGATGGAGAGATTTTGGAAAATAAAAAGATCATTGGGGCTGTTTTGGAGGATACGGCAGCGATTCGACATGATTTATTTCAATACATGATAGGCAATACAGACTGGTCTAGCATGTATCAGCATAACATGAAAATTCTGAAGCTAGATGCTAAAAAAGTAGTCCCGCTGGCGTATGATTTTGATATGACGGGGATGGTGTTGCCACCTTATGCTCAGGTCAGCAATCTGGTGGATATCAAGACAGTAAGCCAGAGATTATACCGAGGTTTTTGCAGAGATGAATTGATGATGAAAGCAATCAGAGATGAGTATTTGGAAAAGGAGTTATTGCTCTTCGCTGAGGTAGAGAGATTAGAGAATTTGGTGTCTGGGAATGAGATTAAATTTATGAATAATTACCTGAAGGACTTTTTTGACATTTTAAAAGATGATCGGCGATTTGATTTTAATATTTTAAGTAAATGTAGAACTACTGAATAGTTTTTTGAGTGTTTGATTATCAATGAGTTGTAATTCCTTTTAGTTTACAGGTGATTTTTTTCTCCTATTCCATGCTGATAAACTTAAATTGTAAGCTAGTTGTATTTATAATCACCTGATGAATGGCTTGGAAAAAAGAGAAAACTGAGGAGCAAGTAGCTCAAGATCAGCAGCGAGAGATTGATAAGGAACTCCGCAAATCAAAATCTAAGAATACAGATTCTGCCAAGACTCATGGAGAAATATTACGTGATCAGATCATCGATGCGCTGGAAACTTACGACAAAAGCTACCAAAGCTTATTTACCAGTTCCCTCACAGCTGGATTGGAGATTGGCTTCAGTTATCTCATGATTTGCTCCTTGTATTTTTTTCTGATGGGAAAAGTAGAGGATGATTCCCTCATCAGATTGGTGTCCTTGGTCTATCCTCTGGGATTTATCTTGGTTGTATTGGGGCAGAGCATTCTTTTTACAGAGCAGACAGCATTGTTGACACTTCCAGTATTGAATAAAAACCGGACAGTCGGCAGTATGCTGAAGTTATGGGGAGTTGTAATAGCAGGAAACCTAGTGGGAGGTTATTTGATGGCTGGCATATTATTATGGCTTGGCCCACATTTGGGGATTTTCAATAGGGAAGTGGTGGTGGAGATAGCTGAGCATGTACTTCTTGCGGATACCTACGTGATCTTTGTGAGTGCGATAGTTGCCGGATGGCTCATGGGCTTATTGTCTTGGTTGTTAGCTTCCTCCAGAGATACTATTAGTAGGATTGTGATGATATTTATAATCACAGCAGTAATGTCATTTACTGGCTTGCATCATAGTATTATCGGCAGTGTGGAGGTATTTTCAGGGATGCTGAGCTCTCCGGATATTTCACTTTGGAATTATCTTTCTTTCCAAAGCACGGCGTTAATTGGGAATGCTTTTGGAGGAGCAATTTTTGTGGCCTTACTGAAGTATAGAGCCTTTGTTTTCAATATTAATACAAAAAGCTAAGTGTGTGGAAAGTAATGTATGGTTTAGTTTCATCTAATTATAATTGTTTTTTAATGGTCAGATGGAATCTCGCAGGATTATAATCATCCCACTGTGTGACGCTTGATTCATGCTCGATTTCATCTGTTTAAATTATCTTGCGGGATGAATAGATTTTTATTTAAGCTTCACTAGCGGATAATTCAGCCCATTTACTTCGTTTTTCATTACCTGATATTTTTTCAAACTTTTGAAAAGCTCTGTCAGGTTTCTGAAGCCATAGGATCTCGGGTCAAAGCTTGGATCGATCTTTCGAAGAGAAGATCCGATTTTTGCGATGTGAATTTCTTCTTCTTCATCTGAAGATATTTCAAAGGCTTTGTCTATGATCTTTAAATCCAGTTCCTGAGTTTCTTTGACTGGAGTTTCCTTTTTGACTTCTTCCTCTACTACCACATTTTTACGCGTAGTACTTACCTTACTTTTCTCAGTTTTCTTTGCCTCCGGTTTGTTGTTTTCTTCTTTGGCTTGTGGGGAAAGATTCTCGGCATAAGTGAAAATCTCGCAGGACTGTACAAAAGCTTTTGGGGTAATCCTACGTCCGATTCCCATCACAAACATGCCTTCTTCACGGATTCTTTTTGCCAATCCTGTGTAATCAGAATCTGAGGAAACGATGCAAAAACCATCAACACTATTGCTGTGGAGTATATCCATGGCATCGATGATCATCGAGCTGTCAGTAGAGTTCTTGCCAGTAGTATAGGAGAATTTCTGGATGGGACTGAAAGAATGAAGGTTGATCATTTCCTTCCAGCTATTCATGTGAGGCGTGGTCCAGTCTCCGTAAATTCTACGAATTGTCGCTTTTCCATACTTGGATACCTCTTCCAGTATTTCTTTGATTAATCTGGCTTGGGCATTATCACCGTCAATAAGTACCGCGATGTTGAATTTATTTTCTATCATATATAAAAATGTAATGTTTAAAGCTTTTAGCAAGCAATTAACAAGCCGAGGTGAGGATATGCAAATGAAAAATCAGAAATAGTACTTCTAGGATTCTGCTGCCGCCGTGGTATGTGTCTTCACAGACCACTTTATAGGCATATTGAATTACAAATTCCAGGGTTCGACACCCTTCGGGGTCGTTTGGAATTGTGTGAGTTTAGGTTTACCCACGGGTTTCACCAGCGGTTATTGAAAGGTTCGACCACTTTGTGGTCAGTTTTTTTGTGATATTTGATTTCCGCAAATGATCCTGAAAGGATCAAACTTCTCAATAACCATGGGTGTAACCCATGGATCAGGGAGTTTCTAATTTATCTACCAACCCTGAAAGGGTTGAACTAGTATGAGACTGTTTTTCACCTATTATGAAAATTAGCAAAAGCTTTACTCCATTTTGATAAGTTTAACGCTGGATTCGGATGGGGAAATGGAATACTGTACATAGTCGCCCTTAGTATCTGACAAAACTTCAAGAGGGCTATCGCCTATACTTTGCTTTAAATTTACACTTTCCCATCCATCTGGCAGGTAGGTTTTTAGTGTTAAAGGGAGGTCGTAAATATTGGGGTCTAACTCAGAAGTCATAGTGATTCTGATTTCATTTGACTCAAGCTCAGCAGTGATAGTAGCAGCTTTTCTTTCCCGAAGATACTTAGTGACGTCACCAAATGTTGCGATCCACAGGGAATCCTCATTCTCTTTAATATGACCAAAGTATTGTTTTAGCTCCTCAGTCTTCAAGGGTTCCCATCCGTAATCTTCCACGCCATGAATAACCAGCACTAGCCAAATGTTGTCATGAGTATTAGTAGTATCAGTCCAAGCTTTCATCTGGTCAATGCCTGTGGTGCTAAGTGCACCTCTTTGCCACTGAACATATTCCTTACTGGTTTGGCCAGGCTGTTTTTTGCTTCCTCTATTTATTTCTTCAAGCCAGTCTTCAGGCATCCGGTTTCTTAGAGCAGGATATATATCGTATGCGTATTCCATGACTCTTTCATTTTCAGTACCATAAGGACCTTCGGCAGAAAAAGTAGATTCCTCTCCCATAAATTCCGCTAAGTCAGCCTTACTTTGCTCCAATTCATAGCGCATGTTTGCCTCATCGAGAACAGCGAGTCTAGGATGCGTGACCGTGTGTGAAGAGATTTCATGGCCTTGCTCTGCATAGGATTTATATTGCTCCCAGGTAGTTGTATCAACTGGGTTATTATGAAAAACCACCTCATTCGTGTTTCTCATGCGGCCGTTTCGAATTTTTTCATATCCTTCGTCCAAGAGTTGATACGCCTCAGCTACTTTACCAGCTTCATAAAGTGACCCCACATTTGCATGATATTCCTCAGCTTCGGTGGTTCCGGTAAAAGCAATTAGGGAGGCGCGCTCAAAGAAATTGGTGGAATCAGTTTTGATGGTTGAAGTTTCCGCAATGATGGTATCTGGATCCCTACCTATAAATTTTCCTTTGCCAGATCCTTCGACTTTTCCAGTGATGATGAAAAAGGTACCAGGAAGGCTTAAACTGTCCATTATTGGTTTTGCGATAGTCAACTGATTGATTATTCCATCGTCATATGTGATGGAAATCGCGCCATTCTTGCCATCAGGCCATTTAGTGATTTCTGTCTGTGCCGACCAATCTGTGGTTGGATTGGTGCATGAAAAAGGTAGGAGTATAACAGCTAAAAAAGAGCCTATTATTTTTAATGATTTCATTTTTTGATGCATGGGTTTGGGTTTAAAGTTTAACCTCAGTGGTCACGGAGGGTTACGCAGAGGACACAATTAGAAAGGTGACGCTTACATCTGAAAAGCTTTCTTCGAAAGTCAAAAGCTTTCTGCCCTTTCGTTTGCTATCCATTTATAATCAAGTTCAAATTTACCTTCCTCATGTACCCAACGTAGTATTAAATCATATAGGATGTTGTACATATAGAAATTGTTGAAAGATTCAACAATGTTTTTTTCGTCTACTCCATCGAAGAGTGTAGGCTTTATTTCTCCATCAAAATCATCAGTGAATAATGCATGATGTTTGAGGCAAAGTTTATTAACAGTATTCATATCGATGTTTGGATTTTCCGAGGTAGCATGGAATCCAAACCCGCAAAATACGTTTGGGTAATTTAATTTGTCTTCTTGAAATCGATAATATTTTAAAAAAATTAATCGTATTGGGAGGTTTTTGTTTTCAAACTTTAATATCTTTTTACTGTCATCCGACAAAAACACCCCTTGTTTTTGTTCATCTTGAAAAAATACAATAGCGAGGTTTTGACACCTCGCTAAAGTTTATGATGTTTGAAGTTACCACACCAAAAACATCATGTCCAAAAATACGAATCTTGCGGGTCAACCTGTAATTTGTCAGCCACTTTCTTTTCTTCCCCGTCAAATTGTTGATTCCTGTATCAGACATGCTGCAATGGGTCTAAGTTCCATTTCGTAGATTTTAATTTAATTTTTGAAATCAATTGTTGAATAAATCACTAAATTTCTGTTACGGGCGGTTTTATGGAAGTACGTAAGCTGTTCTTCTGGTAAGGACTGTTGCCTTATTCCATTGCAATCAAAAATGTATGCATAAATCCCTCCGCTCCCCATAGGAAATGTAGTATAGAAATATATTTCCTTTTTATACTGGACTACGGAAATGTATCCTGTATATTGCCCCATATGTTCTTGGTAGAGCCTGTCCTCTTCTGCTTTTTGGAGCATTTCCGACAACCATGGCATTGCTTCACTATTACAGACCTTCAATGCAGCCTGAAGGGATTTTTCTATATTCTGCAAATCATCATTCAGAATTTGGTTTTGGTCTAAAACAAAATCCTCAGTGCAGCTAAATGCAAACAATAAACAAAGGTAGAGTAGCTTTCTCATGTCTATATTTTTTGGGTTTGTCCAATCTAAAAGTAAATTATCTGAGAGTTTCAGTTTGATTTTTTAAATCTTTTCAAAGGGATTAATAATTCATTTTAGGAAGTTAGTTTATTGCCCGTTTCGTATGAGTATAAAAAAGAGTGCGTTTCAGCCCTCTTTAATTCTAATGGCTTACCCCTGTAGATGTACTTTGAAAAACCCTATCGTCCTATCCCAAGATAAAGTGGCTGCTGCTTCATCGTAGCGGGGAGTGGTATTGTTATGAAAACCATGATTGGTATCTGGATAGATAAATGCCTGGTATTCTACTCCGTTTTCCTTCAGAACTTCCTCGTAGGCTGGCCATCCTGCATTTACCCGCTCATCCAAACCGGCGAATTGCAGCATAAGTGGCGCTTTGATTTGGGCTGCTTCCTCTGCGGAAGGCTGACCTCCATAGTAAGGAACAGCCGCACCAAGTTCTGGAATCCGCACTGCCATCATATTGGCTATCCAGCCACCAAAGCAGAATCCTACCACGCCCACTTCTCCCGTGCAGTTGGGATGGTTTTTCAGGTATTCATAGGCCGCGATAAAGTCCTCCAGCATTTCATTTCTATCCCGCTTACTTTGCATCGCACGTCCTTCGTCATCATTGCCTGGATATCCGCCAAGTGGAGTTAGCGCATCTGGAGCTAAAGAAATAAAACCCGCCACAGCAGTTCTTCTTCCCACATCTTCTATGTAAGGATTCAGTCCGCGATTTTCATGAACTACTACTACTCCCGGTACTTTTCCAGAAGTTCCTGTTGGTGTAGAAAGTAACCCTTTGATTTTTCCTCCGCCTTTTGGTGAATCATACATGATGTAGTCCGAAGCAAGACGCGGATCATCGGATTTAATCGTGCGTGTGTCCAAGTAATTTGGCATCATTGCACTCATGAGTGCGGCGACCGTTACGCCTCCGACGGCATAAGCGGATAGTTTTTCGATGAATTGTCTGCGCTCCAGTTTATTGTGAGCATAGGCATCATAGAGGTCGAAAACTTCCTGATTGATGTCTTCTTTTTTAAGTTCGTTCATGGTTTTGGTTTTATGGCTAGTTGTGTAATTTACTAAAATGCCAGATTCTATAATGTGCGTTCGTGTAATTTATGGGTGAATATGGGTCCCTTGAAAATCATGATTATTTCCGTATTCCATGCTTACAGATAAAGATGCCACCCCTTCAGGGTTACCCATTGAAATAAATGTTTTTTTAGCTATAATACTGACATCCCTTCGGGATTTAGAAGCCTGAAAGGCTGAAATGATTATAGAAATAACGTCAGGTGTTTAATCCAAACCCTGAAGGGGTGATATATTTTAAATCAATTTCCCGGTAGGGAAAACACAGATAACCACATAAGAACAATTTTATTTCGAAATTGCAGGCGCAAATCACCGACATAACATTTTGGCCTCAAAAGTTCTCTTCATTACCCCGCCTTTTACTCAGCTTAATACGCCTTATCCTGCGACGGCCTATCTGAAAGGATACCTCAATCAGATCGGTGTAGAATCCAGTCAGGTTGATTTGGGAATTGAAGTGATTTTGCAGCTTTTTTCTAAAACTGGATTGCAGAAAATCTTCCAGGAGATCGAAGCAAACGAACCTGATTTGTCTGATAATACGGCTAGAATGGTACGCTTGAAGGCTAATTACCTGCAAACCATAGATCCTGTGATTGCTTTTCTACAGGATAGAAATCCTACGCTTGCATACCGGATTGCAGAAGGCGATTATCTGCCAGAAGCAAGTCGTTTCGAGCAATTGGATGATCTGGAATGGGCTTTTGGTACGCTGGGCATTCGTGATAAGGCGCGGTATTTTGCCACGCTTTACCTGGAAGATCTTGGAGATTTGATCAGTGAGCAGATTGATCCGAATTTTGGCTTTAGCAGATATGCGGAGCGGTTAGGGCTGTCTGCCAATTCTTTTGATGAAATGCATAGGGCTTTACATCAGGATTCTGGACTAATCGACGGCATGATGTGTGATTTGCTAGAGCAAAAAATCCAGCAGTATCAACCGACTTCAGTGGCTTTTTCGGTGCCTTTTCCGGGAAATCTCTATGGCGCATTCAAATGCGGCCAATACCTCAAAAAATATCATCCTGAACTAGTGCTTTGGATGGGGGGAGGTTATCCAAATACAGAACTGCGCTCTCTGAAAGAACCTAGTGTTTTTGATTACATGGACTTTATTGTGCTGGATGATGGGGAAGCTCCAATTCGGCTTTTGCTAGATCATCTGGATGGGAAAATTCCGGTGACTGAGTTGAAAAGAACCTTTGCCCGAATTGATGGAAAAGTGACTTTTTGCAATAGTAATCCTGCCAAAGATGTTCCTCAGCGGGAAGTCGGAACTCCTGATTACAGCGATTTGCTGATTCGCGATTACCTTTCTGTAATTGAGGTGGCAAATCCAATGCACCGACTTTGGTCCGATGGTCGCTGGAATAAGATGACGCTGGCGCATGGCTGCTATTGGGGTAAATGTACTTTTTGTGATGTTTCTTTGGATTATATCGGAAGATACGAGCCAATTACCGCTTCGATTTTATGTGATCGAATAGAAGAAATTATCGCTCAAACCGGAGAAAATGGTTTCCACTTCGTTGACGAAGCCGCACCCCCAGCATTGATGCGAGATTTGGCAATTGAGATTCTTCGCAGAGAGCTTTCTGTGGTCTGGTGGACGAATATTCGCTTTGAAAGCAATTTCACGGCAGATCTTTGCCGACTTTTTAGAGCTTCTGGATGTATTGCCGTTTCCGGTGGTTTGGAAGTAGCTTCAGACCGTTTGTTGGCATTGATCAAAAAAGGAGTGACGGTCTCTCAAGTTGCTCAGGTGACCAATCATTTTACCCAAGCAGGAATCATGGTTCATGCATATCTGATGTATGGATTTCCAACCCAGACTGCCCAGGAGACGATTGACTCTCTGGAGATGGTTAGACAATTGATCCAAGCTGGAGTGATCCAATCTGGTTTCTGGCATCGCTTTGCCATGACGGCACATAGTCCCGTGGGTCTTGATCCACAGGCTTTCGGAGCGGTAAATCTAATGCCTTCTGAAGGTTCTTTTGCCAATAATGACCTGCCCCATGATGATCCCACAGGAGCTGATCATGAGCTTTTTGGTGAAGGCTTGCGCAAATCACTTTTCAATTACATGCACGGGGTTTGTTTTGATGTTCCCCTTCAGGAATGGTTTGACACCAAAGTTCCAAAGACGACAGTACCCAAGAATTTTATTGCAAATGAAATCAGGAATGAACCTACTCCAGAATATAAAGATCGAAATAGGATTTTATGGATTGGGGCTCAGCCAGAGTTGCAGGTTTTCGAAGAAGATGAGCTCTCAGAATTGATTTTCTCTGGGAAAAAGGAAGATTTCGCGATGGAACTTCCGCTTGATTTGGGTCAGTGGGTTAGTGAAATGTTACTAACGGTGGGCTATGAACAAAAGCTCAATACCCTGAAAACGATTCGGGAAAGGTATGAGTTGGAATTTGGAGACTTGGATGAATTATTGGAATCAGAGGTTTGGGAAATATTGAGAGAACATGGCTTACTGGTGTTTTAAAAGAATGCGAAGTGGAAAATTCCAGTACCCAACTTGGGATGTTTCTTTCTCAGAAAAAGCGTGGAGTAGAATGTATTTTTCTGGGAAATTATAGATTCTGGCGATTGAGAACCTGTTTCCAAAATGGAATTGCTCTGGCACAACTTGTGAATTGAAGCCATAGCAATCATATAAAAACTTAAATTTCCCCAACATGAACAATCTCTTCAAAGGACTAATCGCTGGCTATGGTGCTTACAAACTAGGTGGAGGATGCATAGGAACTATCCTCGTCTTCGTTTTGATTTTTTTCCTTTTGGGACAGTGTAGCTAAGATATTAATCTAGAGTACTCTTCCCATTTGAGGATCCGAAATGCTTTCTTTGCCGGTTTCCAATCTTCCTGCATAGGTGATACTCAGATCTGGATTTTCCCTTGCGGAGAGGTGGATCTGATACCAACCTTGGAATTTGCTGGTGTCGATTTTCAGCGTTTTTTCAGCTCCGATTGGAAGTTTTATGCTCTCGTTTAATTTCAGATATACCTCATCCTTAGCCATAAGTGTAAGGTCTGATGCGGAGGTGTTTCTGATTACCAGCGCTAGTTCCTCCATTGCTTTGGTCTTTTTGAAAATTGGCTTCGCATTAATTTCGATGGTAGCGTTAGGAGCATAACCCTTAAATTCCCTGTAGAATCCATTTGGTCCATATACTCGTAAGTGAGGAATCCCGTTTTCGAATTCTTCTATAGGCCATTCGTAAGAAATACTATCACCGGACTTCACTGCAAAAGCCCAGGTTTTTACCGGTTCAAATGAGTTGGTCTTTTGATTAAAATAGTTNTTTCGAATTCTTCTATAGGCCATTCGTAAGAAATACTATCACCGGACTTCACTGCAAAAGCCCAGGTTTTTACCGGTTCAAATGAGTTGGTCTTTTGATTAAAATAGTTTCCGGGAGCATAGACATTGAATCCTGAGCCTAAAGCATCCTTTCCAAAAATCTCCTGAGACGCAGTGAAAGTGACTATAAATTTCTCTCCGTCAGCACTAAGTTTCCCATCAGCATGTAAGTCATATTTCAATGTGTTGGAAGGCTTCGTTCCAGTTTCCTGAGTTGCAAAAACAGCAGAATTTGCTTGGTTTGAGGCTTCTTTTCTTGCTTCTTCTTCCGTAAGCTTTATAAAGTTAGTCGGGATATTTTTGAATTTGGCATTGTAAATCTGCTTGACAAATCTCTCCTGTTCTATAGGTTCTGCATGATTAATTTTCTCGCCATTGTATGGTCGGAATGTTGAGGTCAAATCCCCACTTACCGTCCTTCGCCAAGAACTGATATTGGATTCTTCGATGTGCTTTCCAGTCTTTTTAGTAAGAAATTTCTCCAAAAACTGAATGGTAGAAGTAATGTCACACACTTCAGAATTGACCCACCCACCACGTGACCATGGTGAAGCAATTATCAGTGGAACTCTGTATCCTAGGCCAACTGGGCTTGTTCTTGCTTCATCGGGTTTGAACCCAGCTTTTAATTCTTCCTCGGCGGTCACAAATTCTCCTGCACTGGATAGTCCAGCCGACATTTTGCCATTTGGCTCATGAGGGTTGGGTGGGACGAAAGGAGGGACATGATCGAAATAGCCATCATTCTCATCGTAATTAATAATAAAGATGGTTTTTTTCCATACTTCAGGATCTTCCGTCAAAATATTCATTACTTCCGATGCATACCAGGCACCATACCAAGGTGCACTGGGATGATCAGAGAATTTTTGAGGAGCTACCAGCCAGGTGACCGTAGGCAGCGTCCCTTCTTTGACATCCTTTCGGAATTGGTGCAGAATATCTCCCTTAGGAATCAGCGTCTCCCGGTCTTCCCCATTTTCTTGGTAGGAAAGTTTTTCTGTCTGGTGATAGTCAGGATCACCGGTATTAGTTTGAAATGCTTTTTTGTGAAGGTTTTTAGCATGATCAGAGAGTTTTTCAAATTCCTCCGCATTCCATTTTTTAAGATACACTTCCAGATAGGCCAGCCCATCTTCTTTTTCCTTCAATTCTTTTTGCAACTCATCGACATTCGCCGGGTTACCTTCCAATTTTGCCTTCAGTTCTGCTATTTCAGCAGGTAGTTCTTTTTCTCTTTTTTGCAGAAAAAGGTAATGAGCAGGGTTAAAACGCACGCCAAATTGTGAAAACCACTCCAGGTTATTGTCTGTGAAATTTGCTAAAAGTGATTCTGCTTCACCTTCTAGTTCGGAAGTGATACTGAGTTCATTCTGGTAAACTTTCCACGAGATGTCATTTTCCTCAAGTCGCTCGGGAAAAGTCTTCCAATTTCCCTCCCTATTATAAGTCAATTCTCCATTCCGGACTTTGGCCTTCTCCCTATCAGCTCCATGTGTTTTCCCTGTCCAGAAGTAACTTCTGTTGGTAGTGGTGCCAGCAAGTGCTGCGCAAAAGTGTTGATCACATACCGTGAATGCATCTGCAAGTGCATAGTAGAAGGGCAGATCTTCACGGCTATAAAAGCCCATGGTAAGCGGAAGGTCATAGTATTCTTTGCCTGGTCTTTTTGCCTCAATCCAGTTGTTGTATTTGCCTTCATTTCTTGCATCCACCTGATTCTCCCATGAATGTGGCGTGCCGCTCATCCAAGTAGCTTTGGTGTCTTTGATGTCAAAGCGGAAAGGGGCAAAGCGATTTCCATCTTTGTCGGGCTGTAGCCATACTGGGTTTTGGTCAGGTAGAGAGATTGCTCTTGGATCATTAAAGCCCCGGACACCTTTCATGGTGCCAAAGCAGTGATCAAAAGAGCGGTTTTCCTGCATGAGCATTACCACATGCTCGGCATCATAAAAAGTGGTCCCGGGAGCTGCTGGAATAGCCATGGCTCGCTGCACTGCCATGGGCATGGAGCTCCAGATACTTGCTCCGCCTGTGACTAAGGCTGCTTTCTTTAAAAATTCTCTTCTCGAATCGTTCATTACTCACTTGGTTTATGGTTTAAGTATACCGACTTTTTCCATTTGCTTGAGGCTTTCTAGGATTTCCTTTTTGTTATCATTTTGGAAGTGGGGGCTAATCAAAACTCTCTCAGTGACTTAAGGTTTGTTGAATAATTATTGTGTAATTTAAGCGTTCACAAAAGTTTTCATAATGGAAGAATTTTTAGAGCCCAAAAAAGACAAAACCGAGCGAGCTCAACAGACTTTTTTTCGGGTGACTTTTATGAATAATTGTAATCTGCTCCAAATCGCGGACAACAAAGCTAATATTGTCATCAGCATCAACGCGCTAGTAATATCCTCTGTGGTGGCGATTATTGGATATGGTACTTTATCGCATCAGCTGGATTATCAGCGAACTATTATTCTGGTTCCGATTTTAATTTTACTGAGTACTTGCCTCGTATCTACTATACTAGCGGTTCAAGCGGCTAGGCCCAAGGTGCTGGGAAAAAGCAACAACCTGCATGAGGAAGTGAAGTCAAGTATGATGTTTTTTGGGGTAAGTTCGAATTATTCACTGACTGAATACCTTGCAGAAATAGACCGTGTTTTGATTTCAAAGAAAGAAGTTCAGGAGCAGATGGCGATTTCATTATACTACCAAGGGAAAGTTTTAAATAGAAAATATAAACTCCTTGGCCATGCTTACACGGTATTCATTATTGGACTAGCAATCGGGGTAGTTACTTTTTTTATTTATTTGATGGCGTTATGATCGCTACGCATACCTGTTTTTTTTGGAAAAAGTATTGGTAGAATTTGCCTACCTAAGTTTTGTCATTAAAATAATCCCTGATGACCAGTTCATCTTAGTAATAGTAAAGTCCTTTTTTTTCTCCAGTATCTCTACCAATTCCTCAGCTTTTGCGGCATGTCCTTTTGGCCAGTTTGGCTGCTCGTCCATATCGTCTATGACATAGAGTCCTCCAATCTTGAGCAAGTCAAGTACCTCATCTAATTCACTGTATTTGCCTGGCCAAGCATCTGCAAAAATCAAGTCGAATTTATCGCCCGAATAGTTTTTGATCCACTCAGTACCATCTTCACAAAGAATATTGACTCGTGCATCTAGGCTAAAAAGTTGGCTAACTATCTCGGTTAGTTTTGGGTCATTGTCTATGGAAATAAGATGTCCACAATCATCCATGCCATCTGCCATCCATGAGAGGGAAAGGCCTATTCCAGTGCCAAGTTCGAGGAAATTACCGCAGGGTTTACTGGCTACCAAGGTTTTCAAAAGGGTGCCTATGTAGAGATCAGAAGGCATGGAAAAGCCTATTTTTTGGCATTTAGCCTCAATGGTAGGATGAATGCTAGGTTTGTTTTTGATGTCTGATTCATTCATAACATAAAAATTGGGGGAGTAATTATTGTTGGCTTTCTGAAATAATTACGTAAAAGTGGCTGTCTCATATTGATTTTCATTATTGGAGACAGCCTTTTTTATTCAATAGAGGCCGATTTCAGGAAATCGGTCTCTATTTTTTTGACTACTGTTTAACTCTTTAGCAATAGGC
>NZ_JAYEEY010000023.1:0-83934 GCF_035156415.1 Algoriphagus persicinus
TAAAGACTACATTTAAGTCTTGTTTTTCCACACCTCAAAGTACATATTTTGAGTAAAACAAGAAAGGCTAGCCGAGTAATCGACTAGCCTTTTAAACTATCTACTTTTGAGACAGCCTCTTCAAATAAAATAAGGCAGTGCAACCTTATTTTACTCTTTCAACTACAGCTTTAAATGCTTCAGGGTGATTCATGGCTAGATCAGCCAAAACCTTACGGTTAAGTTCGATTTCACCTTTCTTCAATAATCCCATTAATTGAGAATAGGATACGCCGTGCATTCTAGCACCTGCGTTGATACGCTGAATCCACAAAGCTCTGAATTCTCTTTTCTTCGCTTTACGGTCTCTGTATGCGTACTGAAGACCTTTCTCATACTTGTTTTTGGCTACTGTCCATACGTTGCTACCTCTTCCGAAGTAACCTCTTGTGGCTTTTAGCACTTTTTTTCTTCTTGCTCTGGACGCTACCGCGTTTACCGATCTAGGCATAGTGTTTTGTTTTTTGACGCATGGTGTCCCGATTTAACGGAATCTTGTAAACCAATGTGTCTGGTGAATTAATAAACCTTAATTAATTGATTGTTAAGCTACTGCAGAGAATCAGATTCTCAACATGTCTCTTACTCTACCTTCGTCAGATTCGTGAACTAGACCAGTTTTGGTCAAGTTTCTCTTTCTTTTGGTAGCTTTTTTAGTCAGAATGTGGCTTTTGAAAGCGTGTTTCCTTTTGATTTTGCCGGTTCCCGTTAAAGCGAACCTCTTCTTTGCACTGGATTTGGTTTTTACTTTTGGCATTTTGCTGTATTTATTTAGTTGAAATTTATTTCTTTCCTGCCTTCGGAGCGATGAAGATATTCATTCTCTTTCCTTCCATTTTTGGTAGCTGCTCTACTGCACCGTATTCTGCGAGTGCCTGAGCAAATCTCAGTAGCAACATCTCTCCTCTTTCTTTAAAGACAATGCTACGACCTACGAAATGTACGTATGCTTTCACTTTTGCCCCTTCTTTCAAGAAGCTAATTGCATGCTTCAGTTTGAAGTTATAATCATGCTCATCTGTATTCGGACCGAACCTGATTTCCTTCAAAACAATCTTCGCTGCATTGGATTTGATCTCCTTTTGCTTCTTTTTCTGCTCGTACTTAAACTTTGCGTAGTCAAGGATTTTACAAACTGGAGGTTCGACATTCGGAGAGATCTCAACAAGATCCAAGTCGTTTTCTTGAGCGAGTTTGATGGCTTTTTCAAGCGGAAGCAATGCGTTACCGCCTTCGACGAAATCTCCAACCAGTCTTACTTCACGTGCTCTGATTTTGTGGTTTACTTTATAAGGCTCTTCCTGTCTACCTCTATAGGGTTGTCTTTGGTTTCTCAAGTTTGCGTTGATTGTTTTTATGAAATTGGATGCAAATATCGGAATTATTTCTAATTAAGAAAAACTGAATTAAATAATACAGTATTATTACTTACTTAATGATGCTGAAATAATGCCCTGAAAATAATTTATAAACTCCTCCGCTGAGAAGTTACCTAGATCTCCTTCACCATGTTTACGGACAGAAAGCTTTCGCTCTTCCTGCTCCTTTTCCCCTACTATCAGCATAAAAGGCACTTTTTTAACCTCAGAGTCACGGATTTTTCTTCCGATCTTTTCATCTCTGTTGTCAATAGAACCTGTTATTCCCGCGTCTTCGAGGATTGACTTTATTTCCTCAGCATATTCTACATATTTCTCAGAAATAGGCAAAATATTTATTTGCTCTGGGGATAGCCATAGCGGGAAGTTGCCTGCACAGTGCTCAATAAGCACCGCAACGAATCTCTCCAAAGAACCAAACGGCGCTCTATGGATCATCACAGGTCTATGCTTCTGATTGTCCGAGCCTATGTATTCCAACTCGAATCGTTCTGGTAATTGATAATCTACCTGGATAGTTCCCAACTGCCATTTCCTTCCCAAAGCATCCTTCACCATAAAGTCTAACTTAGGACCATAAAAAGCTGCCTCACCTAATTCTGTGACCGTTTCCAGCCCTTTTTCTGCAGCTGCCTCGATGATTGCTGATTCAGCTTTGTTCCAAGCTTCATCTCCTCCAATATACCTGGTAGGATTTTCTGGATCCCGTAAGGAAATCTGAGCAGTGTAATCATCAAAGCCCAATGCTTTGAATACCCAAAGCACCAAATCAATCACCTTGATAAACTCTTCTTTCACCTGGTCAGGGCGACAGAAAATATGTGCGTCATCTTGGGTAAATCCCCTTACTCGGGTCAACCCGTGCAATTCCCCGCTTTGCTCGTAGCGATAAACAGTCCCAAACTCCGCATAGCGAATTGGCAATTCTTTGTAGGAATGTGGTTTATGCTTATAGATTTCGCAGTGATGTGGACAGTTCATCGGTTTCAGCAAAAATTCTTCCCCTTCATGCGGAGTAGTGATTGGCTGAAAAGAATCCTTGCCATATTTCTCGTAGTGACCAGAAGTCTCATACAACGCTTTATGCCCAATATGTGGAGTGATTACCTGTTGATACCCTGCTTTGTCCTGCGCTTTCTTCAAGAAATTGACCAAACGCTCTCTTAATAACGTGCCTTTTGGTAGCCAAAGCGGAAGCCCTGCTCCTACTTTTTCGGAGAAAGTAAACAGCTCCAGCTCGCGACCAAGTTTTCTATGGTCGCGCTTTTTAGCTTCTTCAAGCAAAGTCAAGTAATCTGTGAGTTCTTTGGCTTTGGGGAAAGTCACGCCATAGATACGAGTCAGCATTTTGCGTTTCTCATCCCCTCTCCAATAAGCACCTGCGATGTTGGTCAGCTTTACAGCCTTTACAAAACCGGTATTTGGAATATGTGGACCACGGCAAAGATCTACGAAGTTTCCTTGCTGATAAAATGTAATTGAACCATCTTCAAGTCCTTCCAAAAGATCCAACTTATACTCATCGCCTTTGTCTTGGAAATAATTGATCGCGTCTTTCTTAGAAATGTCTGAACGGATATATTCATTCTTCTCACGGGCCAATTCAATCATTTTCTTCTCGATAGACTCTAGTTCCGATCCGTCCAGTGTTTTATCACCAAAATCTACATCGTAGTAAAACCCTGTTTCGATAGGTGGTCCTATGCCGAATTTGACACCCGGATGTAGTGCTTCCAAAGCCTCTGCAAGCAAGTGAGCTGAAGAATGCCAAAACGTGTTTTTGCCTTCACCGTCATTCCATGTTAATAATTGGATGGTTGAACCTTCATGGATAGCCCGGTTAGCATCCCAAACTTCTCCATTTACTTTTGCGGCTAGAACATTCCTGGCTAAACCCTCGCTGATACTTGCAGCAATCTGTAGTCCGGTAGTTCCTTTCTCGTACTCCTTCACAGTGCCATCAGGAAGGGTGATTTTAATAAGTTGTGACATTTGTTTTTTTATTTTCTGCCCTTACAAACAGGCATAAAGTTTAAGTTGCAAATATGCACAAGACGGATGCAATCAAAAAATATATGGGTAGGGAATATGGAAATGAACTCTTATTTCTTCTCCCTCGGCTAAAAAAGATATGGGGAATCAAAATGTATAATTCTTTTCCTGATTGATTCAAATAGAAATACTTAAACCTAAAAACTCTCTCCAAAACTTACTCCTGCCCAATAAGGATCTATAGACCAACTTTTTCCTGCTCTTACCGGAACAATAAAAAATGGCGTGTAACCAACTCTAAAAAAGAATCCACCTTCAGGTTTTTGATATCTATAACCAATTCTTACAGGAATGCCAGCACTAAAAACCACTTTATCGCTTAATTCAAATGTTTCCGAATCAATAGCTAAAGTTCTGTCTAAGAATGATAAAAACCCAAAACCCAATTCCAGATGATGGTTTGACTAGCCATATTAGGCTGTGACCTCTAAAGGAATAACGGGAAGCCAATTCGTCTTGAAATCATTTAGTTGATCACGCCACATAGAAAAACCTGCACTGGCATTCAATTTTAGCTTCCCTTTTTGATGAAATAGATTGCTGTAGTTGACTGCATATCTTCCAGAACTTCCTCCGACCTCAAGATAAACCGCATTTTTTGCGGTAAATGTTTCGGTTTCGGTTTGGGCGAAACTATCGAAAGAGATCGCTAAAGCCAGAACTAAAGTTCCTATTATTGCTGATTTGAATTTAGATGCTATCATAAGACAATTTAGTGCTCTTTCTGAGTATAAATTCTTACTTCTTTACGGTATAGACGATTAACACAGGATTTTCAGAATCTTTCGCGGCAAAAGCAGCTTGTGCAAAGCTTTTACCTTTGCCCTTTACGTATTCCTCGAAGCCCTCCTGCCCAAGGGCTTCTTTCTTTTTCTGAAGTAAATTAAACAGGGTTTTACCTGGAACAGAAGTCCCAACTTTTCCATCAGTAAACTGAAGATGAATATTTGCATATGTATAAAATTCATCCAAATCATTGACTAAAAGCTTTTTAATCAAATTTGTTTGTTGAGTTTCTATATCGTAAAGCATAACATAAGATGCTCCCTCATGCCTAAAGCTTGAAATGAGCAACTTTTCTAAAATAAACCAGCTCTCTTCAAAATACATTTTAGCTTCAGAATTTTGGAATTTTATGTATTCCATTCCATTCACTTCTACATCATATTTCTGCATTTCCTGCACATCCTGTCCATACTTGCCAAAGTCCCAAACATACCTAGCCGTCAAATGAGATTCATTTGCTTCATAAATCGTGTCTTGCAATGGCATTCCAAAAAAGATTTTTTCTCCTTGTTTTTGAAGAGTGGAAGCTCCGCGATAGTATCCGTAAAAGCTATTCTCATCAAAAGGGATTGATCGTACCGTATCTTGAAATGCTTCATTCACAGATTCAAAAAAGAAATCTCCATTTTCTGAAGCCTTAGTATAAAAATAATAGCGTTTCTCATTATCAGAATAAGCTGCTGCACCAATTTGTTGATTTACATGCTGTTCTCTCAAAAATTCACCCTCTAGGTCAAACCACATCAACTTCTTAGGTACACCCAATAGCATTAGTTCATTCTCCTTGAAAATAGCCGTATAAAACTGTAGGTATTGCCCTGGTCCTTCACCATAGCCATTGATCTCATTGAGGTATTTTCCTGTTTTATCAAAAATCTGAATGCATTTACAGCCTTGGGTATCGACAACATATATTTTCTCATCATGAAAAAAAACCTGAAGTACACCTCTTCTAAGCAAGCCTTCATTTGCGTTTTCCTTCAACCAGATATATTCAATCTCAGGTTCAAAGAATTCAGAGAGTTTTCCTTCTCTGGCTTCTGAGAGGTCAACTTTAATGATTTCTAAACCCTCCTTCGGTTGTGCTGAACTGTTATCCTTATCTGAGGAACAGGAAGTAAA
Source organism: Algoriphagus persicinus (assembly GCF_035156415.1). Classification (NCBI taxonomy): domain Bacteria; kingdom Pseudomonadati; phylum Bacteroidota; class Cytophagia; order Cytophagales; family Cyclobacteriaceae; genus Algoriphagus; species Algoriphagus persicinus. The sequence goes on from NZ_JAYEEY010000023.1 coordinate 5,379, forward strand.
AAAGCCGAATAGAAGGGGAATTAAAAATAAGCAGACATTTTTCATAAGATTATTATTTTTTAAAGGTCATAACCTGTCCCTTGACGAAGGAAACGGGATGGAATCTCGCATGGTAGATAATCATCCCACTGTGTGACGCCTGCTTCATGCTCGATTTCATCTACCCAAAATAGTAAATAGAACCCACTAACTAAAGAATAATTTGTCCGGAGATTTTTACTGCAAATGGCCTGACATCAGTATTATCCAAATAAGTCATTCTATGGAAGAAGTCTATTCTAAAGAATTTGAAGATATTTTCTACGCCATACCCCAATTCGATATAGGGCTTGGTTGGATCTAGTCTTCCAAAAGTTTCCAAAGGATTTCCCATCGAATCCACAATCGGTGCATTTGCGATATTTTTATTGCTGACAGATCCATAGAGAATGTTTGCATTTGCCACAGCACGCCACTTTAGCTTTTTGAGCAAAGGAATTTTATTGAGTAAAAAGCCTTCAAAATAATGTCTATATCTCAAACTTGCGTACTGATCTGAGGCAAATTCATTGAAATTCATCGTGTTGAAAGCAGCAGAAGTGTAGAACAGGGTTTCATTCCCCAGATGATTTTTCAACACCGGATAGGGAACCTCACCAAAGACTTTTCCCGCATCAAACTCATACCGGGAAACACCGAACATGCCCATATTCAATCGTTGATACACATAGAAATTCAACTTGGAATAGCTTATATCTCCACCAAGCCAATTCATTCCTTTAGCATAACTCAATTCGAAAATTGGCCATTTCAAAGGCCCCAAGGATGTTCGCTCATTGTCATTGATCAAGATGGTTTCATCACGACCGTATCGCAAGCCAAGCTTAGCTTCGGTGGTTTCAAAAGTAGATTTATATTCTCCGGTCCCTTTTTCTAAGTAGTAAAAATTAAACAAGGGTTCGAATTCCATGAAGCTCAAATCTGAATAGATAAGAAATCCTTTAAAAAACTCACGTTGAAAATTCACTTGATGCTTATTGCTGAAGTACGGTCTTCGCAGCGTGCCGAATCTGCTGGCTGCAAGAAAAATACTATTTCCCTGCAAACTGGAAATCTCCAAACCGACTTGATCAATTTCCTTTTGTGTGGATAAGGAGAGGGAAGTCCAGTGTATTTTGTCGAAAATCCGAGTGACTTTAGCAGAATATTTAAGTTCGGTATCTTTAAACCCATAGCCGGCATAGCCATAGAAAGCCCATTTATTACTGAATTTCAGATTGGTACGAAAGCCCATTCCGAGCCTTACGCCTTCTATATCGTTGTAATTAAAAAACCCTGGCCATGGCCCAATATCCACTTTTCCCAAGGGTAAATAACCCGTTCCAAAAAACTTCAGTCCCTCAGAGTAGAAGCGAACGATAGGGATTCGCTTCAGGGTATCCACCATTTGTAGCACCGCTATTTCCTCAGGTGTCAAAATGTCCTGCCTATTATCTTTCCAAAAATCCTCACTCGCTTCATCAAAGTCAGGCATTAAGGTCACCGATTGATTGAAAAACGATGTGGGTTCTGGATCGCCAACTTTAACACTATCTGCTGAAGTATAGAATTTTGCCAGAAGCCCCGCGGTTTTTGGCGTGATTTGCCCGATCTTAATCTGAACCCGAGTTTTGGAAGGAATCAAGGGGCCTGCCGTGGTAGGCACCAACTCCTGCTGGATTTTAATCCGCTCTATAAAATTCAGATTTGCTTCTTTTGGAATCGTCAAATCAACCTGCTTCAAAGCATACGTTTCCTTATTGATCCAAATGGTACCTGAGAAAGCCAGGTCTTGTACTCTCAGCGGATATACTTTCAGTAAGTAACAGGAATCCTTTCCCACCAAAACAGAATCAATTAAATCATAATCGTAAAACTGTTTCCACCCATCGGCGATAGGCGATACAAATTCCTTTCCTACGATATTTAGCCAGTTCTTATAGAAATTATATTCTTGAAAAGCAGAACCTGTAATTTGCGAGGTAGTTGAACCATCAGTGATGCCTACACCTGTCACTTTTGATTTCTCCACTACTTCTTTTTTGAGCTCTGGATTATTTCTAAAGTAGAATCTGGAAAGGGTCTCTGAGAAGAAAACCGGTAATATTTTCTCACCTTCATCATTAGTGAGTTGCTTGATAGAATCTAAAACAGCGGTGACTCTTTGGACACTTTTTCTCTTAGTAAAATCCTCTGAGACATGATCAATGTCAATTTCAATCTTTGTATAGTTCTTTGTTTGATAAGCTGTTAACTCTCGTTTATCAAAGTATTTTTTTCTATCGACTGCTTCTCGGATTACCTCAAAAGCCGGGTTTTCCCCCGCTTCAAAAACAAAAGCCTCCATCTCAAAGTCAGAAGGTTTGAGCTGAAAATTGACGGTTTGCTCAGCTACTTGTTGGAGTGCTTTTACTCCACTGATATATCCGAGATAGCTCACAGAAATACTATCTGTAAGGGTTTTTGTCGCTATGCTATAATTCCCCTCAAAATCTGTAGAAACTCCAATTGTAGTGCCTTTCAATAAAACCGAAGCAAATGGAATAGGGTCACCGGTAGCTGAATCCGTTACTTTCCCTTTCACCACAAATTGGCCAAAGGACGGAGTGCTAATCAGAAGTACGAAAAGGAAAAAGTAATAGCGGATCATGAAGTATTTACTGCACTGAATAGAATTCCTGCAAAATAAATTCATTAACTGTTCAAATTGCTACCTAGCGGTTAAAAATTATAGAAGTTTAGCAGATCACAGACGGTAAGGAAATGGAAATTTGAAAAATCCACTAGTATATTTGAGCCTATAAACTGAGGAACATGATATACGATATTGCAATAATTGGTGGTGGGATTGTGGGGTTGGCAACTGCACTTAAAATTCAAAACGTGCGACCTGACCTCAAAATCGCCATTTTGGAGAAGGAAAATCAGCTTGCCAAGCACCAGACAGGCAATAATAGCGGAGTGATCCACTCGGGACTTTATTATAAGCCTGGCTCACTAAAAGCTACCAATTGTATAGGCGGATATCATGAATTGATTCAGTTTTGCGAGGAAGAAAAAATTCCGTTTGAGATCACAGGAAAAGTGGTAGTTGCCACCCGAGAAGAACAAAAACCATTGCTGAATAACCTGTACGAACGAGGTATTCAGAACGGATTGGAAGGAACGAAATACATCTCCTTGGAAGAGCTGAAAGAATACGAACCACACTGTGTGGGAGTAGCCGCGCTCCATGTTCCTCAGACAGGGATTGTGGATTATTTCAAAGTAGCACTGGCCTATGGCAGAAAGATAGTCCAACATGGAGGCGAGATTTTTTTAACCCATAAAGTGCTAAATATTAAGCAACAAGAAGGAGTCAATTATATTGAAACTTCTAACAAAACTATACAAAGTAAATTAGTGATAAACTGTGCCGGACTTTATTCTGATAAGGTAGCACAGATGAGTGAAAATGATCCTATGGATGTACAAATCATCCCTTTTCGTGGAGAATATTTTAAGCTGAAGAAGGACAGGGAATTTCTAGTGAAGAACCTGATTTATCCTGTTCCGGATCCTAATTTCCCTTTCCTGGGTGTTCACTTCACACGAATGATGAAAGGTGGTGTGGAAGCTGGACCAAATGCAGTATTGGCTTTCCGCAGGGAGGGATATAAAAAATCCCAAATCAATCTAAAAGAGCTTGTGGAGTCCTTGGCTTGGCCCGGTTTCCAAAAAGTAGCTGCGAAATACTGGCAAACTGGGTTTGGAGAGATGTACAGATCTTTTTCTAAAGCCGCATTTACCAGAGCTCTTCAAGAATTAATACCTGAAATCCAGGAATCTGACCTGACCGAGGGGGGAGCTGGCGTACGAGCACAGGCTTGTGATCGTACGGGCGGGCTGCTAGATGATTTTTCAATCAGAGAATCTGCACAAGCCATTCATGTGCTAAACGCCCCTTCCCCAGCCGCAACCAGTTCACTAGCTATAGGTGGAACTGTTGCAGATTTGGCATTGAAAAGGTTTGATTTGGCTTAAATCCTTACCATTAGGCTTAGACTTCACTTAGCCTAACCCGATCCCAACTAAACTATAATCGTCAGATTACAATAGAGCAGAGTCACACTGAGCGAAGTCTAAGTAAACTAGTGAATATCAAAATTACACCTGTGTGTTTACCGAATCAGGCAGATAGCGATTAGCCAGTTTGATCATTTCGTCACCTTTCACCAGATCACTGGCACTTAGCTCAGAGGTATGCCTATGGCCCGAAGCTCCAAGAAGCTCTTGTACTGCATGTACGGTGTTTTTGTGGAAATTATAGACACGCTCTGATTTATCCGTAATCACTAAGCCTCCAACCAAGTTTGCTTTTTGCGTAGCAACTCCTGTTGGGCACTCATTGGTATTACAGCGAAGTGCCTGAATACATCCCAAGCTGAACATAAATCCCCGGCCAGAATTGCATAAATCTGCTCCAAAAGCAATGTTTTTCAAGATTGCAAAAGCACTGACCGCTTTGCCCGAGGCTATAATTTTGATTTTCTCACGAATCTGAAACTTCTCCAAGGTCATCCTGACAAATATCAGAGCTGGCTCAAGTGGCAATCCCACACTGTCCGAGAATTCTAAAGGTGCAGCACCAGTGCCGCCCTCTGCTCCATCCACTGTAATAAAATCAGGATAGACATTCTTGGCCACCATTTCTTTACAAATAGCTGTAAATTCCTCCGTTCTACCCACACAGAGCTTAAATCCGACAGGTTTACCTCCCGATAATTCTTTGAGCCTAGCGACAAACTGAATCAATTCGATCGCATTGGTAAATGAACTATGAGAAGGTGGTGAAAGTATCGTTGTCCCCTTGATTACACCTCGTATTCCGGCTATTTCTTCTGTGTTTTTCACACCTGGAAGTACCCCTCCATGGCCTGGCTTAGCTCCTTGAGAAATCTTTATTTCAATCATTTTGACTTCCGGCCAAGTAGCTTTCTCTGCAAATTTTTCCTCACTAAACTTACCATGCTCATCGCGGCAACCAAAATAGCCAGTACCAATTTGCCATACCAGATCTCCACCTTGTCGATGATGAGGAGATATTCCACCTTCCCCGGTATTATGAGAAAATCCACCTTTTTTGGCTCCAAGATTCAGAGCTTTGATGGCGTTAGAGCTGAGAGAACCAAAGCTCATTGCCGAAATATTAAAAATAGAAGAAGAATATGGCTGCTTGCAATCCTCATTCCCGATGGTTACTCTGGCATCTTCGTCGTTTGTATGCACAGCATATATGGAATGTCTGAGCGCCAAATAATCTTCCCCATTGATGTCCCGCTGGGTACCAAATGGATGCGTGTCGTTTACATTCTTTGCTCGCCTATAAACTAAGGAACGAAGGTTTCTACTAAAAGGCTTTCCATCTGTATTTGTTTCTATAAAGTATTGTTGGATTTCAGGACCGATTTTCTCCAACAAATACCTAAAATGCCCAACTATAGGGAAGTTGCGAAGAATGGCGTGAGACTTCTGACTGACATCATAAACTCCTACTGCAAAGAGAACCACAAGAATTCCGAGTATAAAATAGCCGAATTTGAACTGTACAAATTGGAAATACCACATTAAAAAAAAGGTAAGCAATGCTAGTGCGACCAAGCTACCGAAAAACAGTTTTCTCATATCAAACTTTTTAGAAGATTAAGCTCAAATATAGCAAAAGACTAAGCCCTAAGGCTGACCCATTGGGAATTCTTGCATTCTAAACTCAGGCTAAGTGAACTCTTGGCCACGAACCATAATTGCAGTATGGCCTCCGCGTTTAGGCATTTCCTGCAACAGTAAATCCGTCCTTTCGGAAAGCTGCACGGAATAACATTCAGACCCTAGGAGTGGATCATTTAGGGCATTGACAACTAAAGCAGGAAGCTTTACATGAAATTCATGTTCTCTTAAAATTCAAACCGTATTGACTGGCTAATTTTGCGATATTAATTCTACATAGGGTAACGAATTCAAAAGTGGAGCGGCGCGTGCCAGCTCCTTTTTTTATCGGGACAGATCATAGACACGTTTGATGGCGACGTCCAATTTTTTTTGCAAATTTTGATAATGAAGAGAAAAAGACGCTCCATCGAAGCCATCGCTTTCAATGATCTCCTTGCCTATTTGCAGTTCCTCTGTAATATGAGATAATTCAAACATGTAGAGTGTAGGTTTCAATTTGTGACGGATTTGCTGAATTTTAGCTTCATTTTTCTCGAATGAACCTGTGGTATACACTTCTTTCAGTTCCATGAGTCCTTTGTAAATCGCTAAAGTCAATTCTGTCTGAAATTCTTTATCGCCATCTGCCATGTCGCAGATTAGCTGATCAAGCTCAGGATAAATTTGTTCCATATTGGTTAGTTGAATGCGGATGTGCCTGCAAGAAAGCCTGTGGACCATGCAGCTTGAAAATTAAAGCCACCTGTAATTCCATCTATGTTCAGGACTTCCCCGGCAAAGTAAAGGTTAGGGTAATACTTGCTTTCCATGGTTTCCGGATTAACTTCATTCAAGGCAATTCCTCCGGCAGTTACAAATTCTTCTTTAAAGGTAGTTTTGCCATCAACTTTCAAAGTATAGCAAAAAAGATTCTGTACCAACTTATTGATTTGCTTTTTCGAAAGAGTCCCGTATAATTGTCCGGTTTCTACGTCGGAACGCTCACAGAAATGCTCCCAAAGTCTTACAGGTATCTCAAACAGTGAATTACTTTCTACTTTGCGTTTGGGATGGGCCATTTGGTAGCTCTTGATACGAGAATTATACCCATCCTCTCCCAATGCCCCATTCCAATTGATCAAGACAGTAGCTTCGTAATTCTTGTCTTTAAGCCATTGTGCTCCGAAGGCGGACAGCTTCAAAACTGCCGGCCCACTCAGTCCCCAATGTGTTACTAGCACCGGGCCTCGATACAGCATTTTGGTTCCTTCGATTTTGACTATTCCATCTGCCACAGCTAGTCCCATAAGTTCACGAATCGATTCCTTGGGAGTATTGAAAGTAAAAAGCGAAGGTATAGGGTCTAAAATACTGTGATCTATATTCTTGAGAAAGTTATAATTATCCAATTTTGGATGCCCCCCACTGGCGATTATTAGTTTGTCAACAATGAAAACACCTGCACTAGTATCAAGTTTAAACTGGCTTGCAAGAGGAGTAATTGAATTTACACCACATGATGTTCGTATAGAAATAGCGAGTTTTTGAGCCTCATTAAGCAAAGCATCAATGATGGATTGGGATAAATCTGAAACAGGAAACATCCTTCCGTCAGCTTCGGTCTTCAATGCTACTCCTCTACTTTCAAACCAATGGATAGTATCTTCTGATTTGAATTTGGCAAAAACCTTCTTTAGAAACTTCTCACCTCTGGGATAGTTTTTCACCAATTTCGAGATTTCCATGGGTCTATGTGTGACGTTACACCTTCCTCCTCCTGATACTTTTACTTTAGACAAAAGCTTGGGTGATTTTTCGAAAATGGTAATATGTCTTCCAGCTCCACTTGCATGTATCGCAGCAAAAAAACCTGCAGCTCCCCCTCCTATTATTCCTATATTCAAAATTTATAATCTATTGAAATTCAACTATTTATTACAATTACCTTTTCCTAGAGAATGAACCTAAAATACCTCTAGTCAATTCTCTGAATATCGTCCTTCCTAATTGCCTTACCATCGTGTTTTTACTCAATTCTTCGAAAAGTGATTCATCCTGAGCAGTATTTCTAGTGGTCCGGGTTTGGGCTTTTGGGCCCGGCAATTCAGCCTTCTTTTGAATCTCCTCCAGTTCAACCATTTTCTTCTCCAACAGTTCAAAAGCACTTTCACTATCTATATCCTGATTGTATTTATAAATCAAGGCTGAATCTTTGACCACAGCATCTATTTCATCCGAATTCAATATATCCATCCGTGTAATCGGAGCTCTGATTAAGGTGTGGGCAAGAGGTGTAGGAATTCCTCTCTCATTCAAGGCAGTGATCAGTGCTTCGCCTATACCCATAGATGTCAATACTTCTGAGGTCTCATAATAAGGTGAATCGGGGTAGTTTTCTGCTGTTTTGGTGATGGCCTTACGATCCTTGGCAGTAAATGCTCTCAGGGCATGCTGCACCTTCAAACCTAATTGCCCCAATATATTATCTGGAACATCAGTGGGTGCTTGAGTGCAGAAATACACACCAACACCTTTGGATCGGATCAGTTTGACTATCGCTTCGATCTTCTCTAGAAGGTCTTTGGAGGCATTTGAAAAGACTAAATGAGCTTCATCGATGAATAAACAGAGCTTAGGCTGATCGGCATCCCCTTGCTCAGGGAAAGTTTCATAAATCTCCGAAAGCAGACTGAGCATGAAGGTAGAGAACAGCTTGGGGCGACTTTGAATATCAGTCAGTCTAATCACTGAGATTATTCCTTTGCCGTCTTTGGTTCTTAAAAAGTCCTCTACTTCAAAGGATTTCTCCCCGAAAAATCGTTCTGCACCTTGCTGTTCCAACTCTATTATCTTTCGCATTATCGTGTTGACTGAAGCAGACGAAACCTGACCATATTCCTTTTGTATAGCTGCCTTCCCTTCATTGGTAATGAATTGAAGGACACGCTTTAGGTCTTTCAGGTCAACCAATGGCATAAGATGTACATCACAATAGCGAAAAACAAGTGAGATAACACCTTGCTGTGTGTCATTAAGCTCGAGTATCTGAGCAATTAGAACAGGGCCAAATTCGGACACTGTAGCCTTTAACCTAACGCCTTTTTCATCAGAAATTGACATCAGTTCGATCGGTAAACCCATGGGTTCATATTCAACTCCTATTGCCTGTGACCTGTTTTTGATGAAGTCATTGGCCGTCCCTGGCTGGGCTAATCCTGAAAGATCTCCTTTCAGATCCATCAAAACAGAAGGCACACCTTTCAATGCCAACTGCTCTGCGATCACTTGCAGAGTTTTCGTTTTTCCAGTTCCGGTGGCTCCGGCGATTAGACCATGCCTATTCATTGTTGTCAGTGCAATTTTGATTTGTGCACCTGTGATGGGCACTCCATCCAATACGCCTGTACCCAGGACAATAGAGTCTTTTTTATAGTTTTGACCTTCGGCCAAGTGGTTGATAAATTCTCCGGTCTTACTCATGTGTCTTACTCAAAGTCAAACTAATTTTGAAACCAAACTACAAAAATAACCTTGATGCCATCTGCAAAAGGTTTTTCAATAAAAAGGTATATGAATTTTATCAATGAGTTACCATTGGCTCAAGTGCCTTAGCCTGCTCGATAAAGTCTGCTACTTTAGATGCTGCAGGAATAGCTCTTGTCAATCCTTTTTCTTCATGGGTTTTTACTAAAGCGGTGTAAAGATTCTCAGCATTTCTGGTTCTTAATTCCTTTAATGTATCAACACCAGCAGCTTTGAGAAGTTCTGCGAATTGGCTTGCAACTCCGTTAATTCTAAATAGGTCGGCCATATTTACCCACACCAGAATTTTACTTTCATCCAATCCTGATGCTTCGGCGATAGCCTTTCTTCCGGCTTTAGATGCTCCTTTTTCCAATAGACTTTCTACGGAGGATATGCCAGCTGCCACTAGTTTCTCTTTCATAGCAGGACCGATGCTCTCGATCAGTGTGATTGATTTACCCATCTTTCTAAGTTTAAAGTAAAGTGACTAAAAATTCATGTTAATGGCACAAAGAATGAATGAGCTTTGACTAGAATTTATTCCTAAAATAAAGACAATTTTTAACTTCTAAGATCCTTTTCACTCTTTGCGTGACAAATTTGAACTTTTGGAAACATTAACTTTACGTTAAAGAAACTTCTACCTTTATTGCTTCTCTAGACAAACATTATATCCGTGAGCTTTAGACTTCACCTCCACTCTATCTTATTCTGCATACTTTTTACGCTAGCATATAGCCAGGTTTCGCTGGCTCAACTAGGTCCAAACCTGGGGCAAACCGATCATTGGATGAAAGGCGCAAAGGCAGCAATTGAGAGAAATGACTATGAAACTGCCAATTCCATTTTCAGAAATCTCATCGATTCAGGTCAGCCTCTACCTGAGGAAATGCCCTATCTATTCGCTGAAACTCTTTTCCAACTCAGGCAATATGACAATTCAGCCAATTTCCTGAATAAATATCTTGAGTTAACTGGATTTACAGGCGGTCATTATGCAGGAGCTCAGGAACTCCAGCATCGATTGGAAACTCCACTAAAAGAAATTCAAGAATGCCAGCTTTGCGACCGCCGTGGCTATCGATATAAGACTTGTTTTACCTGCGAAGGAAAGAGACAGATTGAGCAAGATTGCCAGTATTGCAAAGCCAAAGGTGTAGTGGGATGTAGTCGATGCAGTGGATCTGGGATGATCACAAAGATGAATATTTTCAAAATAGTCGAATACTTCGAATGTGAGAGATGTGCCGGTAAAGGAAGACTGACCTGTCCAGTTTGTGAAGGAAGTTTAAAAGAAGTAAGCTCATGCAGAACCTGCAACGGTAGCGGGAAGTTAAGCTCAGAGAATATCTGTGATCACGAGGAAGGACCACATGAGCATTAAACACTAAGGGGCTTGTTGATTATTAGTTTTCAGTCACGGTGATCAGTCGCAGTTTTAGGCAACTTAAATGGGAAATATATCCAGCTAGTGGAAAAGCAGGATAACACTGCTGAGTGAATTCTGCAGTAACCTCAGTGTTTTCAGTTTAAAAAAACGTCATAAAAAAACCGGCCGAAGCCGGTTTTATATTAATGACAGTAGTTAGAATAGGCTTCTTTTGCTCCGGGATAATCCAGAGCCGATGCGAGTTGAAAATCCTCACACGCCCCTTTCACCCTTTTCAAGGCAATTTTTAACAAGCCTCTATTAAAGTATGCTTGTCCAAATTCCTTATCAACTGCAATGGCATTTCCGTAAGCTTTCAAAGCTTCATCGGTTTTGCCCAGCTGGTGCAAAGCGCGCCCTTTCATAAAAGAAGCCATGGCAGGAGCACCTGGGATTTCAGCTGCTTGATCAGAATATAGCAAGGCATTGGTGTAGTTCTTTTGATTGTAATGCACATTCGCAAGGCTAAGTAACACCTGAAAGTTATTCGGCTCTACTTCCAGTGCCTTTTCAAAGTCATTCTTTGCTTCCTCGAAATTACCCTGTTCCTCATATGCCCGGCCTCTATTATAAAGCATTCTAACATCATTTGGCTTGAATTTCAAATCTTCAGAATACTCATTAGCTGCTTTATCATATTCTCCTTGGTTGAAATATGCATCTCCAGTACTCGTCTTCTTTTCCGAACAAGACCACAGGGAAACAGAAATAAAAAGAGCTATTATCGCTCGCTTACTCGTTTTCATTATTGTTGATTTAAACTGCTACACTATTATCTCGGAGCGCATCATTAAGTGATGTTTTGAGGTCTGTAGAGGCTTTTCTTTGACCGATTATCAAAGCACAAGGGACTTGGAAAGTACCTGCGGGGAAAGTTTTGGCGATAGAACCCGGAATGACTACAGAACGCTCAGGCACATAACCCTTGTATTCTATAGGCTCAGGCCCAGTGACATCTATGATTTTTGAGCTAGCAGTCAAAGTAACGCCAGCCCCAATTACGGCTTGCTTACCGATTCTCACACCCTCTACGATGATGGCTCTAGAACCAATAAAAGCACCGTCTTCAATAATAACCGGTGCTGCCTGAATAGGCTCCAAAACACCTCCAATGCCTACTCCACCACTCAAATGAACATTTTTGCCGATCTGCGCACAGGATCCGACAGTAGCCCAAGTGTCAACCATCGTGCCACCGTCCACGTAGGCACCTATATTAACATAGCTTGGCATCATCACCACTCCAGAGGCTAGATAGGCTCCATATCGAGCGACAGCGTGAGGAACTACACGGACACCTTTTTCTGCGTAGTTAGTTTTAAGAGCCATTTTATCATGGAATTCAAAAGGACCCACCTCGATTGTTTCCATTTTCTGTATTGGGAAATAGAGAATAACTGCCTTTTTCACCCAGTCATTTACCTTCCATTTGCCTTCTTCGGTAGGCTCGGCTACACGAATTACACCTGCATCCAGATCGGCTATTACAGCTCTAATTGCTTGTTGTGTTGTTTCTTCTTTTAATAATTCCCGGTTGTCCCAGGCCTTTTCAATGATTGTTTTCAGTTCCATTATTTTGGTTAGTTTCGTTTAATGAGTGAAAAATCAGCTTCCCTAATTCCAGTCTTAATCGCATCAAGCCTTAAGCCCGCCAAAGATACAAGAGCTTGGGGAAAGCTTGGTCTTTCCCTGCGAAAAACAGGGATATATCACCTAAATTTTATGGGATTTTCACAATTCCCCACAGAAAATTGCGAAGATGAAAACTATTTCACATCTCTTACAGAGATTCACTCAACTTGGGCAAGATTATTCTCACAGCTAAAATTTGCTAAAATACTTTTAAAAGTCTCACCCAAAATTCTCATTGTTTGCACCTATGAATACCTTCCAATTGCGTCATTTTTCAAGAGGATATTGGGATACAAATTGGTATATGATGTACAGGAAAACTATGTCAAAAACCTAGATCTTAATCCTAAGTTAAGTGCCTTTAAAAAAGCAAAATTCGGATGGATAATAAGGCGAATGGAAAGAGTACCGGGAATCGATTTATTCCTGCTTGCCGAGAAAAACTACGCTAAAGAAATGCCGGATAAAGCGCCATTTTTGATTTTGGAGAATAAATTTGCTGGAGAAATAAAGCCAATTTCATCATTCATAATTCCACAAAAAGGCGGCTATAATTTTTTGATTTCGGGGACACTTACTCCCGCCTTTGGCACACTCGAAGCAGTCTGCTGGTTTAAGGAAATCGTACAAGAATTTCCCGGATCTTCGCTTAAAATTATTGGGCATTGTACCCTACCTAGCTATGGAATTGAGCTTCAAAAAGCCTGTGATACTATACCTCAAATTCAGTTGAAATCATCGGATTTCCCAGTGTCTCATGAAGAAATTATAGCTGAATACTCAGGGATAGACTTTGCAATTTTACCCTACCAAAATAGGGAAGCCATCAAGGATAAAATGCCTACTAAGCTCTTCGAATCTGCAGCGCTGGGAGTACCTGTTTTGATTGGTGGTAATCCTAAATGGCTAGATTTTTTAGCTCCATTTTCCGGAGGATTTCCTATAGACTTTTTCGATTTGCAAAATGCTTCCCTTCAATTTAAGACTGCGCTAAACCAAGAATACTTTTCCAATAATCCTGATACTTCCGTCCTGTGGAAATCTCAGTACGAACAGTTCATCAGAGCAATCTCTTCTCTTTAACTCCTAAGCTGGATGTGGATTACTATCCACACTTATCCACCTACATCCTATTTTTAACACCAATTTCTATGAAATGGAAACTGGCATAATCTCACATTATAATAAGCCAAATCAATATTTACCTCTTTTTAAATAACTAAAAATCAATACTTTATATTTGTTTTACCCAAAGGCTAATTTTATATTTAGTCAAGACTAAAACTCTAAACACATTTGAAAACGGGTTATCCACAGTCGATTTAGTCACTATTGAATATATTTTTAGCTATATCTAAATTAACTTTTATATTTGTATCAGTACAATTTGAAACATCATGACTTTAACTACAGCTGAGGAGAATTATCTCAAAGCCATCTATCACCTATCGGACGGGGGAACCAAAAGTGTGTCCACCAATGATGTAGCTGCAGAGATGAAAACCAAGCCTGCATCTGTATCTGATATGCTTAGAAAACTGGGCGATAAAGAGGTAATCGAATACCGCAAATACTATGGTGTCAATATCACCGAAGAAGGCAAAAAAAGAGCCCTGCAGACCATCCGAAAACATAGACTTTGGGAAGTGTTTTTGGTGGACAAATTGCAGTTCGCCTGGGACGAAGTACACGAGGTCGCGGAGGAGCTAGAGCATATACAATCCCCCCTGCTTATCCAGCGCCTGGATGCGTATTTGAACTACCCGAAATTTGATCCGCACGGCGATCCGATTCCAGATGAATATGGGGATGTAAGAGCTAGACCCAGGCTTGCACTTATCGAAATGGACATAGATCAATCGGGGCAGATCGTAGCAGTGAAGGACAGCTCTGCGGCCTTCCTCAAATACCTCGATAAAGTAGGTGCTTACATAGGAGCAAGAATCAAAGTGTTGGACAAAGTGGAGTTTGATGGATCGATGGAAATTCTCGTAGATCAGAAGAAAACCCTCTTTATGTCCAAGGATGTCGCGGCTAATATTTTGGCAATTCAGTCATGAAAAAAATCCTAGTGATAGTACCCCTGCTTCTACTCTCTTTTGCCTGTAAATTTGACAATCCAAAAGAAAGAAAGAAGCCAAGAATCGTAGCCACTACCAGCATCTTGGCAGATGGGCTTAGGAACCTCGTTGGGGAAAATGCGGAAGTAGTTTCCCTTATGCCAGCAGGTGTAGATCCGCATTTATATAAAGCATCTGTCCGTGATCTTGACCTCCTCCAAAATGCAGACCTGGTCATTTACCACGGACTTTTCCTGGAAGGAAAAATGACGGAGATTTTTGAGAAACTGGCATTCAGTCAAAATCTAATTAATGTCTCAGAAAACATTCCTCCTGACTTACTCCTAAGAACCGGACCTGAAGCGCACTCTGTAGATCCCCACATCTGGTTTGACGTATCGCTTTGGTCAATGGCATTGGCACATGCCTCAGAGGAAATCATTAAATGGCAGCCAGCTTGGAAATCAGCTATACATAAAAACACAGATTCATATCTTAGCAAACTCGCAGCTTTGCACGAAGATAATCTTACCAAGGTGGCTGAGCTGCGAAAAGCTAATCAGGCTTTAATCACTGCCCATGATGCATTTTCTTATTTTGGGAGAGCATATAATCTGGAAGTTTTAGGTCTTCAGGGTTTGTCCACACTGAGTGAGCCAGGCCTGAGGGATTTGACAGGATTGGTGAGTTTCATCATAGAGCGAAATATTCACGCAGTCTTTGCTGAGCAGACTATTTCTCCCAAAGCGATAGAAGCTGTAGTCGCTGGCTGCGCCAATCAGAACCATGAAATCATATTAGCCGGGCCACTATATACCGATAGTCTAGGCGCAGCAGACTCTCTTGCCGGTACCTATATAGGAATGGTAAAAACCAATGTTCAAGTAATTTTTGAAAGCCTAACACAATGATCATAAACGTAGATTCCCCTATTTTAGAAATACACGACCTCACAGTCAGTTACGATCAAAGTCCAGTTCTCTGGAATGTGGATTTGAGCTTACCTGCCGGAAAGTTGATAGGAATACTGGGCCCAAATGGCGCTGGAAAGTCAACGCTGATCAAGGCAATCATGGGATTAGTACCCATTACCGGAGGTTATGTCAAGCTTTTTGACCGAGAGTTAAACGATGTAAGAAGCCGAATCAGTTACGTCCCGCAGCGAGAATCTGTGGATTGGAATTTCCCGGCATCAGTACTCGATGTAGTGATGATGGGAACTTATGGCAAGCTTGGGCTTTTCCGAAGGCCTGGCAAAAAGGAGAAGAAAATTGCCATGGATTGTTTGGATAAAGTAGGCATGCAATCCTTCATAGATCGACAAATATCCGAGCTTTCCGGAGGTCAGCAGCAGCGGGTATTCATCGCAAGAGCTCTTGCTCAGGAGGCTGATTTGTATTTGATGGACGAGCCATTTGCAGGAGTGGACATGGCTACGGAAACTGCAATCTTCCAGCTTTTACAAGAAATGACAGCCGCTGGTAAGACGGTGATAGTGGTGCATCATGACATACATTCTGCCATGAATTACTTTGACTGGATCATTATGCTCAACCTCCATTTAGTAGCATCCGGACCGAAAACCGATGTAGTGACCGAAGAACTTCTTCGGAAAACCTACGGAGGAAAGCTTAATCTTCTTACCAAGGTGACTGATATCATTAGACAAAAGGACTTTAATCCATTAAAGAGCTGATATGAGTGACTTCGTCTATTTCTTCACATTTCAGGATGCTTCCATTGCCTTTGTGGTGATCGGCATTACGCTCTTAGGCATAGGTTCCGCTTATGTGGGAACGTACAGTTTTCTTGACAAAAAAGCTTTGCTTGGGGATGCCATCTCACACGCAGTCCTTCCAGGCATTTGTCTAGGTTTTATGCTTGCTGGTGAAAAGAATCCTATTTATATCGTCACCGGAGCCTTTCTATCAGGTGCTTTGGCTACTTTTCTCACTTCCTGGCTGAAAAGCAAAACCCGATTAAGTGATGATGCCATCATAGCTTCTATCCTGTCCATTTTCTTTGGCTTTGGCGTAGTACTTCTGACAGTCATTCAAAAATCCGGTAATCCGGAAATGGCCGGTCTAAACCAGTTCATTTTTGGAAATGCCATCGCTATTCTTGAGGAAGATCTTTACATCTATGGAGGTCTTGCTGTTTTGATCATCATTACGCTGACTTCCTTTCGCAAGGAATTTTCAATGCTCGTATTCAATACTGACTTTGGAAAGTCAATTGGCTATCCTATGGGCGCGATTAGATTGGTTTTTAATGTACTGATGATTTTGGCTGTAGTGATAGGCATCCAAGCTATAGGGGTTGTGTTGATGGCAGCTTTGCTGATTACTCCTGGAGCTGCAGCGAGATTCTGGACAGACAAACTAGGGAAGCTTCTATTGATTGCAGGTGCCTTTTCAGCTGTATCAGGAATCATAGGCACCTATGTGTCCTTTGTGATTCCTCAGATGCCCACAGGGCCTTGGGTAGTAGTATGCCTTTCGCTTCTTGCTTTGATTTCCTTTCTTTTTGCACCAAAGAAGGGAGTGCTTTCACGCTATATAGCAAGAAGGTTTTATTTGAAAAAAACGCATCAAGACCACCTACTAAAATTGATTTTCCATGGATTGGAAAGCGGTAAAAACACGTTCCCGATAGAAGAAATCTATCAGTCTTTTCCATACAGAAAGAGCGAAACTAAGGATACGATTGATGAATTAATTAAAACCAATTTACTTACTAATAATCAAGGTTTTATAGACTTTACTTCTCAAGGGAAATCGGAGGCAAGACGCATTGTCAGACTCCACAGACTCTGGGAACTTTACCTCAATGAATACATGAACATTGCTCCAGATCACGTACATGATTCTGCCGAAAAACTGGAACACATCCTTACCCCTGAACTCGAAGCGTTGCTAGAGAACAGGCTAAATTATCCTAAACTCGATCCTCACCACGAGACTATCCCCCGCGACAACGATGAGCTTTGACCAAAACGCCTTCCTGATTATTCTAACTGCTTCCCTGATCTCCATTTCATGTGGACTGCTGGGCGTATTTATGATGCTGCGCAAAATGTCCATGACTGGAGATGCCATATCGCATGCAGTCCTACCCGGGATAGTCATAGGATTCTTTGTATCGGGCAGTCAGCGGGGATTGGAAGTCATCATAGGTGCGGGTATTTTAGGGATTTTGGCTACCCTAGTTATTGATTGGCTGAAAAATAAGGCAAAGGTTCAGCTAGACGCATCTATAGGCATCACATTTACGCTGCTATTTGCTATCGGCATCATTCTGATAAATATGCTGGCCTACAAAGTAGATTTAGATCAGGAATGTGTGCTGTATGGGGAGATTGCATACCTACCCATCGATCTTTGGATTACTGATGCAGGCTTTAGTATGGGGCCAAGAATCACCTATCTTGCGGTATTGAATTTAGTTTTGGTGATCACGTTTATCTTCCTATTATACAAGGAGTTAAAACTTACAAGTTTCGACGAAAACTTTGGCTTAGTAATAGGTCTTCCTGCCGGAGCAATCAACTTGGCTTTGATGAGTATGGTCTCTTACACGACAGTCAGCAGCTTCGAAGCAGTAGGTGCTATTTTGGTAGTGGCATTACTGGTCGTCCCGCCCGCCACTGCTTTTCTCTGGACCAAAAAACTAACTTCCTTAATCAAACTTACCTGTGCATTAGGTATTTTTATTGCGATAGCTGGATATTACATGGCATATTTGGTGGATAGCTCTATTGCTGGAATGATGGTTGCCGTAGGAGGATTCGTATTCTTAGGTAGTGCTTTATTCAAAAGCGTCAATCCAAATTTCACTTTCGGAACTTCCACATCAGTCAAGCCGTTGGAGAGTTGAAAATTAGAAGCATGAAATCGATCGTTGCAAGCATCACCCAGAGGGATGATTATTCGTAATGCGAGATTTCATCTGACCGTTAAAAACAAATGAAAAAAATACTAATAATAGGCTTAATTCTATTATCCACTCAATTTGCGCAAGCGCAGGATAAAATAGCGTGGCTGAAATTTGAAGAGGCGGTAGCTGCTGCAGAAGCAAATCCCAAAATGCTTTTGGTGGATGTTTATACGGATTGGTGCGGCTGGTGCAAGAAAATGGATAAGGAAACTTTCACTGATCCTGATGTAATCAAATACATAAACGAGAAGTTCTATGCTGTTAAAATGAACGCTGAAGACGATAAACGCAAATTTGACTTCAAAGGAAAAGATTATACCGAAGCAAAAATGGCCGCAGCTATGCGTGTGCAGTCCTACCCCAACTTTGTGATCATTGACCCTACATTAAAGAATATCACCCAACTACCGGGATATAGGCAACCTGCAGAATTTCTGGATGGTTTAGCTCAGATAGTTGATAATGGAATCGGTGCAAAATGAGTTTTTCTCTTTCCGATCAAAATGACACAATTATAGCATTGGCGACAGCACAGGGAGTCGGCGCTATCGCAGTGATTCGCCTTTCTGGAAAACAGGCTATCAGCCTCACCAATGAAGTTTTCTTCGGTAAAAATCTTGAAAAACAGGATTCTCACACGATTCACTTTGGGACAATCCGAGACGGGGAAAAAATCATTGATGAAGTGCTGGTTTCACTATTTATAGCACCTAGGTCATTTACCAAGGAAAACGTCGTGGAAATCTCCACACATGGCTCTTCTTATATAATCAACCAAGTTCTCAAACTTTTCATCCGCCAGGGAGCACGCCCAGCAAAACCAGGTGAATTCACACAGCGAGCCTTCCTCAATGGACAGTTTGATCTGGCGCAGGCAGAGGCCGTGGCAGATCTGATTCATGCAGACTCCGAGACGTCCCATCAGGCAGCACTCAGTCAGATGAGAGGTGGGTTTAGCTCTGAAATACAAGTACTTAGAAGTAAATTAATTCATTTTGCTTCAATGATAGAACTGGAATTGGACTTCGGTGAAGAGGATGTGGAATTTGCCAGCCGGGAAGAATTGAGGACACTTGTAGAGCGCTTGCTTAGAGTGGTAGAGGAATTGATCTTGAGTTTTGATCTAGGAAATGTGATCAAAAATGGCGTGCCCACGGTAATCGCAGGTAAGCCAAATGCAGGAAAGTCCACCCTACTCAATGCCCTACTCAATGAAGAAAAAGCAATCGTATCTGAGATTGCCGGAACCACCCGCGATTTTATCGAAGATGAAATCAATATCGGAGGCGTGATCTTCCGCTTTATAGACACAGCCGGATTACGGGAAACCACAGACACCATTGAAGCAATTGGCGTGAGTAGAACGCAGGAGAAAATGAAGACAGCTTCTTTGATTTTGTATCTCTTTGATTTGGGCGATACAGATTTAGTAGAGATCAATCGAGACATCAATAAACTTGAAAATCAAGGCGTGCCTTTCCTAAAAGTTGCGAATAAGGTAGACAAAGGTAACCCTCAGTTGATTAGTGAGTTAAAAGCAAAGCATGCAGACACAATTTTTATATCAGCTGGCAATAAAGAGAATCTAGAAGGGCTGAAAGTCCGTATCCTAGAACTTGTCAATCTGGACAAATTCAGAACAGGAAATACGATTGTGACCAATGTGAGACATTACGATTCCCTGGTAAAAACCCGTGAGTCTTTACTCGATATACTGAGTGGACTGGACAATGAAGTGACCAATGATTTTGTGGCGATGGACATCCGCCGCTCCCTTCATTTTCTAGGAGAAATAACTGGAGAGATCACCACAGACGATCTGCTGGAGAATATCTTTAGGAATTTCTGTATCGGAAAGTAATTAAGCAAATTGAAGGATGAAGAACAGCCGGCCCCGAAGAAATGCTTGCCGGGTTTAAGGGGATTCTCCAGACCGATGGCTATATCGTCTATGAATCACTGTATGCGAACCATGCCAATATCCTGCTCACTTACTGTATGGCCCATGCCCGCCGTTATTTCATGGATGCGGTCAGGGATGTTGAGAAGCAGGCCAATAATATCCTGGATGAAATGCAGCTGCTGTATGCGCTGGAACAGGAGATGAGGGAACAGGAACTGGGCTGGGAGAAACGGACAGAGGAAAGAAAGAAACACGCACGTCCTGTTCTGGACAGGCTGGAGAAATGGCTCAAGGAGAACCAATACCGATACAGACCCCAGAGTCCGATGGGAAAAGCCATTGACTATACATTGCCCAGATGGGCTGGACTGAGTGCGTACGAACTCCATGTCCAGATGGAGATAGACAACAACCTGATAGAAAATGCGGTATGCCCCCTTGCCGTTGGGAGAAAGGCATTTTTGTTTGCAGGATCACATCAGGCAGCAGAAATGGCTGCCGGTGGATATAACGGTTTGATTTGTGCCACCCTTTTCGGTTTAATTGCGCCACCTTTTTCGGTTCAAACTGTGCCATTATAGACGAGTCGTTTTCGGTTCGTTTTGTGCCAGATGAGTTGGACTGTTTCGGCCCGATTTGTGCCACTTTGAAAGGTCAAGTAACCAATCACCATGTCGTTTTAAAGAGAAAACGACATGGCCAACGTACTTGATCCGATGGATATAAAACAGATTTTCAGTTTACACAGAGACGGTCTAAGCAACAGAAAGATTGCCGTGACCCTGGGTATATCCCGCAATATAATCAACCAGTATATTTCATGGCTTTTGTCATCAGACTACCAAGCAGGTGAATTACTGTCCATAAATGAGCAGGAGCTCAGAGAGCTTTTCCCATCAAGAACGACCATAAAAAATGATCGGTATGATTCCCTGATGCGGTATTTTGAGAACAATAAAAGCTCCAAAAACCATCCCAGTTTTACTTTCCTGCACCACTTGGATGTACTCCTTTATGGCCAGCTGCAAAAAGAACAAAATCAATGAGTTTGAATGGCTGAAGGATGTTTTTGAAAGAAGACAGAGTCATAAGCAAAAAGATCTGCACCAACTTCTTCCCTCAAACTGGAAGCAGCACAGACTTAACCCGATTCTCTGAAATTCCTAACCCAAAACATATGGGTTCCTCGGATGGATACTTTTGTTTTAGAAGTAATAAACCTCTGCAAGTTTAGACTTAAGAATCAGAGCTTTAACTTTCTTGGGAAATACCTTTTAAAGATGAGTAGGCATCTATAACCGACCCTGCAGATTCTCCTACCCAAATATCAATTTATATCCGTTGGGTCCCCTAGGTCACATGTATTCCGAATATGGCTACTTTAAAAGCCAATGCGACTTTCTTTCCTCAAATTGATTAAAAAGTTTCCGAAAAAATTAAGTTTAAATGTATTAAGGCCTTGATTTAGGTGTTAAAGCTATTTATTTTCTTTGGAGTATAAATTGTTTTGAAAATTGAAAATCTATTTTATAAAACAATAATACAGTTATGAAATTCTTTTATTTATGTTCGCCACCAAGTTTAGACAAGCAATCTATAGTACATGACAGAGATTGTCCAGATATACCATCAAGATATGATCGGGAATATTTAGGCCCTTTTAATTCAGCATCAGAAGCCAAAAGATTTGTTTCATTACAAAAAGATAATATAAAAATTTGCTCTGTTTGTGGTTGTGGTTACGAGGTGTACATTATAGGCCAGTAAATATTTAGAGCGATGGGGCTCCTTGTTTTATCCAAAAAAATCTCATTTTTAAAATAAGGGACAATTCAGTGGATTGATAATTAGCAAATAGACCTAACTCCAAAGTTTTTTGATTGGGCTGAAAAAAAACACTATTTAATTCTATAAAGGTCTTTCCGTGAATAAGTAATTCAATCTGCCCATGGCATTATTATTGGATTTCTATGTAGTTCCAACCACCAAAGTTACCACCAATGAATTTCCTTTTCATATTTTTGTTTTCAGTTTTTATCATTTTTATCCTTATAGCGGTGTTACTAGCGAATTCTAAAAGCAGCAATAATATTCATATAAATGGAAATATGTTAACGATATGGCATCCTTTAAAAAAAGATGTGATAAATCTGAAATCCGATCTGAAGAGCTGGAATGTACAACAAATCAATATGATTTGGTGGGGTAAATTAAATTCTGTGAACCTTGAATTGCAATCCGGTAAATGGAAAAAAGTATATTCCAGATCCCTTTCCGGAAAAATAGAAGAGTTAATCACTTATTTGGAACAAACAGCTCTTGAAAGAAAAACCCACCAACTCAGGTAAATTTCTATTTTCCCACTCCTTAGAGCACAATGCGTAAATCATTCCTCATTTCCATCCAGAACTTTCCCATCGTAAATAATTGGTATTTTACAAGTTGATCATCCAATAGTAAATTACAGAATCGGTATTTTTAGAAGCAGCAAAGGTTTTATATCCGTGAAGCAGTTTTCCTATACTTATCAGTTAGTATCAAGTCTGGAAAGTAATTAAAACAATAAGGTTACAGAAGTTGGATAGTATAGTAAAAGGCAAAGGAGCTCATCAAAATGAACACTTTTGGAAAGAAGGAGACGAATAGAAATGTGCCTTGCTTGAATTATTACTAATAATGAAGTCATTTGACCCTAACCCCAATTGAAATCAAGGACTTTAGTTATTTGCCATTTTGATAGAACTGTATTGCGACACCCTAACTGAAAACTCCCTAAAACTATCTGTTTAAAAAAAATCACGATGACTCGCTCGGATAGGCAGTAGAGCCTCCTGATGTTTGACAGAAGTCAATCTAGTAAATGAGCAATGGAAAAATTTATGTTTATACTAGTGGTAATAGGGGTAGCTACTTTTGCTATGCCCTGGGTAGCGCTTTTTTCTAAAAAAGTAGGGATATCCTATGCTATTTTTTACCTGATAGGGGGATTTTTGCTTTATACTTTTTTTTCAGAAAATTTACCAAGTCCCCTTCCCAAAGACAATGGCACATCAATCCTTCATCTCACTGAATTCATTGTGATTATCTCATTGATGGGATCGGGAATTAAAATTGATCTTCCTTTCTCCATCTGGAAATGGACATCTCCCTTGAGGTTGGTTTTCATTGCCATGCTATTATGCATAGCTGCGGCTGTGGCACTCGGATATTATATGTTGGATTTAAATTTGGCAGCGGCAATTTTGCTAGGTGCATCCTTGGCTCCGACGGATCCTGTGTTAGCATCAGATGTGCAGGTGGGACCGCCAAATGACCAGAACAATCCCTTCTCTTAATTTATACTAACCTCAGAAGCAGGGATTAACGATGGCATGGCTTTTCCATTTACCTGGCTCGCAATCACAGTCGCAAGTATGAACATTGGCGGAAATACGTCAATATTATACTGGTTTTCCTACCATTTTCTCTATCAGATCATAGGGGGAATTGTACTGGGATACATTTTGGGCAAAGCAATAGGCTACATTTTATTTGATTTCTCGAAGAGATATAAAATGTTGGACAGCCTAGATGGATTTCTGGCTATTTCTTTGACTTTGCTGGCATATGGTCTTACTGAACTACTACACGGATATGGTTTTATTGCGGTTTTCGTGTGTGCAATCACCCTTAGACATTATGAAAAGGAGCATAAGTATCACAAATCAATGCACTTTTTTTCAGAACAGATTGAAAAAATGTTTGTTGCCGTACTTTTGTTGTTGTTAGGTGGGGCAATCGTCCAGGGGATTCTGGACTCTCTAACCTGGAAAATGGTGCTCTTCTCTTTGGCGTTTTTACTGCTTATCCGCCCCCTATTTGCCTATCTTAGTTTGCTTGGAACCAATCTTCATCGCAGGGAAAAGTTTATAATCAGCTTTTTTGGGATTCGCGGGATGGGCTCCCTGTTTTACCTTTCTTTTGCTCTAAATGAAATAGCTTTTGAATCTGAAGATGAACTATGGTCAATTGTCACATTCTCCATAGCCCTGTCAATACTGATTTATGGCCTTACAGCCGCGCCAGCAATAAGATTTTTGAATAAGAAAACTAATATCGCCAAATAAGAATGAACCAAATTCCTTCTTCACATAGAAATTTTCCTTTAGACATCATTCTATATTTCCCTGATAATCAACTGAATTGTCACCATATTCTTTTTAAATTAGGGTAAGTCGAATCACTAGCAACTTGCTATGAAAACTCTGCCCCAACCCAACTTCTTTTTCATTGGTGAGCATGAACTTAACCTCCATTTAAAAAATCCTGATCCAGTTTTTAAAATAAGTCTGTACCGGGAAAAGCTTGAAGAAAAGCCAGTGGAGACATTGCACATCAAGTTTATGGGGAGTTCTAAATTGAAATTTCATCAGATTGAGAACGTTATCAGCTCTATTATAAGAGATCACGCCAACTATGCTTTAGCCTTCAATTTGAGTGTTTAAATAGAAAGGATAAAGGTTGAATATTCCATGTTGAATTAGTATTTCTCTCAATAAATATCATTGCAGTTATGTGCTACTAAATACAAGTCATTAAAAGGTCGGAATATTTTCCGCCCTGAATTTTCTAGGTTCTTCTTGTGGTATTTCTTCTTCCCTTTTCGGTGGAAAATCCTGCTCGCGGTCAGGTTGATATGGATCATCGATTTCCCTCTTGGGATCTTCCAACGGATTCTCCTCCTCACCCGGCAGATATTCCTCTTCTTTGGGCGAATTAGGATCTGAAAGGATCTCAGGTTCATTTGGTTTGGGACTTATTTCCTCGGAAGGAAACCCCTGCCCTACTGGATCAGCACTTTTTATCCATGAACTGAACTTCCACAAATTCAATTTTACTTCATCAGATTCCATTTTCTTTACTTCTGCTAAATGATAATGCATAAAATATATTTCATCAATCAGTTGGAATTTCAGCTCTGGATATTGACCCCTATTGTATATAGAACTGTCATTATCCAGAGTGAAATTTTGGATTTACATACAACAAAATAGTAACCTCATTGGGATTCCTTTTTAGAAAAAGCATACCCACGAGACTTATCCTATCAACTGTCTTTATCAGACCCTTCTACTTTAACTATCTTGTTATAGATTCCTAATAGCAAAAATGGGGAAGCCCATTGGCCGACGAACAAAGCCATTTTATTTTGTTTGAAAATTTTTAGCCCAAGAGATACTCCCATTGCGGAGAGCGCAGACCATAGAAATACATCAGATGGAATTTTTGCTGTTTGGGATTCAATAGTTTTGGCAACGTTGCCTTCTTTTCTTTTGGTGTCCATAGTATGATTAGTTTAGTGATTATAATATACTTTTAAAACCAAAATCCATACCTCAATACTCAATCCATAAGAAAAGGATTAAATGCATCCCTATTGAGCCAAATGAAAGAAAATAAGTTATACTAAAATTTTTATTTGGATTACCCCATCCGTATATGTGTCACTATTTACACAGATTGATACATTCTAACCCTGAGATAAGCTGAATAAAATTTAAAATCATAGGGTAGTAAGAATTAACTAAAATATACAAAATGGTATAATGAGATGAAATCGAGCGTGACTCAAGCGTCACACACTGGGATGATTATCTACCATGTGAGATTCCATGCTACCTTAAAAAAAACAAATTATAAACACATGAATTGATTAGTAAAAAAGGTATTTACAGAGAAATGGACAAAGGCATAATATTCCATCTCCTGCCACCTCATCTGATTTTCTAAGGAAGGGGGCTAACCAGTTAGGGCGCTTTCGCCTCTTCAAAAGAACCAAGACAACAGCAAATAAAACGGAAATTGACAACGTTATTTAGTGGAAGTCTATAGCTCCACCATAGCCTTAATCACGCCAGATTCAGGGTTAAGAAGTGATTCAAATCGCTTAGGTAAATCATCAAAGCGTACGCGATGGGTAATCCAATGGTCGGTTGCCACCTTGCCTTCTTCCATAAGAGATATAATCTCTTCGAAATCAGCTCCCAATGCATTTCTGCTGGCAAGCAGTGTGATTTCCTTTCTGTGAAACAGTGGATCAAAAAACGTAAAATCACCTTGGTAAAGGCCGATGAAAACTATTCTTCCTCCGAAGGCGACATAGTTCAAGGTATTTTTCATGGAATGCTCATTACCTGTTGCATCCATTACCACAGTAGGGAGGTCACCATCGAATAGGTTTCTCAATTGCCCGATAACATCAGTAGAATTTGCATTCACAGTTCCTTCAAGATCCAAATTCTGCATACAGAACCGCAAACGGTCTTCATTGATATCCAAAGCAGCTACTTTAGCCAGCTTGATAGTGGCGAATTGCATGGTAGCCAAACCAATGGGTCCTGCTCCTATTACCAAAACTTTATCTTCAGAAGTTATATTGGCTCTGCTTACCGCATGACATCCAATTCCTAAAGGCTCAATTAAAGCCAATTGGTCATAGGAGAGTTTTGATGATTTATGAAGGTACCTGGCAGGCACTTTGATAAACTCCTGCATGCCACCATCCTGATGTACTCCGAATACTGAAATAAATTCTCCGCAGTTTGTTTTACCCAATTTCACAGCCTGATCTTCTTTGAAATTAAAGTAGGGTTCTAGCGCACATTTATCTCCAATTTTCACACGAGATACCAGTCTGCCTTTTTCAACAACTTCCAGTCCTAGCTCATGACCTAGTATTCTGGGATAGGAAAAAAATGGTTGTTTACCTCTAAAGGCATGCATATCAGTACCACAAATACCTATTCTATGGACCTTCAGAAGTACTTGGTCATCCTCTAAAGATCTGTCTACGCTCGTTTCACTTACTTCCCAGCTTCCCGGCTCCTTTAGTATTACTGTTTTCATTGGTGTTCCTTGTGAGTTGTTTGTTATATAATTAGACTTATCAACAGTCTAAAACAATTTTTGGGAAAAGTTGTATAAATTATTTCTCCAAACAGGCCAGGTATGCCCTCCGGGATATTCTGAATAGGTGTAGTCTATATTCATTTCATCAAATTTTTGCATCATTACCTGACAGTTTTCATAGGCAATATCTTCTTTACCTCCCATAGCAATCCAAAACTCAGCAAGATCTGCATTGTTTTTATCTGCATTGTTTTTCATAAATGCATATTGGGCATCAGTTATTTCAGTTAGTCTTGAGGCTATCCATCCAGAACTGAATACCCCGAGATAAGCGAAAAGATCAGTATTGTTTACTCCTGCATATAAAGTCTGTATCCCTCTCATGGATAGTCCTGCCAATGCCCTGCTCTGGGGGTCGGATTTAGCCCTGTAGTTTTTTTAGATGTAAGGAATGAGACTTTCTTTCAACTCTCTTTCAAATTGCTTTAAACCATTTTCTGTAAAAGCACTTGCAGGCATATTTCCATCAGCCATCACCACAAGCATGGGCTTAGCTTTTCCTTCTGCAATCAGGTTATCCAAGATCAAGTCAGTTTTCCCTTGCCTTGCCCAACCTGTCTCGTCTTCCCCGCCACCATGATAAATATACAGAGTAGGATATTTCTCCGAAATAGTTGAATCGTATCCTGGAGGTGTGTAAATGAAAAACTGTCTCCATGCTCTCAATGCACTAGAAAAGTACCGGACTCTTCCCACCTCACCATGTGGAACGTCTTTAAGCTCATAATAACCATCTCCTTTGAATGGGACTTCAATTCCGCTGGCCATTCTGCCCATTCCATAGAAAGTTTCACTTGCCGGATCAGCAACCGCCAGACCATCAATGATCAAAGAATAATAATGAAATCCCTCACTAAGGGAATCCGTGGTCACTTCCCATATTCCTTCCCCATTTTTCACCATATCGTATTTCTTTCCCAAATCCAGTTGCAACTTGTTTGCCTCTGGGGCATTTACTTTAAATGCCGCCCGGTGATCAGGGAATATCTGAGGATAGCTTGCCGATCTAATATTTGTCTCAGCTGGTGTCCCCAGCGGACTATACTGATTGAAACCTGAAATTGAGTCGAAAAACCACTCTTCTAAAAAGAGAATTTAAAACCGTAATAGTTATATAGAAGAAGTTATTAATTGGTACTTGTACCAAAAATCAGTTAACTAATTGTAAAATAAACACTTACACATTCTGTATCTGAAAATAGATCATCAGGATAGCTGGAATATATACCACAGCTAAATCCTATTCTAGTTTTACCTCAATAGTCAAAAGTAATATTAAAGTGTCTATACACTTAAAATATTCAACTAAAACTAAGAGTGCCATGTGATTTTCTGAAGGTTTAACCTTTGGTTTTCTCAATCATGTGATTGATTACCTGACTGTGCTCGTGTTGTGGGCTGAACATGATGATCTCCGCATCGGCATTGACCTTTACATTATGCCCGGCAGGCCAGAAAAACAGATCGTTCGCATTTACAGTTTCTTGAATGCCTTTGGCATCGGTCGTTGTGATTTTACCTTTTAAAACATACCCCCAGTGCGGACATTGGCATTGGTTGCCCTCAAGTCCGATGAACAGCGGGGTAGTATCTACTCCTTCAGAAAGACTGAAATACTCTCCACTAATTTTACCTAACCCGCTTGCATCGCCAAAATCTGTTTTCTGACGGATTATAGCACCGGGAATTTGCATTTTAACTTCGATATTCTCTTTTGCAATTTTCATTTGTGTTCTTTTATGTAGGTTATGGATGATATTTAATAAACGGTATTGCTGCATCCATTTCAAGCAATAAGTAGTTAATTATTGTTGCTATTGACTATAAGTCAAAAAGCTGAGCCTATTCAGCTGGTAGTATATTTTGATTAACCCTGAAAAAATTATCTGGGTCGTATTTGTTTTTAATTTTTGCTAGCCTTTCGTAATTATCCTGGTAACTAGCCTTAATTCGTTCCTGCCCTTCATCCATAATAAAGTTTAAATAAGTGCCTCCTGCAGCGTAAGGATGAAGCGCATCCCAATATGCTTTACTCCAACTAGTAATCTTTTCTGCATTTGCGGGGTCCGGATCAACTCCCACAATTACACCTGCATATTTAGCGTCTCGGTAGGCCCATGGCGTATCATGTTTACCTATCCGGCTTGCTGCACCGCTGAGTGGGTACATGTGCATTTGTGACAGAGGTGTAGGTATTTCTGATCCAAATTTTTTATGGACAGCAGCTGCTTCCTGTGGTATATTTGTGTAAAAATCAGCTTTCCAGTACCATTGTAGTCCGGGAGGGAATAGTCCGTCAAATAAGGTTTGCACAGAGGGATAGGGCATTTCTCCTACATGTTCAAATATAGGGTTCATATCCATTACCGAATTGAATATTTCCGGGCCATTTTTACTATTTCCAGAATAACACCATACAATACCGATGAATTTTTTGTGATGTAACTCGGGCGGGAATGGAGGGCCAGGGATGTTTAAAGTCGTGATAAATCCATTGAGCTCATCAGGTGCGTCATGAATAAACCCATGATACCATTCCATTATTTCTTCTGTTTTTTCAATTGGCCAAAGTGTAGGGCCTGCGTAAACTGTCTTGACCGGGTGGGCTTGGAATTTAAAGGAAGTTACAATACCAAAATTCCCTCCACCCCCTCGGATTGCCCAAAAAAGATCGGTATGCTGGGTTTTATTGACTGTTACAAAGCTCCCATCTGCCAAAACCATATCAGCTTCAAGAAGATTATCAATGGTCAATCCATACTTTCGGGACAGATGACCTATACCTCCGCCCAATGTCAAACCGCCAACGCCTGTTGTAGAGATTATCCCTGATGGGACAGCCAGGCCAAAGGGATGGGTAGCATGATCCACTTCCCCCCATATATTAC
The DNA here is from genome assembly GCF_035156415.1 of Algoriphagus persicinus. NCBI lineage: Bacteria > Pseudomonadati > Bacteroidota > Cytophagia > Cytophagales > Cyclobacteriaceae > Algoriphagus > Algoriphagus persicinus. The sequence goes on from NZ_JAYEEY010000023.1 coordinate 35,406, forward strand.
CGCCAGCCACGCGTACTGTACTGTCAGCTGTGTTTACCCGGACATTTTTAATCCTGGATAAATCAATAACTAATCCTTCATCACAAATACCCAAGCCTCCTGCATTATGACCACCTCCACGAACGGCAGTTAGCAGATTAGCTTCTCTACCAAAGTTAACTGCAGCAATGATATCTGCCACATCACTACATTTTATGATCAGCCCGGGCTTTTTAGCTATCATCCCGTTATAGACTTTTCGCTCATTTTCATAAGACGGGCTTTCGGGAAAAATCAAATCTCCTCTGATTGCTCCTGCTAATGCCTCCAGATTTTCCTTTTGAAGTGTGATTGTAGTATTTGACATAAGATCTAATTATCTAAGTGTTCCACTATTTATTCATTATTGTCTCTTTAAGTGACCAGAGAATGGCGAGCACATCCTTTTTAGATATTTCATCAATAGTATGTTGGTCCAAAACCCCCATAATATCGTCCACAACATTCATATATTCCTCGGCACTTATATTCATTCCATGATGCGTAGTGGGCATATCTCGGCCGTTGTACTCCACCGCACCACCGCTGCCGGCACTAAAAAAATCAATGGTGTGTTGCCTGATTTTTGCCAATCGCTCAGGCTGATCAAGGTAAGGCCTGAAACGTGCATTTATAGTTGGATTAACCATGTGCGCTGCAATTACGTCGTCAACAATGGCTGTAATTCCTAATGTTCCGCCTAATCTTGCGAAAAGTGTTTTTGTTGTCAGGGACGTTTTTTGGGTGTTCATCATATAGCTAATTGTAGTTAGTATAAACCTGATTAGAAGTGTTTCTCTATAACACTAAATCTACTGCTAGTAAAGTACATGCAATAGCAAATTTGGGTCTTCTGCAAGCACAATCGATTCAAAGCAGGATCTGGCATTAACTCTGGGAGAATGGCCTGAGGCTTCCGCAGAAGTGCTACTGGCAGTATAGCCTTGATTTACGCAGGCTAAGTGTATTCCTATCAGCCTAACTAGATACGCACAGCAGGGCTAATTTTAAATGTAAAAAGCTAAGAATTATTACCGGACTAATTCGGAAGGCATGATCCCGTATTTTTTCCGAAAACATTTAGCATAATACGAAGGACTGTTAAATCCTGAACTGTAGGCTACATCAGCTACATTTCCTTGATGCCGTTGCAAGGGATTCAGCGATTTTCGAAGTCTGTAATGAAGTAAAAAAACATTCGGTGATTTCCCTGTCAACCGGGTGATTTCCCTGTAAAGTTTGGATTTGCTGATTCCAATGTGTTTTTCGAAATCATCCACTTTTAACCCGGTATTTTGCCACTCGCTTTCAGTGAACTCCATAAAGCTATTTATGAATTTAATCTCCCCAGAAGAAAGCATGTGCACAAGATTTTGATTCAACACTGTACTTAAATTCTCACTTTCGTACAGCTGTTGTACTTCTGTGGAAACCACAATCTCAGCCAGTGATATATAACTCATGCGTTCGGCTGATTTGATGGTATCTTCAAAAATCGATTTTTTTTCAGTTACCGGCACTCCGGCATGTAAACCGATATTCAATTCTGCGAAATTAAGGTGATTCTTGATCCTGAAACTATTAAATTTTTCCTGAATCTTTAGAGCACATAGCACTGCATTGGTTACGGTACGGAATGATAGTAAAAAGCCCTCCCCACTTTGCTTGACGATGGTGCCCTCAAATGATTTTAAAATGGCAATCATCTGAAAATAAACCTGCTGTACTTTTGTGATGCTTGAGAAAGGATTATGGTTGGGAAAGGAATGATGTTCTATATTCACCACCATTATAGTTCTGAAAGCCGGATCGTTGATAATATTTAAGTCCGTATTTTGTGATTTTTCCGGATCTTCTATTCTGCCTAAAAATGATTCGACGATAGTTGTATCTACTTCAATGACTTGATGAGGCACCTCTCCATGAGCCTTTTTATGCATGTCAATGATGGCGTCCTTATTCGGAGCTTCTATCAGACAAAAGGCCGTTTTTCTGACATCGTCAAACCAATAGGTCAAACCCCGACAGCCATATTTATGCTGGATTTTTAAATCCTCTTGGTGAATTTGAGCCACGATCTCCGCCGTAACAGCTTCAGAAACATCGTGACGATCCATGTATATAGGCATTGTTGAATTATTTCTTGAAGAGGTAAATTAACCTATTACTCATCCCAGTCATAAGTTAACTATTCTGGAATTACTTTGCATTATTGTTGAATTTGGCAAGCACGGTAAAGTATATCCGCTAGGTAAATGAAAATCGGCATGGATTCCTCCACTTACTGTTTAAAGTTAATCAAGTAAGCGTGAAATACGATTAGAAATTACAGGCCATTCGCTGATTTTAGAATGATTTGTTTGATCTCATTGCACTTTTGTATATCCAAGGGCTTTGATATATAGCCATATACAGAATTGAATGATGCCGCTCTAATCTTGTCTTCCTCGTTGATGGACGAAGTAAGCATGATCACTTTTACATCATTCTCAAGTTTCATACTTTCTATTCTATTCAAAAAATCCCATCCGCTGATTTTCGGCATGTTGATATCCAATAAAATCCACATTTGGCACAACTCCAAATTATCTTCAGCTACATATAATGCCTTCAGGACGTCTATTGCCTTATTGAAAATTAATATTTCATGTACAAACTCCTCGAAGCCCGAAACAATCAAATATTTCTTGGCAATCAATAAGGAGACCTGATCATCGTCTATAATTAATAGTTTACTCTTCATAATTTAAAAACTCTAAAACAATAGTAGTTCCTATGGCATTTTCACTCATTATTTTAACCCGGCCGCCCAAAGTCTCAATTTGCTTTTTGACAAGATAAAGTCCTATCCCATTTCCGTATTGCGAGTCCTTGAGAGGTCGTTGAATTTTAAACAACTCCTCTCCATACTGCCTCATATCAATCCCTATACCATTATCCTTGATTTTTATCTGTAGGATTGAATTTGTAATCTGCTCAGCATCAATTTCAATCTGCAATTCTCTTTCTGGAGAAACCATTTTAAGAGAATTTGCAAATACATTTAAAAACACGTTTTCAAGGTATTCTCTGACCGAAAACATAACTAAGTCAATCGGTATTTTATTAACCGTAGTGAAGCGGGCATGTGGTTTGGTTTTTCTTAATAGTTCCAAAACCTCCTTAATCAAACTATATAAGGATACCGGTTCCTTCCCACTTTCAAAAACTGAGGTCAGCGAAGTAAATCTATCCAGAGCTATAATAGTCCGGTCGGCTTTTTTAATTTCTTTCTTCAAAAGTCTAAAATAGTTCTGATGCTCATCCTGATCAGTGATTAAATCCATCAAACTGATTAAGCCTACGGCGTTGGCTACATGAGACCGGATGTCATGAGAAACAATTGAGTTATATTCTAAGATTTTCTTATTCTGGAAGGCTGTATAGTCGGCAAGCATTTGTACTTCTGCTCTATTCTTTTCCAATTCGGAAACATCATAGCCCAAGCATAACACCTCCGTCAGTTCATTTTGTGGATTTTTAAGCCCTATGAAATCCCAAAGATTAGTTACCTCTAGTTGATTAGCGTTTGTTTCTTTGACTAATACTCTTCGCTTGGGCTCACTACCGGAGGCTACTTTGAAGAATGCTTCCTTGGCATAGTCTAAATAGGCTGGAGTGACGGCGTGAAAAAATTCCATCCCTTCCCCTGAAGTTTGTAGTGGGTTAACACCCAATTCAGTGGCATAAAAATCGTTGCAAAAGGTTCGAATGCCATCCACTCCTGCTTTACAGATGTAGAAGGTGGAATTGTAAACTAACGATTTATAATTATTTGAAGTTTGAACAGCTTCCATTTCACTCATTCGAAGGTGCTCTGCCAACCCTTTTTCCACTGTAATATCATGAAATACCACATGTAACTCCCTGTCAATCAGCTCAACTTGAACCTCAATCACTTTAGCATTAGCCTCGTATTCAAATGAAAGCTTAGCATAGGAAGCGGTCTGAGAATTGCAAAAATCCCTGATTCTCTCAAATAATGGTAAAACTGATTGGGCAATTTGAAACCTGCCCGATTCAAATTCCTCAAATGTCATGGAATAATCTATCGATAGATTAAACAAGACATTATTTGAAGGAGTCCAAAAAATATCCTTTCCACTCCTATCCAAATACAATCCTCCCAATTTCCCGATGATAGCAGCTGTGTCAGTTACAATTCTTCTTTTTTCAAGTTGTGCAGCTTCCATAGCTAGTGCAGTGTTAGTCTTATGCATATCAAGTAAAACCATTGTCTGTTCAGCCATGGTTTTGAGGAATTCCAACTGTACTTCATCTAGTTTTTGCGGTTGATACCCAAATACACAAAAACTGCCCAAAATGGAATGATCAGGTGCAATGATGGGAAATCCCGCATAAAATCTTGCCCCCGAATCGAGGAAAGCTGAGTGCTCCTTAAAGGTTTCATCCAAGCTTAAATCAGGAATATGCAGGTAGGATAGATTTTCCTTGATCAGATATTGGCAAATGGAATTTGAAACCCTAGTTTCTGTATCGTCAAAGCCCAACCTGGACTTAAACCACTGTCTGTCCTCATCAAAGAATGAAATAAACGCTCCATCTGCATTACAAATTTTTACAGCAATGTTAGTTAGTTTGTCAAATTGATAGCAAGGCTCAGTATCAAGTATATGGTACTCTTTGATCGTCGGAAACATAGGACTCAGTATAAATGTATTTCATGTCTTTAAAAACGCTCTTTAACGAAAGAATTATATTTATTATTAGTATTGTTAAATTAATACCTTTTTTTCTACCAAAAAACTGCAGTCGAATAATTATCAATGCTCTAGTTGTACTATAGTATATAGTTAATAAAACCAAAACTAAAAGATACTGCTTAAATCTTACTCATGAAAATGGGATGAGGGAATGGAGAATCTAGTCAGGATACCTTTTATGAATATACAAGCAGCACCATGACTTATAAACTACCTTTCCTTAACTTCTAAGCAGAAATGATTCAGGAATCCCTCTTATCTCTTCCGTACTTCAAAACAAAAATTATTTGCTGGGTATAGCGGAATCCTATTTTGGCTTTAGGATTTTGCACATTTAACTATCAATCCTTTTTTTGATTTTTATAAAAAAACATACTCCCGCTATCTTCCTTTTTTCACATTAATTATTTAGCTACTTTGATCCTAATAGAACATTGAAGCAGGTATAATAGTTAGGCATTTATGAAGAAAGGAAAAGATTATTTAACCAGCTTTATTGAGCAAAGCCTTGATTTATACTGGATTATAGATTCAACTCTCAGCATTACTTTTGCCAATGCGTCGTACAAAAATGTGATTAAGTCTTTCACAGGTAAAGAGCTCCAAGAAGGCGATCCGGTAATTGTGGAAGAATTTGGCGAAGAATATAAAATAAAATGGAAGAAATTCTATGCTCGTGCATTATTTGGAGAAATTTTTGAAATCCAGGAAAGTTTCTATAACCCTGAAAGCAAAACCGAAGAATTTAGTATTATTAGGTTTAATCCTATAAAAAACAGTGAAGGGCGGGTAATCGAGGTAGCCTGTCATTCCAGAGATATTACTTCTACCATTAGATTAAGTAACGAAGCAGAAAAACTTTTGGATGCCTCACTGGATGTCATTTGTTCTATTTCACAGGATGGTAATTTTATAAAGGTCAGTGCAGCTTGCAAGGAGCTTTGGGGTTATGAAAAACATGAGTTGGTAGGAAAGCCTTTCATTGATTTTGTACTTGACGAAGACAAGGACAAAACAATTGTAGTTACCAGTGAAATACTTTCGGGAAAAACCTTTACCACTTTTGAAAATAGATACATACGAAAAGATGGAGGCGTCGCATTTAACCTATGGTCGGTCCGGTATGACCCTGAAGCAAAAACGTTCTATTGTGTAGCTAGAGATGCAAGCGAGAAAATCAAAAAGGAAGAATTGCTGCTGGAGAGTGAGAATCGATTCAGGTCCTTAGTACAAGAAGGCTCAGACTTAATTGCGATTTTGAACCAGGAAGGAGTGTACACCTATGTTAGTCCCACATCTATGGGTATTCTAGGCATGAGCCCCGATGAGTTTATTGGAAAAAATGCCTTTGACTTTATTCATCCTGAAGATACTGAAAAGGCACTGGATGGTTTAAACAAAATTTTCTCCGAAAGCCGGGTGGTAATAGAGCCTTTTCGATTTCAGAACAAGGCCGGTGAATGGCGATGGGTAGAGACGGTGTTGACAAATATGCTAAACAACCCTTCTATTAGAGGAATTGTGGCAAACTCCAGAGACATTACTGCCGCCAGGAATGAAACCCAACATTTAAAATTGCTGGAAACTGTCGTTACGAACGCAAACGACATAATTTTAATAACAGAAGCAGAACCACAAGATAAGCCGGGGCCTAGGATAGTGTATGTCAATGATGCGTTCACCAAACTTACCGGATATACTCGGGAGGAAGTAATAGGTAAAACACCCAGAATCCTTCAGGGTCCCAAGTCTGATTACGCGGCGTTGGAAAAGCTAGGTAAAGCACTAAGGAATTGGGAACCCTATGAAATAACAGCGGTAAATTATAAAAAAAACGGAGAGGAATTCTGGATAAATTTCACCGTAATTCCTGTTGCCAATGAGCGCGGCTGCTACACGCATTGGTTTGCTATAGAGCGGGATGTCACGGAAAAGAAAAATCTCGAAATAGCCAAAGATTTAACTGCTAAAACGAGTGCCCTTTTTAATGAGGAGTTTGATTTACACAGCGCTTTAACTAAACTTTGTCAAGAAGTTGCTGTTCTCGGACAGTTTAGTTTTTGTGAAATCTGGCTTACCGATATACAGGAAAGATTTCTTGAACTGAAAGCGTTTCATCAAAAAGATGAGGCAGCAACTATATTTTACAGGAATTCAAAACAAGATAGAGTCTTCGAAAAAGGCCATGGTTTACCAGGATCAATTTGGGAGAATAATAAGTCAATCATCTGGGAAAATAAAGGGGAAAATCACCAGCTTCTCACTAGATCTACTGGAGCCGATAAGGCAGGAATCAAAACGATTGTAGGGTTTCCATTGAATTATCATGACAAATTCATAGGAGTTCTTCAATTTGGAACCCAATCAACTACCAAAAATATAGAGTGGATTGTAAAAATTCTGAGGGAACTCGGTCTATTTATAGGCTCTGAGATCGCAAGAAAGAAAACAGAAATTGAGCTTTCGAAGATATTTGAGTTTGCTCCAGATGTAATAGCCATCGCTGGCTTCGATGGATTTTTTAAAACTGTAAATCCTTATACCTCTAAATTGCTTGGATATTCAGATAAGGAGCTCACATCTAAGCCTTTTTCTGAGTTTATACATCCAGATGATGTGGAAGGAACCCAAGAAGAATTGAGCAAGCTACCATCGGGGGCTCCTATTTATAATTTAAGAAATAGATACATCACTAAAACTGGAGAGATAAAAACAATCAGTTGGAACATCTCTCCTTCCATTGAGGACGGACTTGTGTTTTATGTAGGAAAGGATATATCAGAGGAAATCAAGATTGCTAGTCTTCTCAAGAATGTCAATCAACTATCCCGTATTGGGAGCTGGGAAATAGACATGATACATCAGACCTTGTACTGGTCTGATATGGTATATGAAATACATGAAGCTGACATGAATTTGCAAGTCAATCTCCAAAATGCAATTGATTTTTATCGCAGCGATTACCATGACTTAGTCAAATCAGAGCTAGGGAAATGCATAAAATCCGGTTCATCGTTTGATTTCGAAGCCATTATCGTAACGACCAAAAACAAGGAGGTATGGGTAAGAGCAATGGGAAGGGCAGAAATGATGAATGGGGAACCTGTGCGAATTTATGGCAGCTTCCAAGATATAAATCAAAAGAAAACCACGGAAATAAGATTAAAATCCATAGCCAACAATCTTCCAGGTGCTATTGTCCAGTTTCAACTATTTCCTGACGGAACTGACCAACTACTGCACTTGTCCAAAGGCTCTGAGAAACTTTGGGAAATAGACGTGGAGGCAGGAATGAAGAATAATGCACTGATATGGGATCAAATCAGTGAAGCTGGGGATTTAGATAAGGTTCGAGCAAGTATAAATGAGTCTATGACTTCCATGACAGCTTGGCATGTGCATTTTAGAAGCAAATCACCTAATGGCAAAATCAAGTGGCTGGAAGGCTCAGGCACACCTAGAAAGCAAGCCGATGGAAGTACCATTTGGGATTCTATTATATTGGATATTACCAATCTAAAAGAAGCGGAAGAGCTTCTTGCCACGGCCTCAAAGATGGCCAGAGTAGCCAGCTGGGAGTTGAGTCTGCAGGGAAATAAAGATCCAAAGATGTATTGGTCTCCCCTTCTTAAAGACATTCTTGAAATTGATCAAGCATTTGACCCTCCATTAGGATTTGGGCTGAATTTACATAAAGAACCTAGCCGATCCATTCTTAAAGAAGCTATGACTCAGCTCGTTCAAACAGGGGAAGTTTTTGATCTGGAATTAAACTTACTCACCGCCAAAGGAAATGACAGATGGGTCAGAATTATTGGAAATGCTAAAATCAGAAACAATAAGGTAGTTCAGATATTTGGGAGCTTTCAAGACATCCATTTACGAAAAATTGCTGAATTAAATCAAATAAAATTACTAGAAGACAAAAATAAAATCCTTGAAAGTATCGGGGATGCTTTTTTTGCTGTGGATAAAAAATGGATTGTAACTTACTGGAACCGCATTGCAGAAGTGATTTTCGGTAAAAAAAGGGAGGATATTGTTGGCAGATCTCTCTGGGAGGAGTATTCGGATATGCTTGACACCAAATTCTACTCAAAGTACCACTATGCCATGGAAACTCAGGAAACTGTAAGTTTTGAGGAGTTTTATGAAACTTCACAACAATGGGTTGAGGTGACTGCCTACCCTTCTTCAGATGGCTTATCTGTATTTTTTAAGGATATCACTAACAAAAAAGAGTTTGATTTGAAAATCCAAGAGGCAAATGAGCGATTTGAAAAAGCTACCGAAGCCACTGCAGATGCCATTTGGGATTGGGATATAGTAAATGATAAATTCTACAGAGGGAATAAATTCATAGATTTATTCGGGTATGAGATAGATTACACACAGAATCATTTGAAATTCTACGAAAAAAATTTCCACAAGCACGATTTACCCAAATTAAAAGAAAGCGTTAATAATGCATTGTTAAATCCAGAAGTTACTAAATGGGAATTTCAATATAGAATAAATCATCCTTCAGGGATTATAAAAAGGGTTCTTGATAAAGGCGTTATTATAAGAGATTCTACTGGTAAGGCCATACGGATGATTGGTGCGATAACAGATATAACTTACATTATCGACCATGAGAAAGAGCTATTAGATTTAAATCATATTCTGCAAACGAAACTTACAGAACTAGAAAGCGCTTATGAAGAATTAGAACAATTCACCTATATCGCCTCCCATGATTTACAAGAGCCACTGAGAATGGTGAGTAGCTTTATGGATCAGTTGAAAAGGAAATATGGCGATCAGATGGATGATAAAGCGCATCAATATATTGAGTTTGCCATAGATGGTGCTAAAAGAATGAAGCAAATCATCCTTGATCTCCTGGAATATTCAAGAGCCGGAAAAATTCAGGAGGCACTGCAGTCCATTGATCTGAATCAGTGTTTAGAAGAATATAAAATTCTACGACGAAAAGTAATAGCTGAAAAAAAAGCTGTATTAGTTACTGATACACTACCGATCATTGAAACCTACACTACTCCTTTGGTACAAGTATTACACAATTTGTTAGATAATGCGATCAAATATTCTAAGAATAATGTACAGCCTATTGTCCAGATTTCATGTAAAGACAGAAATGAATTCTGGGAGATATGTATTCAAGACAACGGTATCGGCATAGACAATAAGTACTTTAATAAGATTTTCGTTATCTTCCAAAGATTACACGACAGAGATCAATTTGCAGGTACAGGTATTGGCTTATCCATTGTAAAGAAACAAATTGAGTTTTTAGGTGGAAACATTTGGATTGAATCCAAAATTAATGAAGGATCAAAATTCTATTTTACTATCCCTAAATGAAAGAAAAATGAAGAAAGTACATATACTATTAGTGGAAGACAATGAAGGTGATATTGTTTTGACTTTAGAAGCATTTGAGGAAGGCAAAATAAAAACCAAAATTAGTGTAGTTAAGAACGGACAAGATGCGCTGGATTACCTTTATAATAGAGGAAAATATGAAAAGGCAGAGAAACCGGATCTAATATTATTGGACATCAATATCCCCATTATCACAGGACTAGATGTATTAAAGGAAGTCAAAACTGACACAAAACTAAAAAAAATACCTGTGATAGTGTTAACGACCTCATCAAATGAAAAAGATATAAATATGGCCTATCAAAATCATGCTAATAGCTATATAGTAAAACCTATTGAGCTGGAAGACTTTTTGAAGGCGGTCTTGAAAATTGAGGAATTCTGGATCCAACTTACCACTTTAGCTAAATAAATTAAATTCAATGAGTGATACTGGTCAATTAATACAAGTGCTCGTTATAGAAGATAATCCGGGAGATTATTTGCTAGTAGAAGATTTCCTTTTAGAAAAGTTTACTGCCATAAAAATAACGCATTGTAAAAGCTTCTCTGATGGTAAAAAACTATTACATGAGAATGTAAAATTCTCTGTAATTTTATTGGACTTAATTCTTCAAGATCTGCAAAGAGAAAAATTAGTAGATAACGTGCAAAAAACTTTCAAAAACACACCAATAATTGTTCTTACCGGATATACAGATTTAAACCTAGCAAGAGCTTTACTCGCTAAGGGAGTTTCTGACTTTTTATTGAAGGATGAAATTAACCCTGAGATACTTTATAAAACAGTTGTTTATGCGATAGAAAGAGAAAACTTCATTATAGGTCTTGAAAATTCCAAAAATACCTATCAAAATTTGTTTGATTTCACTCCACAACCCATGTGGCTATTTGATAATGAATCGCTGCTATTTTTGGATGTAAATGAAGCTACTATTGAAAAATATGGTTATTCCAGAGATGAATTTCTCAAGATGACAATTAAAGATATTCGTCCAACAAGCGAAAATATATTTCTGAATCAGAGTTTAGCCGAAAGAAGTATTATCAAAAACACATTCTTTAGTGGAATATTTGTTCATTTGCTTAAATCCGGCGAAAAAATACAAGTAGAAATTTACAGCAGATTCTTTGAATATAACTCTAGTAAAGCCACGCTAGTGCTTGCCAATGATATAACAGAAAAACTACATCACATGAACGTGATTGAAAGTCAAAATGATAAGTTAAGAAAAATAGCTTGGACACAATCACATGAAACCCGAGCTCCATTAGCACGGCTGATGGGTTTGGTAAATCTGCTGGAAATTGATTCAGTCCCTAATAAAGACGTGAAATTTTTATTCGAGCAGCTTAAATTATCTGCAAATGAATTGGATGAAATTATATGTAAAATGGTAAAGGAATCTAAAACCATAAATTCAAAAAATGAATAAAAATATTTTATTAGTCGATGACGATCCTATTTCCCAATTAATTGCATCTAAATTGATTAGGAAATTTGAAACAGATATTACTATTTCTACTCATTTAAATGGAAAGGTAGCTCTTGAGTTTCTGACGAAGGAATTTAATGCCTTAGATTCATTTATTGTTTTATTAGATATTAATATGCCTGTCATGAATGGCTGGGAATTTCTTGATGAGTTGGCCCAGGTATCGTTTTGTGCTAAAATTAAAATTTACATAGTATCATCCTCCACGGATGAAGAAGATTTACTCAAAGCCAGCACCTATACTAATGTGGCTAAATTTATTTCCAAGCCCATTAAAAATAAGGATTACGAAGAGATACTGAACCAACCATTTAAATGAGATAATAATCGAGACTCATTTGCGCTAGAGTTTCGCAAAAATCCTACGCCAATCAAAAGTTGCAGTAGAAAAAAACCCATATTTATTTTTTCGGTACAGCCATTTCCCCAATAATCACATATTTTGTCAATCCTTGTGAAAATGAAGGCAAACTTTGATCAACCTATTCTTATTTCTCTAATGCGAATTTCTAATAAGTTAATACTTTCCTGTGGCGTATCACTGGCTTTTTTTTCCGGTTGCACGCCAGAAAAATCCCCTTTTGATGTTTCTCCGGCTGACTCCATGGATCCAAAACGAATGGAAGCTCCCTACCCTGCCATCAGTATACCTGAAGATGCAGATATGGAATCTCCAGTTTGGAAGGGCATAGATCTAAGTCCTCAACCGCCAGTAATACCTCTCTCTGCCAATGAGGAACTGAAAACCTTTATCCTTCAGCCGGGCTATAAACTAGAGCCTATCCTTTCCGAACCTCAGATCAGGGAACCTGCAGCTATTCAGTTTGACGGAAATGGGCGCATGTATGTACTGGAACTAAGAACCTACATGCAGGACATCGACGCCAATGGAGAGCTGATGCCTACTTCAAGAATTTCCAGATGGGAAGACCAGGACAATGATGGCGTTTACGAAACAAGTGTCATTTTCTTAGACAGCCTTGTATTTCCTCGATATGTAGTTCCTTTTGGGAAAAACACCATTTTATCCATGGAGTCAAATGAGGACAATGTCTATAAATACACCGATACAGACGGTGATGGGAAGGCTGACAAAAAAGAGCTCTTCGCCTCAGGGCTGGGAAGATCAGGCAACGTAGAGCATCAGACCAGCTTCCTGACTTGGACCATGGACAACTGGATGTATAGCACCTATAACTCCCGAAGAATCCGCTGGACTCCTGACGGAGTAATCCAAGAATCCGCTGGAAATCCATACGGTCAATGGGGAGTAACTCAAGATAATTATGGACAGACTTGGTTTCAGGACGGAGCTGGCGGAGTGCCTCAAAACTTTCAATTCCCACTTGTCTATGGCAATTTTGGGGTAAAAGGGCAGTACAAAGATGGTTTTAGAGAACCATTTAGCTTGATTAAATTAGCGGATTTCCAACCTGGAATGCGTGAAACCAAACCTGATGGTTCGCTTAGTAATGTGACTGGATCTGCAGGAAATGATGTATTTCGTGGAGATCGACTTCCTAAGGAAATTCAAAATCAATACTTCTATGGTGAGCCAGTAGGACGCATTGTCCGTCAAGTTAAGGTAGAAAAGTCAGAAGGTCTTTCTTACCTCCAAAATCCCTACAGAGAGGCTCAATCCGAGTTTATCCAATCTGCAGATCCACTTTTCAGACCAGTGGATATCGCTACGGCTCCCGATGGCACTATGTATATCGTAGATATGTATCGTGGAATCATACAACAGGGCAACTGGACCCAGGATGGAAGCTACTTGCGTACCAAAATCCAACAGTACCAAATGGATGACATCGCTGGCAATGGCCGAATCTGGAGATTGACTTATGAGGGAATGGAAAGAAACAAGGAGAAGCCAAGAATGTACGAAGAGACTTCTGCCGAACTAGTTCGCCATCTTAGCAATCCAAATGGCTGGTGGAGAGATCAGGCCCAGCAGCTAATCATCCTCAATCAGGATAAATCAGTGGTGAAAGATTTGGAAAATTTGTTAAACACTTCTGAAAACGAACTGACCCGCATTCATGCATTATGGACTCTTGAGGGATTAAATTCCCTTGAACTTTCTATGGTCAAAAAGCTGATGAAAGATTCCAGTCCTCAGATTCGCATTCAGGCACTCAGAGCAAGTGAAAGTCTCTATAAATATGGGGAGAAGAGTTTGGCAGCGGATTACAGGGAAATGATCAAAGACTCATCCACAGATGTTGCACTGCAAGCATTACTTAGTGCCTATGTATTGAATATTGACCAAGTAGAAGCGTTGATCAATACTATCCTAAAAGAGAATCAATCCGAAGGGATTCAAATTGTTGGAACCCAGCTTTTGGAGCGAATGGCAAAAGAGAAAGAATTAGCAGCTACGCAATATGCACCACAGGAATTGGCATTATTCACTAAGGGTAAAAGCATTTTTGATAGCTACTGCTCTACCTGCCATGGTGTAAAGGGACTCGGAACACCTACAGGCGGAGGAGAGTTGATTGCTCCAGCTTTCTCAGGATCTCCTAGATTGATGAGCCATCCGGAGTATGCTGTTAAAACCCTTCTCCATGGGCTCACAGGTGCGCTCGAAGGTAAGGAATATGAAGGTGTAATGATTGCCATGGAAAGCAACGATGACGAGTATATCGCTTCTGTGGTATCCTACATACGAAATGATTTCGGCAATTCTGGAAGCTTTGTGAGTCCGGAATTTGTAGCTCAACTAAGAAAAGAAACAGAAGGAAGGGATGGAACTTACCAGTTTGATGAGCTTATAGAAGAAATCCCAAAGGCACTTACTCTACAGGATAATTGGAAAATCACAGCCAGCAGCACAGCATTGCAGGGAGTTGGCTCCACCAAAGATCCTTCTTATGCTTTCAGTTTCAAGGGTTGGCAAACAGATGGTCCCCAGAAATCCGGCATGTGGTTCCAGATCGAGCTTCCCAAAGAAAGAAACTTAACGGAGCTTCAGTTTAACGCTGGCGAAAAAGAGTTTCCAAGAAAATACAGCGTTTCAATTTCTTCTGATGGCAAAAACTGGATTAAAGTAGCCGATGGATCCAGAGAAGCAGGGATGAATACTATCCAGTGGAAGTCCGGCGAAAATGCAAGATTTCTGAAAATAGAAGTAACTGAAAATGGCGATGAGGCATGGGCTATGAAGCAACTGACACTATTTGCGAGGTGAGTTGATTTACTATAATTCTTAATAGGTTAAAACCTTGATAGGGCAAACTTTCTTTTAAAGATGTCATTGTTTCTCACAATTTACCACACACTACTAACGCCTACAATTCCCTTTCTACCCAAGAAATCCTATTTTTGCCGCCCATGCTTCAAGATTTCGATCCACTTTCCTTTGACCTCCCTGTAGCGGAGATTATTCCACAAGTACAATCCCAGCTTTCCAAAGCTAATTCTTTGATTGTCCAGGCTCCTCCCGGTGCGGGAAAAAGCACCTTGCTACCGCTGACTTTACTGAATGAGCCTTGGCTGGCTGGAAAGAAGATTATTATGCTGGAACCCCGGCGATTAGCCACCAAGACCATCGCCCAGCGTATGGCATCCATGACGGATACCAAGTTGGGGGATCTTATTGGTTATAGGATTCGTTTTGAATCAGCTATTTCTGCTAATACTAGACTAGAGGTAATCACGGAGGGGATTTTAACCCGCATGCTTCATTCGGACAATGCACTGGAAGATGTGGGACTGGTAATTTTTGATGAGTTTCACGAGCGAAATCTTCATTCTGAAGTGGCGCTGGCTCTCTGTCGTGAGGTGCAGCAAGTCCTAAGGCCTGAGCTGCGGATCTTGCTGATGTCCGCAACGATAGATGCCAAGATGCTTTCAGGAATGCTTACGTCCACCGTGATCGAGAGCAAGGGTCGGCAGTATCCCGTGGAAGTGAATTACATGAAAGAGGTAGATGAATATGCGATTGGGGAAGATGCAGCTAGGCAGATTATTCCATTGACTAAAGTTCATATCGGTGATTTTTTGGTTTTCCTACCTGGGCAAGGAGAGATTCGAAAAGCCCTGGAGATTTTGAGAAAGGCATTACCGGATGATCTGGTGCTGCCTCTTTATGGGCAATTATCATCCGGAGATCAGAATAGGGCCATCATGCCCCATCCTTCGGGGAAAAGAAAGATTGTACTTGCCACAGATATTGCAGAAACTTCCCTAACCATCGAGGGGGTAACGGTGGTGGTTGATTCAGGCTTTGCCAAATCATCCAAGTTTGATCCCAGGTCCGGACTTTCCAGACTGGTGTTGCATAGAATCAGCAAGGATTCGGCAGAGCAGCGAAGTGGTAGAGCAGGTCGATTGACCGCGGGTCATAGCTATAGACTTTGGACTAAAGCCATTCAAAATCAACTCAATGATTACCGTACGCCTGAATTGATGGAAGCCGACCTGACAGGTTTAGTGCTGGACATGAAAGCCTGGGGCAAGCAGGACATTCGCGCTATGACTTGGCTTACGCCTCCCCCCGCAGGCACCTTGGCATTGGCAGAAAAGACATTGGAATCCATAGAAGCTATAGTGGATGGAGAACTGACACCACACGGTAAGGAAGTTCATAAGTTGCCTACCCATCCGCGTATTGGCCACATGCTGATCAATGCAGAGGCAATCGACCAACTGGGTTTGGCTACCGATATAGCGGCTATTTTGGATGAACGTGATCCATTGGGGCCTGATGCGGGTGTAGATTTGAATTTGAGAATCGAAGCCCTACGGAGATTTCGCAAACATAATGTGAGCATCCCTAGAATCAAGAAAATAGAAAAGATGGCTGCATCCTATCGTAGGATGTTTTCTATACAGCCTGATAATGGCCCGGTTGATCCATGGCAGACAGGTTTGCTACTCGCCTATGCATATCCTGAGCGGATAGCAGCAGCCAGACCAGGCAATAATGCCCAGTTCCAGTTGGCCAATGGTAAAATTGCTCAGATTGGTCACAAGGATGAGCTGGCACATGAATCATGGCTTGCCGTGGCCCACGTGGATGCTCGGGAAGGAATGGGGAAAATCTGGATGGCTGCTCCCATCAACCCAAAAGATTTGGCTCCCATGCTGAAGACCAAAGAAGTATTGAAATGGGATAGAAAAAAAGGCGGACTTCAGGCTCATTCTGAGATTAGGATAGGATCTATTATCCTTGGCACCCGGCCTTTGGCAAAATATCAATCTGGTGATGTAACAGAGGCGATAATGGAAGCCATCCGTGAGGATGGCGAGTATTTATTGGATTTCAATGAAGAAGTGGAACAATTAATTTTGCGAGTGCAATCCTTAAAACAGTGGGATCCAAAACAGAATTGGCCTGATTGGTCTATCGCGTCACTTTGTGAAAAACCAGAAACTTGGATAGCACCGTACTGTGAAGGAATCCAGAAAAATGATGATTTCAGAAAGTTAAACATCAGTCAAATACTCATGCAATCCCTTGCTTTTGAGCAGCAAAATACATTGGAACGGCTTGCTCCACAATGCATAGAAGTCCCTTCAGGAAGTAAGATCAAATTGGAATATAGAAAAGAGGATATCCCGCTACTTGCGGTGAGACTTCAGGAATTGTTTGGGTTGTTGGAAACTCCTACGGTCAACAATGGAAAAATAAACGTCTTAATTGAGATGCTTTCTCCAGGATACAAGCCAGTGCAGCTGACTCAGGATCTGAAAAGCTTTTGGAAGAATGGTTATTTCGAAGTGAAGAAAGAACTGAAAAGACGCTATCCCAAGCATGAATGGCCGGAAGATCCTATCTCAGCCGCTGCCGTTCGAGGTGTGAAGAGACGGTCTTAAGCCGCTGCAGACACAGGGTTATCCAGATTATCCAAGTAATTCAAGAATTTTAGAAATGATGCTATGCTATAAGGCGTCATTTCTTGGCTGTTGATTTTTTCTAAGAAGAATTGACGGAGGACGGGATAATCTTTAGCATTATAGAGCCTACTTAATGCAGTAGATCGAAAAGCCGATTCCACTAAATTAAAAGGTTCAAAAAAATTCTCCTTTTGATGAAGGAATTCCTGCTCAAGGCTGACAGGATCAATCATCTGATCCAACCAGTGAAAACCAGACTTTAAAAAGAAGTCTTCGGCTGAATGAATTACTTCAGACAACTCATTTTCATCCGATATGATCATTCTTTGTGGGTATATATTCCCCAAATTATGCGGTGTTTGGGTAAGCGTGATCGATTGCTCCGCATAACTAACTGGTGCTGGAAGGTATTTTTGTATCAATTCCTCAACAGCATTGATGCGAATAGCCACGT
Source organism: Algoriphagus persicinus (assembly GCF_035156415.1). Classification (NCBI taxonomy): domain Bacteria; kingdom Pseudomonadati; phylum Bacteroidota; class Cytophagia; order Cytophagales; family Cyclobacteriaceae; genus Algoriphagus; species Algoriphagus persicinus. The sequence goes on from NZ_JAYEEY010000023.1 coordinate 53,369, forward strand.
GATATGCCAGGTAATTTCCCTTCGATCCTTCTACATAATGTACGAACACAACTTGCTTTCCATGTGCAAATTCCCTTTCAAAAAACAATTGAGATTGGTTAAATACAAATCCATGATCCGTAAAAAACTCATCGTGCAGGCAAACAACGTCCAATTTTCTCATAACAATCTCATTTATGCTCTATGATACAAACACAAAAATCAGGCGATTGTTGCTTATTCTTCAGAAAATAATTCTCTGATTTCCAGCAAGATGGGCTCTACTTCCAGTTTTTTCAATTGTAAACTTTCTTCATCCTCTGGGTTGTGAAGGTAGTGATTCCAGTGCTTCTCGGCTTTCCGAAGGGTACGAGGCGTCATGTCAAATTCCACCTCATCCAAGTACATTTTTGCTAGGGTTTGAGCTTTGAAATTACCGAATAGAAATACCCTAAAAATATCTACAAAGCGCAGACTTAAATCAAAATCTTCTAAGATCTGAACAAACGCACCTTGGTGAGCTCGATTCTTCTTGTCACTAATCGCTTCAAAAGTCGCATCGAGGGATTCTTCATTGAAAGAAGATTTGGAAAGTGCTCTACAAGCTAGGTAGGAAATCTCCCAATTATCCCCTTTCACCAACTCTATGACTGTGTCTCTTCCGCTTTCATCCAGAATTTTCCCCAGTTTATCTGCAAAATAATACGCTTCCTTTTCGTTTGGATCGCTCATTCGCTTGATCAAGCTTTGGATTTCTTCGTCCATGATTTTTAGGTTTATTTGTGCAAAGATAATCGAAAAGCCTCCCCCATTATGATTTCTGGCAACCCTAAGTTAATTAGTCCCGAAAAGTACCAGCTAATTCTGGAGGTCAGCGAAAAGATGGGAGTAGAAGGTGCCTTTGATATGGCAAAGCAGCAGTGGGTAATCTCAGATGATGAATCCTGGCTTGCCCGAGTAAACCTTCCCTGGAATACCACCCCAACTGCTTCGGGAGTTCTGACCACGAAAGATGATTTCCATCTTGCCTTAGTGATGATCCGTGCAGGCATAGCTGTCACGGGATACTTTCACAATGGCGTAATGCTAGATCATAAAGTTTTTCGTGCCTATATGGTGAGGCAAAAACAGGGGAAAAGCCAGATCAAATACCTCAAAACTAAAGGAAAATCCCGTGCGGGATCACGGTTAAGATTGGGTGAAAGTGACCGCTTCTTTGAAGAAATCAATGAGAGATTGCAGCAATATAATGCTGATTATCCTATCTCTACCTGGGGTATCAGCTGTAGCAAAACCCTCTGGCCTTACTTTTTCGGTAGCGGAACTCCACCACCTTTTCCCAAAAAATCGGAAAACCTGCTCAGTATTCCTTTCCATGTGCAGCAGCCCGATTTTGAAACACTACAATCCATTCACGAAAAATTGAATGTGATTCATTTGACACTGTCTGAAAAGGGACAAGCATTTTTTGACCAACTAGACGGCTCACAATTACCTGGGGAAAATGAGGAGGAAAACTGGTGAGAATGCTAAAAAGAAATGTTCAATGTTCAAATTCAATGATCAAGCTTAAAAATCACTATTTCTAGGCGACTGTTTTAATGTCAGAAAATCATGTTATAAATTGGACAGTTCAATTAAGAAGTTAATCAATGGACCGGGTAACGATAATCAAGCCTTTCGCAGAACTCAGCATAGAAGAGCTTTATGCTATCCTTAGATTTCGCAATGAGGTCTTTGTGGTAGAGCAGAATTGCATTTATCAAGATGCTGACAATAAAGACCCGTTAGCTTTTCATGTGATCATCAAGGAGGATGATCTACTGGTAGCATACGCTAGAATATTGCCTGCTGGGATCTCATTTGCTGAAGTTTCGATTGGTCGTGTAGCGAGCGGCAAAAGTGCCAGAGGAACTGGTGCAGGGAGAAAACTGATGCAAGATTCCCTTTCGTTTATAGCTGGTGAGTTTGGTTCATGCAAAATTCGCATTGGCGCCCAATCTTACCTCCTTTCCTTTTATAGATCCCTAGGATTTGAAGTAGCTGGGGCGAATTACTTGGAAGACGGTATAGAGCATGTGGAAATGACAGCTGAGATTTGGAACTGAGTGGTACTCCTTATGAGCGAGGTTTAATACACGTGAAGGCATTGAAAATTGAAACCCAAAAGCCATCCATCTATTTAAAGAAGGTAGTAAAGCCAATACGCAACAAGAACGGAACCTCCTAGATACAGTATTGCTCCCGTAAAACCATATATGAAAGAACATATTGAAATCTCATAATAATGAAACCTATTTACAGCCTAATTTACTTTTCAATTTTTTTAGTACCCACTTCTTTTTCTTTTGCTCAAGAGCTAATCCTGTACAAAACAGTGGATACTACCCAACTTTATATGGAGGTGTATTATCCAGAGCAAATCAATCCTGCAGAAAAATCTCCTGCATTGGTTTTCTTTTTTGGAGGAGGTTGGGTTTCTGGAAGCAGAGCGCAATTTGAGCATCAGGCAAATTACTTTGCCAGAAGAGGATTGGTTTGTTATTTGGTTGATTATCGAACTCGAAATCACCATCAAACCAGTCCATTTGAGTCTCTGAAAGATGCTAAATCAGCCATGAGATATATAAGGAATAATGCAGATGAATTTAATATTGATCCAGATAAAATCATAGCAGCAGGTGGTTCTGCAGGCGCACATTTAGCTGCTTCCACAGGGTTGATTGATAAATTTAACGAAAGCACGGATGATTTGAACATCAGTTCCGCCCCCAATGCTTTAGTGCTTTTTAATCCTGTTATAGATAATGGTCCTGGGGGTTATGGATTCGAAAGAATTAGTGATCGATTCAAAGACTTTTCTCCACTACACAACATCAAAGCTGGAGCACCTCCTACCCTTTTTTTATTGGGTACCAAAGATGCACTTGTTCCTATCGTGACAGCTCAATACTTTCAGATGGTCATGGAAAAAGTGGGAAGTAGATGTGATTTGATACTTTACGAAGACCAAACCCACGGTTTTTTCAATTACTCCCAAATTGAAAATTATAAAAAGACTGTAGAAGCAACAGATGATTTCCTCCTATCCTTGGGATATTTGCAAAAAGAACCCGAAGTGAAGATTGAATAGGGTTTTATACCAAAATCTCATCCTTTATGAGGTGCATGTTGCAAGCAATGACACAAAAGTAAAATTGTATTATCCGACTAGGTAGCCAAACAAAAAAGCCGGAATTTCTTCCGGCTCTCTCATTAGTGAATATTATACTCAGGTACTTGTGTTCGTCACATCTCCAGGGTAGTTCGCATTCAGCATATTCATAGTTTCATGCGCTACTTTGATATTGTACTCGTAGGCCAAGCTTTTGTAATTTACCAAATCGACTATGGTACCAATAAAGCAAAGTCCAAGGGTCAAAATATATAGAATTCCCAAGCCTATTTGTCCCAGAATAAATCGATGTAGTCCAGCAAAACCAAAGAAACCCAGCAAGGTCAATATCAATATCATCTGAGCATCTTTTCTTCTGGCACGATAAACCTGTGCAAAAAGAGATGCCTGATCTTCATCCATGTTTTTCATCAAACCCTGGATATAACCCAGTTCCATTCCTTCCAGTTCGGGAAGATGTCTTAATACATTAGCCATAATTGTGTGTTGTTTTTAAGTTTTTAATAAGTTGCCAGATTCGAGAGCTAATTACCCCATACGCCAGCAAAGCCAGCGGATGCATGTCCCAGGAAGCTTGAAATTCCCCTCTTGCGAGAAGACTCATTGATCTTCCAAGGCCACAGCCCGGACACCATTCAAATCCCAGTTGACTCAATGGGCAGAGACTTAAATGACTCCCCCCATGAGGATCCAAGAGGAGAACTGCAGCTAAGCTTCCGATCCAAAAGATCAGCTCTACCGGCAGGTTTGATATCCATTGGTTTATTACCTTCATGTTCTGTTTGAATACGAAAAAGATGCCATACCCCAAACATAGCCTAAAACGGTGAATTTCGAAGGTATTGCTATTCTTCTGCCAAGTAATCGAACAACAATGTGTACGGAAATGAACAGAATATTTCTACTTTAACTAATAACCCAAGCTAAAAACACCAGTTCATTAAAAATTCTTTCCGTCCCAATTGAGTCCTTGTATTTCATCTTCATTTTGTATTTTGGCATTTCAATTTTAAGTAAAAAATGAAATACTGCCTCCCTACTTGCTACATTTTATTCTTAGCTGGTACTTTATCACTTCAGGCGCAAGCTCAAACAGACCTTTGGGTAATAAATACAAGTGGCAAGGCTGGTAATCTGAAATTGCATACCGAAACTGCCCATACCCTAACTGATCGCCCTGAATATGATAATCAGCCTAGTTTTATCAATGAGTACCAAGTGGTGTTCTCAGCAGCGGATGAATATGGCAATCACGATATCATTGTTTACAATTTCGAGTCAGATAAATTCACCAACCTATCAAAAACTTCAGATCGTAGTGAGTTTTCACCAAGTATTACTGACTGTGGGATGTACATCTCTGCGGTGGTGATGGAAGAGGATGAGAAGCAAAGAATCTGGCTTTATCCCACCAATTTTGAGCCTGCAGAACTACTTTACGATGATATAGAACCGGTGGGCTATTACGATTGGTATGACAATAAAGCCGCTATGTTTGTCCTCGGAGAGCCCAATAAGCTGATATATGCCAGAGGGAGGAATGATATAATTGAAATTGATTCCGCAATAGCCCGATCTGTAAAAAAACGTCCCAAGACATCTGAAATCACGTATTTATCTCAGCCTTCAGAACACAAAGCAGGGATTATTAAGAGCTATGATTTTGAAAATGGAAACAGAGAAGTATATCTTGAGGGGATTTCGGATTCGCAGGATTTTCTTTGGCTGGACAAAAAACATTTGATGATGGCTTCAGGAAATGAGGTTTTCATGCGAAAATACAATGACCCTGAATGGACATCTCTGGGTGAAATCACATCTAGTACTCATCAAAATATCACCCGAATGGCCTATAGCGAAGATCTAAATGTGCTAGTGGTCGTAATGAACAGAAAATAATAATACACTATGAATCCTGTTAAATCAACTCTACTTATGGCTGTGCTTCTGCTAGGAACACAGGCATTTTCTCAAGAAATAGAAGACAAAAAAGGCATCGTTGCCAAAAATGAAGAATTAGTAAAAGTCCAGGATGGCTTTTCCTTTACTGAAGGACCTGCGGTCAATCGCTTTGGAGATGTATTCTTTACCGATCAGCCAAACAATAGAATCCATAAATGGAATGCCTTGTCTAATGAAATCAGCGTGTTTAAAGAAGATGCTGGAAGATCCAATGGCATGTATTTCTTGCTAGATGGCACATTGGTAGCATGTGCGGACAATAAAAATGAACTTTGGGCTTTTGATACTGATGGCAATCATGAAGTATGGATCTCTGCTTTCAAAGGAAATAAATTAAATGGCCCAAATGATCTTTGGGTACGTCCGCGAGGTGGTATTTATTTTACCGACCCACTTTACGTTAGACCCTATTGGGAAGACCGAAGCAAGGAATCTGAGCAGGAAGGTCACGATGTTTACTTTTTATCCGCTGATAGGACAGAATTATTCAAGGTGGCTGACGACCTAGTGCAGCCAAATGGAATAGTGGGTTCTTCCGATAGCAAGTTCTTATTTGTATCCGATATTGGTGCCAAGAAAACCTATAAATACGAAATACGTGAAGATGGCTATTTGATAAATAAGGAACTTTTCTGTGAAATGGGCTCTGATGGAATGACTATCGATGAGCGGGGAAATGTCTATCTGACAGGAGATGGCGTAACAGTATTTGATCGCAAGGGAGAGCAGATTGCTCATATCCCTGTTCCGGCAAAGTGGACTGCAAATGTGGTCTTCGGTGCATTGGATAGAAAAACCTTGTTTATCACAGCCTCAGATGCAGTTTATACTTTACAAATGAAAGCCAGAGGGGTTTGGTAAATGGTGATCCTCGACCAAGGTTTTTACTTAACAAATCGGTATGTAATTGTAAATTAGATCTGGCTTCCGGAGAAGCAGGATAACTCGCAACCCTACAATCTCCGCAACAAATCACTAAGCCGTGTACTCAGTGTGATCCTCTGTATTCTTAGAGGTTAAGGTACTTTCAGAAAAAAATCTGGGAAAGGAAGCAATATAGAAGCTTCTTCTCCGGGATTTTTTTTGGCTAACTCTCCTCTTTTCTCTTCAAAAAGATCATGGATAAGCCTTGGAAAAAAGAATGTCTCAAACTCAACTATCCACTAATATTAAACACTTTGAAGGAATAGGTTCCTCAAAAAGAAGGGTTGGTAAAAAAATAAAAGGCTACCAGAAATTGCATTCTGATAGCCTTCCCTATAATACTTACGCAATTAATTACTTAGCAATTACTCCCATCAACATCACAGGTTTCAGCATCCCCTTCTGCAATTTCCAGACTCGGGTTTGTTTTTTCATATTCAGCCCATGCTTTTTCCAGTGTCTGATCAAAGACCTCATCAGCTTGAGCGCCAGAAATACCAAACTTTCTATCCAACACAAAGAAAGGGACACCCTTCACACCCAACTGGCGGGATTCGTAGATATCTTGCTCTACCTGGCTTTCGAATTTGTCTGTATCAAGTACCTCCTGTACCTCTGCTTCTGAAAGCCCAACTTTTTTCCCAATCTCGTTCAACACGGTTTCATCATCAATATTGAGCGCATCTGTGAAGTAAGCCTTTAGCAAGCTTTCTTTCATCTCATCGCCTTTACCAGCTGACTTAGCCAGATGCAGCAGTCGATGAGCCTTTCGTGTGTTTGCCACCACGGTTTTGTCCAGGTGATATTCCAAACCTTCCTGAGCAGCCATATTGGATACATTGTTCGTGATCTCTTTGGTTTGTTCCGAAGACCATCCTTTCACTTCGGCCAGGTATTCTTCTGAACTCTTGTCAGGCTGAGTGATCTGCTCTGGGTTTAGCTGAAAGCTTTTCCATTCGATCTGAATTTTGTCTTTTTGAGGGAATTTTTCAATCGCCTTCTCTATTTTTCTTTTGCCGATGTAGCAAAAAGGACATGCTATGTCCGACCAAATTTCTATTTTCATTTCAATTGTCTTTACTTAGGACAAAATAGAAAGTAAGCCGAAAGAGTTCAGCAAGCCGTGAAAACAAAAGAATGTCCCTCCTGCGCAATGGAGATAGATTCCAAAGCCAAAATTTGTCCAATCTGTAAATTCGAGTTCCCTCAGAGATCTCCATGGATCACCTGGATAGCAATAATCCTCTTAGTGGTATGGATATTCAGCTACATCCTGTGAAGTGACTTTCTCTCAAAGTGTGTTAACCGCCAAGTTCGCGGGGCACAGAAGGCACAGTTTGTATTAATTAATAAGTGAATAGCTTCTTAGAGGCTGACTATGGGCGGAAAATGATGAATGGATTATTTGCTGTGGGAAAATACTACATTAGCTTTACTTCGATAGTGGCATAAAGTAGATATACACTTTTTCATTTGATTATAATTGTTTTTCAATGGTCATAACCTGTCCCGTGAAGAAGGAACGGGATGGGATCTCGCAAGTCTTATAATCATCCGACTGTGTGACGCTTGTGTCATGCTCGATTTCGTATTAATTAATAAAGCACCAAATAATATTCCGTACCAGCGTATTCTGACAAGCTAGACGATCGATAATTGCGAATACCATAAAAATCATGTATTTCAAGTAATATTTTTAGTAAATCCCTTGCATTTTCCTTACTAAGGAATGAATTTTGCCACCCTAATTCGCATGACACAAGTAAATCACATAGCGCCAACTTTCATTTCTGCTACTTCCATAGCCCAGAAGGCTGTTGCTATTGCTTTTTTCACTCCGCTAAGGACGTGTAGATTTTTCTATAGGGTTTAACCCTTCGATTAATAGTGTATTCCTATGTGGAGTATTTGCCCGCCCTTTTACCCTTTGATTTATTTACCAATCATCCGATTACATCGGAATTAACACATGCAATCCCAAATGGATAACATTTCTTTCCAGATTATTGTAGCTAATGCTTCTCACAAGGTTTACTCCACTCAAATCACCGTGGAGATGGAAAATTCCGCGAAAGCACGTGGCACAGGTATAGCCAAGCGTAGCCCTGCTTATGTGGAGACCAAGATGGAAGAAGGAAAGGCTGTAATCGCACTAACCTCTGAGGGAAAATGGGCAGGTTTCTGCTACATTGAAGCTTGGGGACATGGTAAATACGTCGCAAACTCTGGTTTGATTGTATCTCCTGAATTCAGAAAATACGGTCTTGCCCGCCAAATTAAGAATGAAGTATTCAAACTCAGTCGTCTTAAATATCCAGATTCCAATATTTTTGGATTGACTACGGGAGCTGCAGTGATGAAAATCAACTCTGAACTTGGATACATTCCAGTCTCCTACTCCGATCTTACCGATGATAATGAGTTTTGGAAAGGCTGCCAAAGTTGCATCAATTACGAGATATTGATGAGCAAAAACAGGCAAAACTGTCTCTGCACAGCGATGCTTTATGATCCCAACTCAAAGAGAAATCACACCCAAGAGTTGGCTCTACGCGAGGATTTCAAAAAAGATCTCAAATTATTTGATCGCTGGGTGAGATTAAAGAAATACGTGATGCTTAAATTGAATAAGTCAAAGGACACCATCACAAGCATCTTTTTATAAAAAATCAATTCTTCCTTTTTGGAAGCAAAAACCATATTTCGATGAAATCGAGGATGACGAAAAACATCACACAGTGGGATGATTATTCTTCATGCGAGATTCCATCCCGTTTCCTTCGTCATGGGACAGGTTATGACCTTTGAAAGAAAAATATAAACACATGAAAAAAATAGTTTTAGCCTACAGTGGAGGCTTGGATACCACATTTTGTGCCTTGCATCTTTCCAAAGAACTAGGCTATGAAGTGCATGCAGTTCTGGTAAACACAGGAGGATTTTCTGAAGAAGAATTGAAAGATGTGGAAGAGAGAGCAAAAAAATTAGGCGTTGCTTCTTTTAAGATTCTTCACGTAATGGAAACCTATTACAATGAAGTGATCAAGTATCTCGTGTTTGGAAATGTGTTGAAGAATCAGACCTATCCTTTATCTGTATCCGCTGAGCGTATCCTTCAGGCCAAATCACTCGCCGAATATGCCAAGTCAATAGGTGCTAAGGCTGTAGCGCATGGTTCTACCGGTGCCGGAAATGACCAGGTCCGATTTGATATGATCTTCCAGACTATCATTCCGGATATCGAGATCATCACGCCTATCCGTGATTTGAAATTGAGTCGGGCTGAAGAGATCGAGTATTTGAAAAAACACGGCGTAGCTATGAACTTTGAAAAAGCTGCTTATTCTATCAACAAAGGAATTTGGGGCACTTCCGTGGGAGGAAAAGAAACGCTTACTTCCTCCGAATATCTTCCAGAAAATGCCTGGCCTACCCAGGTGACGGAAACCCAACCGAAGGAAGTCAAATTGACGTTTGTCGCTGGCGAGCTAAAAGGAATTGATCAAACAAGATATGATAATCCAGTAGATGCTATTCAGATTCTTCAAAGCATGGCGGCACCTTATGGAATCGGCCGTGATATTCACGTGGGAGATACGATCATTGGGATCAAAGGCCGCGTGGGATTCGAAGCAGCAGCACCTTTGATCATCATCAAGGGACATCAATTGCTGGAGAAGCACACGCTTACCAAGTGGCAACTCTTCTGGAAAAATCAGTTGGCTGAATTCTATGGTAACCACCTACACGAGGGACATTACCTGGATCCTGTGATGAGAAATCTGGAAGAATTCATGGGCAGCACTCAGACATTCGTTAGTGGTGAAGTTCGGGTTTTACTTCAACCTTATCGCTTTACTTTACTGGGAGTCAATTCCGAACATGATTTGATGTCCAACAAGTTTGGTAGCTACGGCGAAATGAACAAAGGATATACAGCTGAAGATGTGAAAGGCTTTACCCGGATATTGGGTAACCAGACGTCGATTTTCCATAAGGTAAACTCTGACAATGACTAAAATCAAAACAGCAATCATAGGCGCGGCAGGATATACTGGAGGCGAATTACTTCGTCTGCTGGTTCATCATCCTGCCTGCGAACTGATCTACGTACATAGCAATAGCCAGAAAGGCAAAAAGGTTTTTGAAGTTCATCCTGATCTGATCGGAGACTGCGATTTGATTTTCACAGATGAAGTGCAAACGACAGGAATTGATGCTGTTTTCCTAGGCTTGCCACATGGTCAGACTAAAGGTTTTCTGGAACAGCATGCTTTTTCTCCTCAGACAGTAATGATTGATTTGTCCACGGACTTCCGGGATGAATCAAATGGCTTTACCTATGGTCTTCCAGAAGTGAATGCAGTAAAAATCAAGACTGCCAAGAAAATTGCAAATCCTGGTTGTTTTGCTACTGGGATCCAATTGGCCTTGCTTCCTGCTATCGCAAAAGGCTGGGCAAAAGACACAATCCAAATCTCAGGAGTAACAGGAAGCACCGGTGCAGGAAAGAAACTTGGCGAAACTTCCCACTTTAGCTACAGATCTTCAAATACATCTGTCTATAAGCTATTTACACACCAGCACCTAAAAGAGATTAATCAGACTTTTAAGCAGATAAATGCAGATTTTTCATCCGAAATGCTCTTCGTTCCTTACCGTGGTAATTTTCCTAGAGGTATCTGGATTACAGCCTATTTCCCTTTCGAAGGGACTACAGAAGAAGCTGTAAAAGCTTACAAGGAATTCTATAAAGACGCAGCTTTTACGCATGTTTCTGATATTGACATCGATTTGAAACAAGCGGTAAATACGAATAAGTGTATCATTTATGTGCAAAAAGAAGCAGGCCAATTGGTGATTTATTCAGCCATTGACAATCTACTGAAGGGCGCATCCGGACAGGCTATTCAGAATTACAATTTGGCATTTGGGCTTGAGGAGAGGATGGGCTTGAATCTTAAAAGTATAGCATTCTGAGATATAAGAAGCTAGACATTTACAGACTTTAGACGCTAGACACAAGATTTAAGACTAAATGATGGTCACTTCAATATTTAGTGTTCATCATTCAGCATTCATTATTCTCCAACCTTGAAATTGATTTGCGAGGTTCATAAGAACTCCGTAAATCAAAAATCGTAATTCGTAATTCGTTATGAAATTATTTGATGTATATCCCCTGATCCAAGTGACCATTGTAAAAGCTGAAGGCGCGAAACTCTGCGACAAGCATGGCCAAGAATATTTAGACTTATACGGCGGTCACGCTATGATTTCTATCGGCAATACGCATCCACACTACGAAAACGAATCAAGGATCAGTTAGATCAGATTGCATTCTACTCTAATTCAGTTCAAATTCCCATACAAAAAGAACACGATAAGACTGTTGCCACCTTTAAATATCGAGTGGAATCAATTAAATTCGTTTTTAAACGCACAAAAAAGAAATCTTAAGTCAATCTCCTTCCCTCTGAACTAATGGCCACAGACAAATCGCCACTTATTCATTTTACAAAATTTGAAAATCTCGATCTTGGCAATCATTTGATCGAAAGTGCAATCTCTTACAAGTCAAATCCACTCCTCGATAGTACAAAAGGTCAAGGGAAAAGAATTGGATGCATTTTCTTGAATCCATCGCTGAGAACAAGAGTCTCTACTCAGCTGGCAGCCATGAACCTGGGAATGGAGCCTATCCTTCTGAATATGGACAAGGAAGGCTGGGCTCTTGAGATGCAAGATGGAGCTATCATGAACCGTGGAACTGTAGAGCATATCAAAGATGCTGCGGCGGTATTGGGTTCGTACTTCGACTTGCTGGCAATTCGAGCTTTTCCTTCTTTGACAAATAAGGAGGAAGACAGCAGTGATTTTGTGTTTTCTCAGTTTGTCAAATACTCTGGAATACCCGTAATAAGCCTAGAATCAGCCACAAGGCACCCGCTTCAAAGTTTAGCAGATCAGGTAACGATCAGAGAAAACTGGTCTGGGCAGGAGAAGCCAAAGGTAGTATTGACTTGGGGTCCACATATTAAGGCTATTCCGCATGCGGTGGCTAATTCCTTTGCTGAATGGACACTTGGCATGGATCATGATCTAACAATTACTCATCCTGCAGGTTACGAATTGGATGAAGAATTCACCAAGGGAGCTACTCTTGAGTATAATCAAAGTAAAGCACTTGAAAATGCTGATTTTGTGTATGTTAAAAACTGGTCATCATTTAATGATTATGGGAAAATAATCTCCACAGATGCCTCTTGGATGCTGACAGAAAATCATCTGGAACATGCTAAAAATGCACGGGTAATGCATTGCTTACCCGTACGTAGAAATTTAGAATTATCTGACGAAATATTGGACGGAAAGCGCTCGTTAGTCCAAGCGCAAGCAAAAAATAGAATTTACGCTGCTCAAGCAGTCATCAGTCACCTGCTCGAACAGTTCTAAAAGTAAACTTGATTTATGAAAATCAGCATCATCAAAATCGGCGGCAATGTCATCGATTTTCCTGAAAAATTAGATGAGTTTCTAGCACTTTTCGCCAAATTCCCTGGACATAAAATACTTGTTCATGGCGGGGGTGTCATGGCTTCCCGGTTTGGGGAGTCTTTGGGCGTAATGCCTGAAATGGTGGACGGAAGAAGAATCACTGACCAAGAGACACTGGATGTGGTAACCATGGTGTACGCCGGTCTGATCAATAAAAACATAGTAGCTAAACTACAAGCGCTTAAAGTTAATGCAATAGGCATGTGTGGTGCAGATGGGAATATTATCAGATCTATCAAGCGTCCTGTCAAAGGGATTGACTATGGATTTGTAGGTGATATACAAGAAGTTAATACTAAGCTGATTGATCATTTACTTTCAGGTGATTTGCTTCCTGTGGTGAATGCTATCACCCACGATGCCAAAGGGCAACTGCTAAACACGAATGCAGATAGCATTGCCTCTTCCCTAGCCACCAGTCTAGCCAAAGAACATCAGGTTAATTTATATTTCTGCTTCAATAAAAGCGGGGTTTTAATAGATGAGAAGAATGAAAACTCTATCATACCGCTGATCAATGAGGATATTTATGCAGAACTTCGTAAGGAAAGTGTAATTCACTCAGGAATGATTCCAAAATTGGACAATGCGTTCGAAGCATTGGAAAAAGGTGTAAACCACGTTTGGATTGGAAAAGCAGAAAACCTCTATTTGGCAGCAAAAGGTAAACTTTCGGGTACAACCATAGAGAGAAGTCGCTATGACCTCTACTAACGCAATAATTTGATGCTAACTATGGATTTATATGATGATGCGGTTCAGCTTCTTACTCAATTAATAGAAATCCCATCCTATTCTAAGGAAGAAAACTATACTGCTGACATAATAGAAGAATTTTTCACTGCAAGAGAAGTAGAAGTCCACAAATCAGGAAATAACATCTGGGCATTCGCTGCTGCTTTTAATAAAAATAAGCCAACAATCTGGCTGAATTCCCATCATGACACGGTGAAACCAAACGCCGGATATACCAAAGATCCTTTCCTCGCAATCACGGAAGACGGGAAACTATACGGACTAGGAAGCAATGATGCCGGAGGACCGCTAGTAAGTCTAATTGTAGCCTTTACCCATTTTTATGGTCAGGACCTTCCTTTTAACCTGATCTTAATTGCCTCGGCAGAGGAGGAAATTTCAGGTAAAAATGGTATTTCATCCCTTATTGGTCAGCTTCCTGCATGTGATTTGGCTATCGTGGGAGAACCTACATTGATGAATCTGGCCGTTGCCGAAAAAGGTCTGATGGTAATCGATGCAAAAACCCAAGGAAAAGCTGGACATGCAGCTCGTGAGGAAGGTATAAATGCTATCTACTTGGCATTAGACGACCTACAGAAAGTACGAGATTTTGAATTCAAAAAAGTCTCTCAATTCCTAGGCAAAACGAAAGTATCTGCCACCGTAATCCACTCAGGCCAGCAGCATAATGTAGTTCCGGATCTTTGTGAATTTGTACTGGATGTACGCGTGACAGATGTCTATTCCTTAGAGGAAGCATTGGAAGAATTACAAGGTACGCTTAGCGCAGAGCTTACACCTCGCTCCATGAGACTACAGCCTTCCCATGTTCCGGATGGCCATTTGATCCTGAAAGTAGGTCAGCAGCTAGGATTGAAAACCTACGGAAGTCCCTCCCTATCGGATCAGGCTTTGATCCCCTACCCATCTATAAAAATCGGCCCTGGCGACTCAGCTAGGTCACATTCTGCAGATGAATTTATTTATTTGACCGAAATTCAGCAAGGAATAGAGGGCTACATCAAGATCCTGGTAACCTACGCTGATATGCTTACACAAAAAAATTAGAAATGAAACTTTGGCAAAAAGAAACTGGTAGCAAAAAGGAAGTTGAATCATTCACCATCGGTAGAGATCCCGCGTTTGATATCTTATTAGCTCCTTTTGATGTTTTAGGCTCAATGGCACATGCACAGATGCTTTCGACTATCGGATTATTGACTCCGGAGGAAAATGAAATCTTACAGCTTGGTCTGAAAGATATCTATTCTGAAATCCAGGAAGGAAAATTTGAAATTGCTCCTGGAGTTGAAGATGTGCACTCCCAGGTTGAGTTTTTACTTACCGAGCGTTTTGGTGATGTCGGTAAAAAGCTTCACAGCGGTAGAAGTCGAAATGATCAAGTTTTGGTCGATTTAAAACTTTATTATCGGGCTGCTATCCGTGAATTGGTAGAAGAAAGCTCAGCACTATTCGACCTATTAATAGAGTTGGCTGAGAAACATAAAGGTGATTTGATGCCAGGTTATACACATACGCAGCTTGCAATGCCCTCTTCCTTTGGGCTTTGGTTTAGTTCAATTGCCGAAGGCATATCAGAAGATATGGGAATGCTAAAGGCAGCGTTTGACTTGGCCAATAAAAACCCGCTGGGTTCTGCCGCCGGATATGGCTCGAGTTTTCCATTAAATCGCACGATGACCACTGAATTACTTGGTTTTGCTGATCTTCATCACAATGTGCTGAATGCCCAAAACAGTCGCGGAAAAACTGAACGCAATTTGTCCTTTGCAATGGCTGGAATGGCTGGCACGCTCAATAGATTGGCTGCCGATGTGTGTATTTTCATGAATCAGCATTTTGCGTTTATCAGTTTTCCGGATGATTTGACCACCGGAAGCAGCATTATGCCACATAAAAAGAATCCTGATGTTTTTGAATTAATCAGAGCTAAAACCAATCAAATCCAAGCTGTCCCAACGGCTGTCTCGATGATACTGACCAACACTACTACAGGGTATCACAGAGATTTGCAATTGCTGAAAGAGGAGATTTTTCCGGCATTAGAAAGCCTGAAATCTTGTCTGAGTATGAGTGCTTTTATGCTGAAATCTATCAAGGTCAAAGAAAATATTCTGATAGACCCTTTTTACAAGCATCTATTTTCAGTTGAGGTCGTAAATGACTTGGTTTTGAAAGGAGCGCCATTTAGAGACGCATACAAGCAAGTCGGCCTAGACATTGAATCAGACAATTTTGCGCCAGACCAAGGCAGCCTTAAGCATACCCACGAAGGGAGTATAGGAAATCTGAATCTTAAGGAAATAAGAGAAAAAATGCTGAAATCTATTCAACAATTTAATTTTATAGACGTAGAGCATTCCTTAGAAGAGCTTTTAAAATAAGGTTAACAGCAGGATTTATGTGATTAATTAGAAAGACTCCACACAATAATATATTTTTGTACGAAAAGGAGAATAAAATTCTCATTTCCTTTAAAACCCAGCACAAGAATGAATACCCTTTTTGGAAGTAATCTCAAATATGATTTAAAATCAAGTCTCGTTGTTTTCCTGGTGGCTTTACCACTTTGTTTGGGGATTGCCATAGCAAGTGGCGCACCTCCAATGTCAGGTTTGATAGCGGGAATAGTGGGCGGAATGGTGATAGGATCCCTATCGGGATCAAATGTAAGTGTAAGTGGCCCTGCAGCGGGATTGACAGTGATTGTACTTGATTCAATCAACAGCATGGGGACTTTTCCTCTATTTCTTGGTACACTTGTCATAGCGGGGTTGATACAGCTAGCCTTGGGTCTTGCTAAAGCCGGAGTGATTGGCTATTACTTTCCTCATTCTGTAATCAAGGGAATGCTCACTGCCATTGGCTTGATCCTTATACTCAAGCAAATCCCACATGCCCTCGGCTATGATGTGGATTTGATGGGAGATCAAGCATTCCTACAGACTGATGATCACAATACCTTTTCTGAGATTTGGTATGCCTTCAAATATAGTAGCGTAGGAGCCATACCGATCGTATTATTCGCGTTGGGGATCCTGATCCTTTTTGAAAGGCCTAGAATCAAAAATCATAAAATCTTCGGCGTTGTTCCCGGTGCTTTATGGGCAGTTATTTCAGGGATAGTTATCAATTATTTTTATGGCATTTGGAAGCCAGAATGGAAGCTAAGCGGGGATCATCTGGTGAGCATTCCTGTCTTGGATAATTTTGGGCAATTAGGTGAATTGCTGACCTTTCCAGACTTTTCTATGATTGGCGAAAGTACTTTTTGGATTGTAGCTGCTACCATAGCCATCATCGGAAGTCTCGAGACACTGCTGAGTATTGACGCTGCAGACAAGCTCGACCCCATGAAAAGAACTACACCTCCAAGCAAGGAATTATTTGCTCAGGGCGTGGGAAATACCGTTTCCGGATTAATAGGTGGCCTACCGATCACAGCCGTGATTGTAAGAAGTTCTGCAAATATTGCCTCTGGAGCAAAGACAAAATTATCTGCTATTCTCCATGGAATTTTGTTGATGATATTAGTTTTATCTATACCCAATATTCTAAATATGATTCCCCTAAGCTGCTTAGCAGCTGTTTTATTTGTTGTGGGGTACAAGCTAGCCAAGCCCGCTATTTTCGTGAATATCTACAGGAATGGCTGGGACCAATTTATTCCTTTCGTAGTAACTGTAGTAGCTATTCTGTTTACAGATCTTTTGGTAGGAATAGGAATAGGGATGGTTTTTGGGTTGTACTTTGTGATGAAGACCAATTTCATAGGTGCGGTAACGCTTACTGAAATGAATGGAAATTATTTATTGAAGCTTCAAAAAGACGTATCATTTCTGAATAAAGCATTACTGATGAAGCAATTGGGAAGGATTCCGTCAGACTCCAAGGTAATTATCAATGCACAAAAAGCACAGTTTATAGATCATGACATCCAAGAAGTTTTAAATGATTTCATTTCAACTAGTTCAGATAAAAATATAACTATTACCATAAAAGGATTTAATTATAAAATTCACGAAAAAACATGAGCCCTTACGAGAAATTATTGATTCAGAATAAATCCTGGTCAGCCGATCAAAAGCAGACCGATGAGAAGTTTTTTGAAAGATTAGCCAAGCAACAAAGTCCAAAATTTCTTTGGATAGGATGTTCTGACAGCAGAGTTCCTGCGAATCAAATCACCGGCACAGATCCGGGCGAAATATTTGTGCACCGAAACATCGCAAATATGGTGGTGCATACCGATCTGAACCTCTTGAGTGTATTAGAATATGCAGTGGCAGTGCTTAAAGTAGAACATATCATCGTCTGTGGTCATTATGGCTGCGGAGGTATAGAGGCCGCATTGACTAATAAAAGCTTTGGAATCATTAACAAATGGCTGCTCAATATCAAAGAAGTATACAAACTCTACCAAAAGGAGATCGATGCCAAAGAACAGCATGATGACAAAGTGAATGCCCTAGTAGAATTCAATGTAATGGAGCAATGCCAAGACCTAATCAAGACATCCATCATCCAGAAAGCCTGGAGAGATAGATCAGCTCCAAAAATCCATGGCTGGGTCTATGGCTTGAACGATGGGTTGGTCAAAGAATTAGTAAACATTGAGCCTGATTTTGAGAAGATCAATCCTATTTTCAGATTTGAACTGGAAGAATTAGATAAATAAATCGAAATTTTTTAGTCAGCGAGTGAGAATATATTTTGATTTTCCACTCGTTGACACTTTATTTGCAGCATCCTTTCACTTTTATGTGCTCGGATTTATAAAGAAGAGGCGAGAGACAGGCTCATAGACCCTCTGGCAACCTGGAAAGTCCAAGGTGCCAATTCCTGCCAAAAGAGCTATTCTCTTTTGGAACTATAAGTTCAAATTATGATGCACTCAGGTCACACTTCTCCAATCTCTATTTCAACCGTATCTTTGGTAAAGCATCTTGCTTTATCCCTGTGTTGAGTCTATTTCAGCCTATTCTGGATAATTCCCCTATAGGCTTTTTATTGAATACAATTTTTCTAACCATAAATCCAAAAAATCATGTCTAAAAACCTTCACTTCGACACATTGCAAGTTCATGCTGGTCATGAGCCAGATACTGCTACTAACTCTCGAGCAGTTCCTATCTATCAAACCACCTCCTATGTATTCAATTCAGCAGAACATGGGGCCAATCTTTTTGGTCTAAAGGAATTCGGGAATATTTACACCCGCATCATGAATCCTACTACGGATGTTTTTGAAAAAAGAATAGCGGCATTAGAAGGTGGTGTAGCAGCAGTGGCCACTGGTTCAGGTCAAGCCGCTCAATTTCTAGCTTTGAACAATATCATGGAAGCAGGGGATAATTTCGTATCAAGTCCATTTCTATATGGAGGAACTTTCAATCAATTTAAAGTTTCATTCAAGAGAATCGGTATTGAAGCTAGATTTGCCCAGGGAAAAACACCTGCTGATTTTGAATCACTAATCGATGAGAAAACCAAGGCAATCTATCTGGAGACCATAGGAAATCCTGAATTCAATATTCCTGACTTCGAAGCAATTGCAGCCGTTGCCAAAAAGCACCACATTCCATTGATAGTAGATAATACCTTTGGTGCAGGAGGATATCTTTGTCAGCCTATCGCTCATGGAGCAAATATTGTCACTTCCTCAGCTACCAAATGGATAGGTGGACATGGTACTTCTATCGGTGGAATTATTGTAGATGGAGGGAACTTCAACTGGGGTAACGGTAAATTCAAACAATTTTCTGAGCCATCTGAAGGCTATCATGGCTTGAATTTCTGGGAGGTTTTTGGAGAGAATAACCCATTGGGACTTCCAAATATTGCCTTTGCCATACGCGCAAGAGTAGAAGGACTTCGAGATTTTGGCCCTGCTATCAGCCCTTTCAATTCCTTCTTGCTACTCCAAGGAATAGAAACGCTGTCACTAAGAATGCAGAAAACAGTGGAAAACACCTTGGCTCTGGCACAGTGGCTAGAAGCTCACCCTTCTGTGCAAAAAGTAAATTACCCAGGATTGACTTCCTCACCATACCATGATTTGGCTAAGAAATACCTGAGAAATGGATTTGGAGGAGTGTTGAGCTTTGAGCTGAAAGGCGATAAAGACCAAGCTTCAACTTTGATAAATAATCTGGAATTGATTTCTCATTTGGCAAATGTAGGTGATGCCAAAACGCTAATTATCCAGCCAGCAGCCACTACCCACCAGCAGCTTTCAGATGAGGAGCAACTAGCCGCCGGTGTCACTCCCACCCAATTGAGAATCTCCTGTGGCATAGAACACATCGAAGATATTAAGTCGGATTTGCAACAAGCATTCGATAAAATCTAAGTTTATAAATGAACCTTAAAAGTCAATACGCTGCGTTTACTATGTCCCAGGATACCTTTCACTCTAGTACACCGTTGCATCTGGAATCTGGAGAAGTACTTTCTGAAATTGATATTGCTTACACCAGCTATGGTCAACTTAATTCAGATAAATCCAACGTGGTCTGGGTGATTCATGCGCTTACAGGAGATTCTAATGCATCAGAATGGTGGAATGGTCTAATCGGAGAAGATAAATTCTTTAACCCTGCAAATCATTTTATTATCTGTGCTAACCTACTTGGCTCATGTTATGGCTCTACGCAGCCTTTCAGCGAGAATCCTAAGACGGGGGAGCCTTATTATTACGATTTCCCCCAGCTGACCAGCAGGGATATGGCTGCCGGACTTGAGCGGTTGAGGGTTCATTTGAAAATAGACAGTATCCATAGCTTGATCGGTGGTTCTCTAGGAGGACAGGTTGGTCTGGAATGGGCCTACCTGTTGGGCACTAAACTGAAAAATGCCATTATTTTAGCATCCACTGCCAAAACATCTCCTTGGGTAATAGGCTTCAATGAAACTCAGCGAATGGCAATCGAATCTGATTGCACCTGGGGTGAATGTCATGAATTGGCCGGACAAAAAGGACTAGAAACAGCCAGGGCAATAGCAATGCTCACCTATAGACATCCATTGGATATTAAAGCCAAGCAAGTGGATCCTGAGGGAATAGTGGATAATTATCGTGCCTCTTCCTACTTACGCTACCAAGGCAAAAAATTGGCGAGTAGATTTAATGCACTCTCCTATTGGACACTCAGCAAAACGATGGATTCTCATGATTTGGGGAGAAATCGCGGGAATTTAGATGACGCATTAGGAAAAATAGAAGCAAATGTACTGGCAATTGGAGTAGGTACGGACTTACTGTTCCTCCCAGAAGAATCTCAATATATCAGCCAAAAAGTGAAAAAAGGAACGTATAAAGAAATCACATCAACAGCTGGACACGATGCTTTTCTGATTGAATTTGAGCAGCTTTCCAATATTCTAAAGTCGTTTTACTTACAACAAAAGAGCTAGCAGACTATTAAATACTCCAGTAAAAAAATAAGGCAGAAATTTCTGCCTTATTTTTTTACCCTATTCCATTCCACAGTCCGACTCACCCAGGAGTCACCTAAGTATCCTTTGATCTCCAAAATATCTTTCTTTTTTAGCTGCAATTCACAGGCATAGCTTATGCCAGATTGTGGATCATAGATTTTGCCATCAGACCAAATTCCATCTCTAAATTTTAACCCTTCCAATATAGTAAGTCCCATCAGCGGGCGGTTTCTTAGGCTAATATCCGAATTCACCAGATCTGTAAATGTTGCCGGATCATCATCTTCTTGCTGGATCCAGATGATTTTACCAATCATCTCATTCTCATTCTCCATAATCTCAATCTGAGCTGTTTTATCAGGATTGAACCAAACGCCTTTGATCTTAGAATTAGATTGTGCGAGTAGATTTTCAGTACCAATTAAGATCATGAAAATGCATATATAAGTAAATTGACGAGTTTCCATAAAAAATAAGTTTTGTAAATTTATAATTGACTTAGATTTCATTATATCCAAATAAGCCCTAAAATCATACCCACTAATTCATGCATTCCAGTATTACGTTTACTGATACTACACTTCACTTACTACCTGAGAAGGCAATTTGGATTGCGAAAAGTGCTACTTTATTTATAGCTGACTTGCATTTTGGCAAAGCAGCACATTTCCGTAAATCTGGAATCCCTATTCCAGAATCCATACATCATCATGATTTAGAGACAATTACAGTATTAATAAAAAGGTATTCCCCCATCGATTTTTATATTTTAGGTGACTTGTTTCATAGTGATTGGAATGAACAATGGGAATCTTTAAACGCTTTCTTGTCAGACTTTAATCAGGTCCAATTTCACCTGGTCAAAGGAAATCATGATGTACTGCCTCCCTTGGCTTATAGTCAATCCTTATTTCAAATTCATGAAAACCCAGTCGATCTGGGGAATTTGTTTCTCAGTCATGAACCAGCGGAGCAGGTGCCTGAAGGAAAATTAAATCTCTGTGGGCACATCCATCCGGGTGTCCGCTTGCATGGAAAAGGACGTCAAGCGATACGGATCTCTTGTTTTCATCTTAGCGAAAACCAACTGATTCTTCCGGCTTTTGGCTGTTTTACTGGACTCTCTATAATTAAGCGAAAAACCAAAGACCAAATCTTTGGAATAAGTGGAGAAATGGTCATTGAAATCCTTTATCAGGAATAGATTGGCAATATCCTTGGGGAAGGTTACTTTTGAGCAGAAATCTTAAGCTATGGCCAACTATCCACGCAAGAAAAAGACCCTAGGACACTTCAAATTCGGAAGTGTACTATTCAGTACTACCCTATCACTTTTTATAGTGGGTCTCTTCGGAGTGATCTTGATCCAGGCAAAAACTCTGACGAGTATGATCCGTGAGAATATCGAGGTACAGGTATTCTTGGAAAAAACCCTGGAACAAAAAGACCTCGATGCAATTCATGACAACCTTTCCAAGCGATCATTTATCCTACAAAAAGGAGATACACTGAATCTAAAGTTTGTATCAGATGAGGAAGCAGCTTCTACTTTTATAGAGAGTACTGGGGAAGACTTCACTAAATTCCTGGAAGACAATCCACTTCGCGACAGTTTTGTATTGACAATAGCGGAAGAATTTCAAACTTCAGAGCAATTGGAAGCGATCGTAGCCGAAATCCAGACAATCCCGGGGGTATTTGAAGTTTCTTACATGACCGACCTGGTGGATTCAATCAACAAGAATTTACTCAAAGTAAGTTTAGTCTTAGGCGGGTTTATTTTGATTTTGATCATTACCGTAGTCATGTTGATCAATAATACCATACGTCTGGCCTTGTTCTCTCAGCGTTTTCTTATCCGGTCTATGCAGCTCGTCGGTGCTACCAGAGGATTTATCAGAAAACCATTTCTTTCCAGAGCATTCTTGTTTGGAATGATGGCAGGTGCTTTTGCGTCAGTGATTCTCTTCGCGTTGGTGAAATATACTCAGGCGAATATTGAAGGATTTGCAATGCTTCAAAATCAGCAATTGTTGTTGTTTCTTTTTGGTATTCTGATTTCAGTGGGCGGAATTCTGTCTGTACTAAGTACCTTGCGAGCTGTGAACAAGTATTTAAATATGTCTTTGGACGAACTTTATTAATATAATGAGCAAATCATCTTTCCCCTTTTCCCGCAAAAACTACAAGCTGATGTTCATCGGTATTGGGTTAATAATATTAGGATTCATACTAATCGGAATGGATAACCAACCGCACGGAAATGGCGTGCTGGGGTTGACTATTGGTCCTATCGTAACTTTGGCTGGGTTTTTTTTCCAATTTTACGCAATTTTTGCTAAGTCTGAGCCCAATTCATAATTCATTATTTGCGCTAGTTGATTTCTGATTCCCTAGCCTTTTTATCCAAAAAAAATGCAGGAAGAGCCTTACGGAGAAGTTTTTTTAATCAACAAACCGCTAGAATGGACATCTTTTGATGTAGTAAAAAAAGTCCGAAATACCCTTCGGATCAAAAAAGTAGGACATGCCGGTACACTTGATCCTTTAGCCACTGGATTACTTATCGTTTGCGCAGGAAAAATGACCAAGCAAATTGACTCTTTCATGGGGCAGGAGAAGGAATACACCGGGACTTTTGTAATTGGAGCTACTACAGATTCTTTTGATTTGGAACAACCCATTGTACCTGTTTCTGATCCATCAAATATTACTATAGAACAAGTAAAAGTTGCTGTGGCCGAACTTACAGGTGATATTCTGCAAATTCCCCCTATGCACTCTGCCATTAAAGTCGATGGAAAACGGGTCTATGAATCTGCCAGAAAGGGCAAGGAAGTAAAAATGGATCCACGTCCTGTGACCGTGAGTGAATTTGAAATCACCAAGTTTGATAACCCAACTGTAGAGTTTAGAATCGTTTGTTCTAAAGGTACTTATATCCGCAGTCTGGCTAGAGACCTAGGAGAAAAACTGACTGTGGGAGCTTTTATGAGTTCGCTTTGCAGAACAAGAATTGGTAATTTCAAACTCTCAGAAGCACACGAGCTTTTATCTTTAGTAGAAGANTAGGAGAAAAACTGACTGTGGGAGCTTTTATGAGTTCGCTTTGCAGAACAAGAATTGGTAATTTCAAACTCTCAGAAGCACACGAGCTTTTATCTTTAGTAGAAGAAATCAAAGCAAGAACCAATGAAAATCTATGAAGGCCTAAGTGATTTTCCCAAACTATCCAATGCCGTGGTCACCAGCGGTACATTTGATGGAGTGCATCTTGGGCATCAGAAAATACTTCATCGAATCCGGGAATTAGCTCGCTCTATTAATGGGGAGACCGTTCTTATTACTTTTTGGCCTCATCCTAGGTTGGTGCTCTATCCAGATGAGCATAACCTGAGACTTTTAAGCACCTTTGAGGAGAAGGCTAAGCTACTTCGGCAATTTGGCATCGACCACTTGGTCACTATTCCCTTCACTATGGAATTCTCCCAACTTACCTCCAAAGAATTTATCGAGTCAGTATTGGTAGATAAAATTCAAACCAAAAAACTGGTCATAGGCTATGATCATCGTTTTGGTAAAAATCGTGAAGGAAGTTTTGAATATCTGCAAGCACATCATGAAGAATATGGCTTTGGACTGGAGGAAATTTCCCGGCAGGATGTAGAAGACATAGGTGTATCCAGCACCAAAATCCGCCATGCACTAGAGACAAGCGACATTCCTACAGCCATAAATTATTTGGGCCGTCCTTATGAATTAAACGGATTAGTAATCAAAGGTCAGCAGATCGGTCGATCTATCGGCTTCCCTACAGCCAATATCCATATACCCAACAATTACAAACTTATCCCCAAAGATGGCGTTTACGCAGTAGAAGCTTTGGTGAATGGCGCACTTTACAAAGCTATGTTGAACATAGGAAATCGACCAACGGTCAATGGAACCCAGAAAACTGTAGAAGCCAATTTATTTGATTTTCAAGGAGATTTGTATGATAAACAGATCACTATTTATATTAAAGCATTCCTTCGTGAGGAGAGAAAATTTGATGGTTTGGTAGCCTTGAAAGAACAACTTTTTATTGACCAGAAGAATGCCAAAAACTTGCTATAAACCCATATTATATGATCAACAAAACTGTAAATAATGCCCGTGAGGCAGTAGCAGACATCCCCAGCAATTGCATGCTGATGATGGGAGGCTTTGGCTTGTGCGGCATTCCCGAGAATTGCATTTCTGCACTCTTAGAAAGAGACATTTCTGGCTTGACCATCGTGTCAAACAATGCCGGAGTGGACGATTTTGGTATTGGCCTGCTGCTTAGAAAACGAATGGTCAAAAAGATGATTTCTAGCTATGTAGGAGAAAATGCAGAGTTTGAAAGACAATTGCTGAGCGGAGAACTTGAGGTGGACTTGATTCCACAGGGAACACTTGCTGAGCGTGTACGTGCAGGAGGAGCTGGTATTCCCGCTTTTTTCACTCCTGCCGGAGTTGGTACAGAGGTGGCTGAGGGAAAGGAAATCCGGGAATTTGATGGAAAATTGTATCTTCTGGAAAGATGCCTTAAAGCTGATTTCTCTATCGTGAAAGCATGGAAGGGCGATACAGCCGGCAATCTGATATTCAAAGGTACAGCTCGCAACTTCAATCCAATAATGGCTACTGCGGGTAGAATTTGTATTGCCGAAGTGGAAGAATTGGTTCCTGCCGGTGAACTCAATCCAAACGAGATACACACCCCCGGAATCTATGTACAGCGTATTTTTCAAGGAAAAGACTACGAAAAGAGAATAGAGCAGAGAACAGTCTCTAACTAGGTAAACTATTTAGGTTCTCCATCTCATCTTTTTCCATTGACTTCAAAACCAAACCCAAAATGCTTACAAAAGATCAAATAGCCCAGAGAATAGCCAAAGAGGTAAAGAATGGGCAATACATAAATTTAGGAATAGGGATTCCCACCTTAGTTGCCAATTACATTCCTGATGAGCTGGAAGTTGTGCTCCAATCGGAAAATGGCTTGCTGGGAATTGGCCCCTTCCCCACCGAGGATCAACTAGACCCGGATCTGATCAATGCCGGGAAGCAAACTGTGACTATGGCGAAAGGATCGGTTCTATTCAACTCTGCTGACTCCTTCGCAATGATTCGGGGTGGACATGTACACTTGACTATTCTCGGGGCAATGGAAGTTTCAGAAAATGGAGATATCTCTAACTGGAAAATCCCTGGCAAAATGGTCAAAGGAATGGGAGGAGCGATGGATCTGGTAGCTTCGGCAGATAATATCATCGTGGCCATGCAGCATTGCTCTCGATCAGGAGAATCCAAACTTCTGCCGGAGTGCTCCCTTCCCATCACCGGAATCCGCTGCGTGAAGAAAATAGTCACTGATCTAGCCGTGCTAGAAATCTCCCAAGCCGGAGGATTTATACTCCTAGAAAGAGCTCCTGGAGTATCGGTAGCCGATATCAAAGCCAAGACCGCAGGCAAACTGATCATAGAAGGTGAAATTCCTGAAATGATTTTTGCTTAATACATAGCAAAAATGAACTCAGGCAATGCTCATGAAGTTAACCTGGTTAATTTTGCAAAATCACTCAAGGTTCTAATGGGATCAACTTATAACATATGAAATCGAGCATGATGCAAGCAACACACGGAAGGATTACTATCCGTTATGCGAGATTTCATCCCGTTTCCTTCCTCACGGGACAGGTTATGACCTTTGAAAGAAAAATATAAATACATGAAAAACTCAGAAATCAAATTCCAAGTCGATTTAGATGAAAATAGCTTTCCAAAAACAATCAAGTGGGATGCTTCAGATAAAGAAGGAGCAGGCCTGGAAGATACCAAAAGCATCAGCCTAAATGTCTGGGACAATCAAAATCATAGTACACTTCGTATCGACCTTTGGACTGAAGAAATGTCGGTGGTAGAAATGAAGCGATTTTACATTGATATTTTGGGTGGAATGGCACAGACGATCCTAAACAGCACAGCGGATGAGTATATGTCTGAAGAGATCAAAGAGCTATGCGATAGATTGGTGACGCATGTGAATGAAGAAAACAAAGCAGGGTAAAGAACGTTTGCTCATTGAGAAACAGCCTGGCGAAAGCTGGGCTTTTTGCTTTTATCCTCCCCGATTAAAATAATCATGGTTTTTTGAATTGTCAACAAAACAGGAAGTTGGCCTATGGATTTTCAATAAAGACATCAAATAATTTTAAATATTTAAGTGAATCCCTCTGTTGCTGACTAACCCCATGTTTCGGATATTGCAATACTTATAATATTTTGAGGATAAAAAGTCAATAATTCGATTTTTAAGCTAATTTTCGCGTATTACTTAATGGATTTTCACCCGAAATTCAATAAACCTAAATATTAAATAAAATGGCCTATGAGCAATTTTATAATCAAAATCAGAGCCTCAGTGTTTTTACTAACACTCCTGATTTCCCTCACTTCAGGTAGAGTTATTGGCCAAACAACTATTGCTGGTACAGTGACCGATGCAGACTCCAAAGAGACCCTAGTTGGTGTCAATATTTTGGTAAAAGGAAAGGTGATCGGAACAATATCCGATCTCACTGGTAGGTACTCTCTAAATGTCAATCAGGAGCCACCTTTATCGTTAGTATTTTCAATGGTAGGCTACAATACCCAAGAAGTGCTGATAAACACTAGTCAGACATCATTGAATATACAACTTGTAGAAACTGCCATTCTGGGACAAGAAGTCGTCGTCTCTGCATCGAGAGTGGAAGAAAGTGTATTACAATCTCCTGTGTCTGTAGAGAAAATGGATATCATCGCTATTCGGGATGCTCCACAAGCAAGTTTCTATGATGCGATTAATAACATGAAAGGCGTGGAAATGAGTACGCAATCCCTCCTGTTCAAGTCCTTCAATACCCGTGGATTCAATGCAAATGGTAACGTGAGAACAGTTCAGCTGATTGATGGCATGGATAATCAAGCCCCAGGTTTGAATTTTTCGATTGGCAATATTGTAGGCATTTCAGAACTTGATCTCGAAAGTGTAGAGTTACTACCGGGTGCTTCTTCTGCACTCTATGGCCCCAATGCCATCAATGGTATTTTGCTGATGAACTCCAAAAGCCCATTCCTTTATCAAGGACTTTCGGCCAGTGTAAAAACAGGCATCATGGATGAAAGTGGTAGATCCAAAGCTGCCACCGGGTTTTATAATTTCAGTGCCAGATATGCCAAAGCCATTAGTGACAAGTTTGCCTTCAAGGTGAACTTTGAATACTTAACAGCAGATGATTGGCAGGCAAATGACTTCCGTGATCAATCTCTTCTGAATGGCTCTACTATTAAAACTGGAACCACTTTCAATAACCCCGCCTATAATGGAGTGAATAGTTACGGTGATGAAACCAACGTAAATATGCTATCTGTAGCGCAAGCTATGGTGAATGCTGGATTTCTGCCAGCGGCTGCACTTCCCTTGATTCCAAGCACCTCTGTTTCTAGAACAGGATACCTAGAAAGAGATATAGCTGATTATGGCACTAAGTCGATTAAATTAAACGCAGCTCTTCATTATAGAATCAATGATAATATAGAAGCAGTACTTCAAGGTAATCTTGGTTTTGGTACCACTGTTTATACAGGAGCAGATAGGTATTCTCTGAAGGATTTTACCATGGGACAATACAAAGCTGAATTGAGAGCTTCCAATTGGTATATGAGAGCCTATACCACCCAAGAGAGATCAGGTGATGCTTTTGCCGTCGGAACAGCCGCCCAAGGAATAAATGAAGCTTGGAAAGCAAGTTCACGGTGGTTTCCGGAATACGTAGGTGCTTATGCACAAGCGATTGGAGGAGGACTTCCTGCAGATCAGGCACACTTAGCTGCTAGGGAATTCGCAGATCAAGGAAGGTATATGCCTGGAACTTCTGAATTCCAAAATGCTCTGAATGCTGTTTCTTCTAGACCTATTCCCGGAGATCAAAATGGTGTTGGGGCTAGGTTTGTTGACAGCAGTAACTTATATCACTTCGAAGGATCTTACAATTTCTCAGAGCAAATCAAATTTGCTGAGTTTGTAGTAGGTGCTAATTATAGAATTTATGACCTGAATTCAAACGGGACAATTTTTGCCCTTGACGAAAACGGCGATGAGTTCAACATCAAGGAATACGGTGGGTATATTCAGGGCTCTAAGAAGTTTTTTAGTGATAAATTCAAACTGACAGCTTCTGCTCGCTATGATAAAAATGAGAACTTTGCAGGACAGTGGTCTCCACGAGTATCCGGAGTATTTACCGAAGGAAACCACAACTTCAGAGCTTCCTACCAGACAGGATTCCGGATTCCGACCAACCAAGATCAGTACATAGATCTGAATACACCACAAGCCCGTTTGATAGGAGGATTGCCTTTCTTTGCAGATCGTTACAATCTGAATTCAAACCCAAGTTACACACTCGCTAATGTTTCCAGTTATGGTGGTGCAGTTCAGCAATCAACTCAAGATCCGGCTATTCAAGCGCAAGCTCTAGCAATAGTACAGCAGCAAATAGCTGCCGGATTGATAGATCCTTCTGAAGCACCTGCAGCAGTGGCCCAAACAGTTGGCTTTTTAGCTGCAGCAGCAAATATTAGTCAACTGCAGCCCTATCCGGTCAAAGAATTCAAACCAGAGCGGGTGAAATCTTTCGAAGTGGGATACAAAGGGATTTGGAGACAAAATCTGTTGGTAGATGCCTATGCATATTTCAATAGATTTGAAAATTTCAATGGTAATCAAGTATTAGTTCAGGACGCTACTGATGCAGGACTAGCAGGTCCCAATCCAATCACCGGCTTAAACCTAATCGGAGCAATAGCAAATGCAAGGAATATCTACTCCATGCCTGTGAATAGAACTGAGATTATCAAATCCTGGGGCTGGGCTGCTAGTCTGGATTACAGACTGCCGAAAGGATATACTATCGGAGGAAACATTTCTTATAATACACTCTCCAACTTGGATGAGTTAGCAGAGACGGGTTTCCAGCCTAGTTTCAATACTCCTGAGTATCGTTACGTTTTGAATTTCGCCAACAGAGAGGTTGTAGATAATCTTGGATTTGCGGTAGCATACAGATGGCAAGGGGAATTTGCATGGCAATCTTCTTTTGTAAATCCTGCTGTTTCCACTCAACAGTTATCGGTAATTCCTGCTTACGGAACATTAGATGCTCAAGTGAGCTATAAATTAAAAAGCATCAAGTCAATTTTAAAAGTAGGTGGTTCTAACCTATTCAGCAAAGGCTACACCCAGGCTTGGGGTAACCCAACCGTGGGAACCATGTACTTTGTAAGTTTGACATTTGATGAGTTCTTAAATTAGTAATTAGTACAACCAAATCTACCCATAGAGCTATCCCAAAACCGGGATGGCTCTTTTTGTTTGAGCTCATGAATTGCATTATACCACTAGCTCTAAATGGCAAATGCAGGATAGTGATCTTGCGAGCTGCTACATTTTCCAATCACTAGTTAGCAAGTAGACCCAACTCACTTCAAAAATTTAGAAAGGACAGAAGTAGCGCTTTATGGAAAAAAACTTCTCATAGACCGCAGTGTTTATTTTGCTGAATCAAGTTCTTACAGATTCAATTAAACCCGGATTATGCATTAGAATAATTAAAAGGGGGGCTTAGATTCTGAATTTGGGAGAAGATGCCATCCATCCAGGGTCTTTTTTTGACTGGTAAAGAGATTTTCAAGACCTGTT